>JBAVQD010000209.1:0-13042 GCA_049693675.1 Candidatus Sulfotelmatobacter sp. | reverse complement strand
AGGGCGTGCTGTCTTCGTCCGGCACCCAGAACATGCAGTCTTCCACCGGGCAATACTCGACGCAGGCGGGCGAGCCGGCACATCCCGTGCAGCATTCGGTGATGACGGCGAGTTCTTTCGGCTTCTTTTTGCGCGGCGTGGTCAAACCTTTAGACTTCGGTTCCCACTTGAGTTCCTCGGGAACCATCCCAACAGCTTTAGGCGCTCCGGGTGCGGCAGGCATGGCGGGATTATACCTCAAGATGCCGTTAGCTCTTAGCGTTTAGCAGTTTGCCCCCACTAGCCCCAAATTGGACTTTGTCCATCGTTTTCTGGCTTGGCGCACCATTTTCAACCCACCAATTCTGCTATAGTGAACCCCTGCAAAGGAGTTTCTGATGGCTGGAAAAAGTCTCAACCGAGTCCAACTGATTGGCAATCTGGGCAAGGATCCCGAAATCAAATACACGCCGCAGGGCACGCCCGTGGCCAAGCTGACGATCGCGACCAACGAACGCTTCAAAGACAAAGCCGGCGAATGGCAGGACCGCACGGAGTGGCACAACGTGGTGCTCTGGCAACGCCTCGCGGAAATCGCCGGGGAGTATCTGAAGAAGGGCGGCAAAGTATATATCGAAGGCCGCCTGCAAACCCGCTCCTGGGATGACAAGACCAGCGGCCAGAAGAAATATATGACCGAAGTGGTGGGCAGTGACCTGATCCTGCTCGGCGGCCGTGGCGAAGGCGGTGGCGGAGAATTCAGTGGGAGTTCGCGCGGCGCATCGGCGGGCGGCGGCAACAATTTCGACCAGCGCACTCCAGAACCCGAGCATGCGGGCGCGGCTTCAGGCCCGATTACGGATGAGGATATTCCGTTCTAGGCTCATCCGACGGCGAGTAATTATGTTCCAATTTTGTGTACCTTCATAAACTGTCATAATATGAAGGGATGGCTATGACATCGCTAAACATTTCCCTGCCGGAACCTTTGAAACAATATGTTGAGGCGCAGGTCGCCTCGGGCGATTGGGGCACTCCCAGTGAATACCTCCGCGAGCTCATTCGCCAGGATAAGGAGCGGCGGCTCCACTCGCTTGAACAGGATCTCATCGCGGCAGCCAAAGGCCCGAGGATCGAACTTTCTATCACTGAAATACGAAGGAAGGGATTAGTGGCGGCGTTGCGCGCCAAGACTAGGCGTCCTTGAAGCGGTCTACGATACGAATCAGTGACGCCGCCGTGGGCGATATCCTAGAGCAATCTGAATGGTACGATCACCGCTCGGGCCGAGCGTTAGCGGCGCGATGGGAAGGCGCGGTGACTTCAGCTTTGCTCCGAATCGCCAAAAATCCTGGCGCCGGAGTACGATGCCATTTCGCCGCTGCCGAACTTGTCGGACTTCGTCGGGTAGCTATTACGAGATTCCCCAAACATCTGGTCTTCTATCGAATCGACGACGACCGAATAGTGATTCTTCGAGTCATTCACGGAGCTCGTAATCTCGAAGGTCTGCTATGAGACACTAATGTGCCGCGGGCGCAGCTCCTCTTTTCGCTACTGCCTTCTTCAGCGCAAAAACAATCGGCACGCAGCCGAAGCAGGCCAGTGCCATGTAGCGGAAGTCATCCACGTAGGACCACAATCGCGCCTGCTGGTTGAGATCGAAGTTGAGCAGTCCGTAGGCTTGGCGTAGAGCGTCGGTGGACGAAGCTCCGCGGGAGCTCAAAAAGGCTTGTATCCCATGCAGGCTTCCGTAGACCGTAACCCGTCCGGGGTCGAGCGAACCCGCCAGTTCATTGCGATGGACCTGCTCGTGCCGCGAAACGATCGTGTTCACGATGGAGATGCCGATGCTGCCTCCAATATTTCGCAAGAGATTGTAAAGGCCGCTGGCATTGCCAATTTCTTCGTTCTTCAGGAACGCCATCGTCGTAGTCGAGAGCGGAACGAAGACGCAGCCGGAGCCGAAGCCGCTGATCAGAATTGCCCAGAGAAACGTCCACTGCCCGATCGAGAGATTGACCTCTCCGAACCACAGGCTGGCCGCGCCGAACATCGCGAAGCCGAACGCGATCAGCCAGCGGTTGTCCATTTTCGCCGTCAGGTATCCGATGATGGGCATGGCAACAATCGCTCCAACACCGCGTGGACTCACCGCCCAACCCGCGGCCAGTGCCGTGTAACCCATCAGTTCCTGATAGAAGAGAGGCAACAGAGTAACCAGGCCGTAGATGCCGGCGCCGAACAGCCCGATCAGGAGGCATCCGATGGCAAAGTTGCGATGACGAAAGACGCGCAGATCCACCAGAGGCTTGTCGTGACGAAACTCGCGAATCAGGAACGCGATGAAACTTATGATCAGAATTCCCGCAGCCCAGCGAATCCAGGTGGCGCCAAACCAATCGTCTTCCTGTCCTTTATCGAGGATGATCTGCAGTGCGCCCAGCCAGACCGCGAGTAGTCCCAGGCCAATGCCATCGAATTTGCCGGGATGCGCGTCTTTGATGTATGGAGGATCCACCACGTAGCGGGAGATCATAAATATGGCAAATGCTCCGACAGGAATGTTGATATAGAACGCCCATCGCCACGTATACGTGTCGGTGAGCCAACCTCCAAGAGTGGGCCCGAGAACCGGTGCCACCACCACGCCGAGGGCGAACACCGCCATCGCGAAGCCGCGTTTCTGCGGAGGAAACGTTTCCAGCAGGATCGATTGCGACAGCGGCTGCAGCGCTCCGCCTCCAGCGCCTTGCACCGCCCGCGCGATCAGGATCATGGCCAGGCTGGTTGCAGACCCGCAGGCAAACGATGAAATCGTGAAGATGACAATGCACGTGATGAGAAATCTTTTTCGCCCGAAGCGCAGCGAAAACCAGGAACTTGCCGGCAAGATAATGGCATTTGCTACCAGGTAGCTGGTGAGCACCCAGGTGGCTTCGTCATTGGTGGCGGATAAACTGCCGGCGATGTAGGGCAGCGCGACAGCCGCGATGGAAGTATCGAGAACTTCCATGAACGTCGCCAGCATGACGGCGATTGCGACCAGCCAGGGATTGCCTCCGCCTGGGGCGGAACCGCTTCGTGCCGGTTGTGCTGTCATTTAACTTTCTGCCCCAAGCCCTCAGGTCCGAATGAGCCTTTAAAGATGCGCTGGCAAGCTCCGGGGTTTCAACGTGTTTCCCGAATCATTTGCTTAAGAGACGCCCGGCGAACTTCCGCTTTCGGATATCATCATTTCCGGAGACTCCTATGGTCGAACAACTCGCCGATAAGAAATGTGTTCCCTGCCGCGGTGGAACGCCGCCGCTCAAAGGAAAGGAACTCAAGGATCTGCACAAGATCGTTCCGCAGTGGAACGTAGTAGAAGAGCACCACATCACACGCGAGTATAAATTTCCTGACTTCGCTCAGGCGCTGGAGTTCGTGAATCGGGTGGGAGCGCTGGCCGAGGAACAAGGACATCATCCTGACATTCTGCTGGCGTGGGGCAAAGTCGGAATTACGCTTTGGACACACAAAGTCGATGGGCTCACCGAGAGCGACTTCATCATGGCGGCTAAGATTGACCGGGTTCTCGGAGCTTAGGGCCGAAGGCATCCGGCAGTCGGCGGCCAGCTTTCTGCTTCCGGCGTCCTGTGGTTGCAGCGCAATACGCCGAGTTCAGGCTTCCTTTTTCGCGCGCATGGCGAGAGCCCAAAGGCCGGCGGGAATAAACATCATGAGCCCCGTATAGGTGGCAAGTGTGCGTGCCGCCACCCCTGCATCCAGCAAGCGGCCACAGAGGTAAGCGCCGGCAGCGATGGTCAGCATCGAGAAACCGAGGTCGGCAGAAAAGACGCGGCCGCGAAATCGGTCGTCGGTGTGCAGTTGCAGCAAGGTGGTTGAGAATACCCAGACGGTCGATCCGCCCATGTGCGCGAGCATGGCGCAGGCGCTGGCCATCCACACTGTGCGGCAAATCCCCAGAGTTCCGTATCCCAGGGCAACAACCAGATAACCAAAGAGAATGCCGAGTTGCAGGCGGTGATCGCTGCGTCCCGCCCACCGCGCCGAGATGAGTGGGCCGACAAGCGCTCCCAATCCACGTCCGCCGAGCAGGATGCTCATGCCGAGCATCGCCCCGCGCGCCGTATCCACATTATGCCAATGGACGGCAAATTCGTGCGTGCCCATCACGGTGAAAATAACCCAGCTTGGTCCAATCATGAGTTCGCCAGCTTTGGCGAATACCGTGGGCAGAAGCGTTCCGTGATTCCGGACGTAGCGGATTCCTTCCCAGCACAGGAGAGAAATCGACGAGATCGCGCGGACGCAATGGAGCAGCGGACTCCGCGTGCGGCTCGGCAAACCGCATACCGGCGATAAGCAGGGCTGAAGCCAGGAATGAAAGAGCGTTCAGGATGAATACTGTGTCTCGTCCGAAGAAAGCGGCGACCACTCCGCCGACCGAAGCGCCGATCAACAGATTCACTGACCATGTGGCGGAAGAAAGAGTGTTGGCGATGAGAACTTCGCCCTTCGTCGCAATGTTCGGGATCACCGCGCTTCGAGCCGGCTCGAAAAATGCAGCCATAACGGTTTCAGCCAGCAGCAAGGGATAAACCAGCCAGACCATCGAGCGCGAACGCACCAACAGCATGGCAAGAACTACAAAGACACGAACCACATCGGCGGCGATCATCACATGCTTGCGGCGCAGGCGGTCATTCACCACGCCCGCGGTCGGGCCTACGAATGTCTGCGGCAGAACCTGAAGAATCAAAGCCAGTGCGACCGAACTGGCGTGGCCGGTCAACTGCAATAGCAGGGTATAAATGGATAGGGTATAGAACCAGTCGCCAATCTCGCTGACAATCTGCGCCAGCCAGAGGCGGCGGAAATTCCGGTTGCCGTGAACTAATTGCAAGTAGGACGCGAGAGAGATCGACGGAGCCGCGCGTTCGGGTTCTGGTTCCATGCGAAGAGCTAGGTTAACAAAGATTCAGCTTCAGCTTTTGTGCAGTGGCATTCGAGTAGGTTGGACTGGCGACTCTAAGATGGGTATTGCAGTTTCTCGTCGTTGACGGAGTTCCACTGACGTCCTAAGATGCAGCTGCCATTCGCTAACGGAACGATGGCACATTCGTCCGAGTGATAGAGGATCTGATCGATGAAACGAGGCTTGCGTCTTGTTGCCGTTATTCTCTTCGTCAGCTTTGCATTTGCGCAGAGCGATGACATCGTTCCTAACGAAAATCTGGTAGTGGAAGGAATCCCCAAAATTCCCGCGAGTTTGGCCGAAACGGTGGGGCGTTACAGCGATTTTCGCGCGGCCAGCTTTGAGAGTTGGGACCCGAACCGCCGCCAGATGCTGATCGAAACTCGCTTCGGCGATACAGCGCAGGTCCATCAGGTAAAGGCTCCAGGGGCTGCGCGCACCCAACTCACTTTTTTCCCCGACCGGGTTGCTGAGGCGATCTACCCGCCCGTCAACAACAACTCGTTCGTGTTCATGAAAGATGTGGGCGGAGGCGAATTCTTTCAACTTTATCGCTATGACTTTGCCACCGGCGACGTGACGCTGCTCACCGACGGCAAGTCGCGCAATATCGACCCACGGTGGTCGTATCAGGGGGATCGTGTCGCCTTCGGCTCGACGCGCCGTAATGGCAACGATGTCGACATCTGGGTGGTGAATGCAAACGACCCCAGCAGTTCACGAATGGTTGCACAGCTGGAAGGAGGCGGATGGAGCGTTGCTGATTGGTCGCCTGACAGCAAGCAATTGCTCGTGACGAATTACGTATCGGCCGCCGAGAGCTATGTCTGGCTAATGGATGTGGCCTCAGGCAAGAAGGAATTGTTGACTCCGAAGTCCGGCACTGAGACGGTCGCCTACAGCAACGCGCGCTTCGCGAAGGACGGCAAAAGCGCGTACATGACCAGCGATCAGGATTCGGAATTCCAGCGCTTGATCAAGATGGATTTGGCAAGCCGCAAGGTCACCGTTCTAACTCCGGCCCTCAATTGGGATGTTGATGAGTTCGATCTTTCTAACGACGGCTACTGGATTGCCTTCGAAGCGAATGAGGACGGAATCAGCATATTGCACGTGCTCGATACCACAACCAACAAAGAAGCTGCGGTGCCAAAGTTGCCGGTCGGCGTGATGTATGGCATTCAATGGCGAAGCAACAGCCGGGAGATTGGGTTTTCGCTCAGCACCGCCAGCCAACCCTACGATGCATATTCCGTGGACATGGTCTCGGGCAAGATCGAGCGCTGGACTTTCAGTGAGACCGGCGGTCTGAATACTTCCGGCTTTGCTGAACCGCAGTTGATTCATTGGAAATCATGGGACCAACGATCCATCTCTGCTTTTCTTTATAAACCAGGGGCAAAGTTTTCTGGCAAACGGCCGGTGATCATTGACATTCATGGCGGGCCAGAAGGGCAGGTGCGTCCGGACTTTCTCGGACGTGACAACTATTATCTGAATGAGCTAGGCATCGCGATGATTTACCCCAATGTTCGCGGCTCAACCGGATACGGCAAGAGTTTTCAGAAACTCGACAACGGATTTCTGCGCGAGGGATCCTATAAGGACATTAATTCCCTGCTCGATTGGATTCAGACCCAGCCCGATCTCGATGCCAGCAAAGTCATGATTACAGGCGGAAGCTACGGGGGATTTATGACTCTAGCCGTCGCCACCCACTACAACGACAGGATTTGCTGCTCGGTGGACGTGGTGGGACCGTCGAACCTGGTCACTTTTTTGGAGCACACTTCTGGCTACCGGCAGGATTTACGAAGAGTGGAATATGGAGATGAACGCGACCCTAAGATGCGAGAGTTCCTGGAGCGGATCGCGCCTGCGAACAATGCCAAGAATATTACCAAACCGCTATTCGTAATCGCCGGGCAGAACGATCCTCGAGTGCCGGCCAGCGAATCGGCACAGATGGTGCAAATCGTGCGGAAGAACGGCACTCCAGTATGGTGGCTTTTGGCAAAAGATGAGGGTCACGGCTTCGGCAAGAAAAAGAATCGAGACTATCAGTTTTACGCCACGGTAGAGTTTGTGAAGGAATATCTGTCCAAGTAATTTTCGTTTTTGCTAGGATTCCGGCCGCAGTTTTATCTTGAGGTCTTCGGCAATCTGTTTGCCGTGGAAGCGGCCGTTCTCGATAAAGATTTCGTTGGTGCGCGACCCGGCCACGATCACACCGGCAACGTAGATTCCCGGCACATTGCTTTCCAGTGAGACCGGATCGCATACCGGGCGATGCTGGTCCTCCGACAGTTCGATCCCCATGCTGCGTAGAAAGTCGTAGTCAGGGTGGTAGCCAATGAGGGCGAGAACGAAGTCATTCTTCAGCCGGAGCGGACCTCCCGGAGTCTCGATCACGACATGGTCGACTCCGATTTCCTGCACCGTGCTGTTGAAATACGCTTCGATCTCGTTGTTCTTGATGCGATTCTCGAGGTCAGGCTTGATCCAGTACTTTACATGATGGTGCAGCTGCGAACCGCGGTAGACCAGGGTAACGCGGGAGCCATGACGCCAAAGATCGAGCGCCGCAATGGCGGCGGAGTTCTTGCCTCCGATCACCAGCACATCCGTATCGTAGTAAGGATGAGCATCCCCGTAGTAGTGCGACACCTTGGCCATATCTTCGCCAGGAATACAAAGCTGGTTCGCGAGATCGTAGTAGCCAGTAGAAACGATCACTTTACGGGTTCGATAGTCATGCGGACGGCCGACCCGGTCGGTGGCCGTGATGCTAAACTTTCCATCCTCCCCCATCACAGTTTTAACCCATTCGTACTGGCGAATGTCGAGCTCGTAATGTTCTGAAACTTTGCGGTAATACTCCAAAGCCTCTTCGCGGGTAGGCTTCTGCCGGGCCGTGGTGAAAGGAATATCGCCGATTTCGAGCAGCTCCGGAGTAGTAAAGAACGACATGTTGGACGGATAGTGATAGAGCGAATTCACCAGACAGCCCTTGTCAACGACGATGACGCGCAGCCCAATCTTCTGCGCTTCGATGGCGCAGGCAAGGCCGGTCGGCCCAGCTCCGATCACCAGCACATCGGTGCGCTGCTCCGGATTCGGACGAACTTTGACCTTGGGCAAAGTTTCAACATCTTCGGTTGTGAGAAAGTCTGGCATCGATTCCTTGATCGGTGCAATCTCCACGGAACATATTCCACGGAACTATGAGCCTGGATCGGAGACCGATGATTCTAGCATGCGGCGAAATCGAACTGGCTGCTGCAGGAGCAAGTCACGAGGAGGCATTGGCATCGGAGAATGAAGCAGGGCGGACCTCCCGCTCAATGGAACGCGATAGCTTATCTTGCGCTACTTCAAGATCATAGGCAGACTGAAGATTCAGCCAGAAGCCGGCGCTGGTGTTGAAATAGCGAGCCAGCCGCAACGCCGTATCGGGAGTAATGCCCCGCCGCTCGTGGACGATCTCGGCCACCCGCGTCACTGGGACGTGGAGATCGAGGGCCAGTCGGTTCATGCTGAGCCCGAGTGGCTCCATGAAGTCAGCGCGCAGAATTTCGCCGGGATGGATTGGGGGCAAGAGTTTTTGAGACCTAGCCATGGATGTTGCTCCTGTTGGCAATTACGCCTGTTCCCTGGATTGTGCTCCGTCGCTGCTAACTACGCGTGCCCCTAGTGATAGTCCACAATCTCAACCTCGTAGGCATTTCCATCGCGCCAGTTAAAGCAAATACGAAACTGGTCGTTGATGCGTACGCTGTATTGTCCTTTACGGTCTTCATGGAGCAGTTCGAGTCGCTTGCCTGGCGGAGATGCGAGATCGCGTAATTCGGTAGCGCTATCCAACTGCCGAAGCTTTCGGCGTGCGATCTGCCCGACTGCCTGGAAGCGGCGACTACGCTGGCGATAGTGAAGTCTCTCAGTCTCCGCACAGCGAAACGACTTCATCACGGTATTTTAGTCTATTCTGTATAGCGTTTAACGTCAACCAGAAAGCTAGCGATTCCCACAATCGGCCAACAGTCCGCTAGACCTGGCTTGCTATAATTCTAGGTTACCCACTCGTATCGTTCCAGTCAGATAACGCTATGCCGACCTCCCGAGAATCTCCCCGCATGCGCACTGAATCCGATAGCATGGGGAAAATCGAAGTCCCCGCCAACGTTTATTGGGGAGCGCAGACGCAGCGCTCCTTGCTCCACTTCAACATCGGACGCGACACCATGCCGCCGGAATTGATCCGTGCGTTCGGTACATTGAAGAAGGCGGCCGCGCTGGTGAACCAAGATTTAGGCAAACTTTCGGCGGACAAGGCGAAGCTGATCGTGCAGGCGGCGGATGAAGTGATTGCGGGTAAATTGGACGATCAATTTCCCCTGCGCGTCTGGCAAACCGGCAGCGGCACTCAGACCAATATGAACGTGAATGAAGTCATCTCGAACCGCGCCATCGAAATTGCCGGCGGTGAGAAGGGATCGAAGAAACCGGTGCATCCTAACGATGACGTGAATATGTCGCAGTCATCGAACGATACATTCCCTACTGCGATGCACATTGCGGCTGCGGATCGGGTGAAGAACGCGCTGATTCCGGCGATCAGGAGCGTGCACGATGCGATTGCGGCGAAGGCGAAAGAATTCGAGAACGTGGTGAAGATCGGCCGCACGCACTTGCAAGACGCCGTGCCCCTAACTTTTGGCCAGGAATTTGGCGGCTGGGCCAGCCTGCTCGAGCGGGACATCAAACGGCTGGAGCAAGCTCTGGATGGGCTCTACGATCTCGCCATCGGTGGAACCGCGGTCGGGACTGGGCTCAACACGCATCCTGAGTTCGCGGAGCGCGCTGCGAGAAAGATCGCCGAACTCACCGGACTTCCGTTCCGGTCGCATGGCAATAAGTTTGCCGCGCTTTCGGCGCATGACGAGATCGTCTTCGCACAGGGAGCGATGGAAACGCTGGCTGCGTCTCTGATGAAAATTTCGAACGATATCCGCTGGCTGGCTTCCGGTCCGCGCTGCGGCTTGGGAGAACTTTCCATTCCGGAAAACGAACCCGGCTCATCGATCATGCCGGGGAAAGTCAATCCTACACAGTGTGAAGCGATGACGATGGTTTGCGTGCAAGTCCACGGTGCGACTGCGGCAGTGGGGTTTGCCGGATCGCAGGGGAATTTCGAACTCAACGTCTACAAGCCGGTGATGATTTACAACTTCCTGCACTCGGTTACTCTGATCACGGACGCCTGCCACGGCTATGTGGAGTACATGATCAATGGCATCGAGGTCGATCGCGCGAAAGTGGATTGGTATGTGAAGAACTCGCTGATGCTGGTAACCGCGCTCGCACCAAAAGTGGGATACGACAAGGCAGCGCAGATCGCGCACACCGCGCATGTGGAGCACAGCAGTTTGCGCGAGGCCGCATTGAAGCTCGGTTATCTTACCGGCGAGGAGTTCGATCAACTGGTGCGGCCAGAGAAAATGACAAGGCCGTAAAGAAATGAGAATTACGGTTCAACTAAATTACGGTTCAGCCAAACTACGGTTCAGCTAATTCGGCTTCTCTCTCCAGGACTACATCGAGTTTCTTTTTCGGAGTGGTCGTGATGACGACCACGCTGATCAGAATCAGCAGCGTCCCTGCCATCGTTCGTTCGCTCAGTGACTCGCCAGCCAGCGCGTATCCGAGAAGGACGGCAATAACCGGATTAACATACGCGTAAGTGCCCACTTTGGTGGGCGATTCGTGATGAATCAGCCACACGTACGCAGTGAAGGCGACGATTGAACCAGCTACGATCAGGTACAGCAACGCGATCCATGCGCCGAACGTAACCGCGCGCACATCGAAGCCATTGAATTCACGCAGCCCGGCTGAGGTCAAGATCAGCAGCACTCCTCCGACCAGCATTTGAGCGCCCGAGCTCATCACTTTGGATTCCGGCAACGAAAACTTACGGGTAAGAATTGTAGCCGCCGTCCAACTGATTGCAGCAACGATCAGAGCGATGGCTCCTGAAGTGTCGATTGCCTTTTCTCCAGCGCTAGATAATGGGCCGACGAGAACCACCACTCCACCTGCTCCGGCCATTAATGCCAGCGTAAGCCGAACCGTGAGTTTCTGTGTGCGGAGGAAACAAATCTCGGCAATCGCCATAAATACCGGGATCGTCGCCATCATGACCGCCGTTACTCCGGAAGCCACCCGCTTCTCTGCCCAAAAGATCAAGCCATAATCGAAGACGAAAATCAGTACGGCTAAGAATGAAATCGCCGTCCACTGGCGGCGGGTTGGCGGCGGCGTCCCTTTCGCTCGCATCCATGCATAGAGCACGATTCCAGCAATGAAGAAGCGGATTCCGGCGAGCAGGAATGGCGGCACTTCGCGGACGCCGATGCGAATCGCAAGAAATGTGGAGCCCCAAACCAGATAAATAATGGCGAAGGCCAACAGAATCTTCCATCGATTTGGCCTGAGCCCCGTATCCATGTTTCCGCCATTTGCGCAACAATCCGCACCTAATTCTAGATTGGATAGATTGGATCGATGTCTGGAGTCAGTGGGAGCAAATTCCAGCGATGGAAAGTTTTGATCGAACAGATCGCTTAGTTTTATTGAGAGGTGAGATTCCGATGTTGAGATCTATCTCTTCAGCAGGCTGGTATGGCTGGCGGCGCATTGCCACCGGCCTTCGGTGAATACCCACGTATCGGTAAAGCGTCCGAAGTGTTCGTAAGGCTTGCCTTGGTATGTTCCTTTGGTGCGGTAAATGCCAACCACCACGGCCGAGTCGGCGTACATGCTGACCTTTACGTCCTGAATCGTAAGGCTGGTGGGTTTGAATTGCGGGTCTTTGATATCGGCCAGGAACTGCGATTTGTCGCTGACCTCGCCATCCCACTCTGTGTTGACGAAAGCGGAGCCAATCATGCCGTCGAGTGCGCGCGCATCGCGATTCACCTGGGCTTCATTCCACAGGTGTTCCATCACCAGCAATTTAGTCTGCTGGGAGTCGTCTTTTGATCTTTGAGCAGCCGCGTGGCCCATCGACAAAAAGGCTAATAGCAGGCAGCAGCATGTAGAACGCAGCATGGTCTTGCTCGTTCACCGCATCCCCACGTGAGGCGAACGCTGCGAAAAGATAGCAGCGCGTGCAAGACTATTCCACCGAAAATGTTTGGGAATACATTACGAACGTCATTTAGAACCGGGATGCAAAGCCTCACCTCGCTGGACGTCCGCAGGCGGCCGTCCCCATTCATCCGTAAGCGGACGGTTAGAATGCCCAGCGGAGGAGCGCAGCGCCGACCGTAAAACCTGCGCCCACGGAAGCCATCAGAACGAGGCTTCCCTTCTTCAGTTTGCCCTCTTCAATGGCCGTATTCATGGCCAGGGGAATCGTTCCGGCGGTGGTATTGCCGTAGCGATCGATATTGACGATTACGCTTTCCGGGCGCAGGCCAAGGCGCTCGGCGGTGGCGTTGATAATTCTTAGATTGGCTTGATGCGGAATAAAGGCGTCAACATCCGAACCTTTCAGGCCGTTGCGTTCGAGAAGTTTCAGGCAGGCTTCAGTCTGTTTGCGCACGGCGAACTTGAAAACCTGCTGGCCATCCTGGTGGACGTAATGCATTTTCTGTTCGACCGTTTCGCGCGACGATGGATTCAGACTGCCCCCGCCCGGCATGTAAAGATAGCAGCCCCCGGAGCCATCGATTTCATGAATGAAATCAATCAGGCCAACCGAGTCGTCTTCCGCAGGTTCAAGGATCACAGCCCCGGCGCCGTCGCCAAAAATAACGCAGGTGGCGCGATCGGTGTAGTCGATGATCGACGACATGACGTCGGCGCCAATCACGAGAATTCGCTTATGCGTTCCCGCGGCAATGAATTGCGCTCCCGTTTGCACGGCATAGACAAATGCGGAGCAGGCGGCGGAGAGGTCGAATCCCCAAACCCCGGTCGCGCCCAGCTTGTGCTGCACCAGGCAGGCGGTGGAGGGAAAAAACATATCCGGCGTGACCGTGCCGACGATGATGGCGTCGATGTCGTTCGGCGTGAGCC
>JBAVQD010000208.1:0-1610 GCA_049693675.1 Candidatus Sulfotelmatobacter sp. | reverse complement strand
TCGAAGCGTGCGACCCGGCGGAGCTTTTTGGTAACGGTTGTGTACTCGCGGATTGACCGGGGATAGCCGCTCTCCCGTCGGATAGTCTCCCAATCAGTTTCGTCTTTCAGTGGGCCTGCTTGCTCGCCGGCCACCCGAATCGGAAATGTCCTGAACACGGTCACGATTTCCGTCACGCGCAGCGGACTCAGCCCTACCTCACTCAAAAACCCAGCAGCAGAGGTATCTCGGGAAGTTGTCTTCGGGTAGTGTTCCGAATGATACAGAGAAAGCCCAAAGCCCTGAGTGCCCTCGATCAGAACCTTCTTGCCGTAATCGAGCGCAGCATTGCACTCTTTCGCCGTGTCCGTGACCAACTCCTTTAGCCAACACTCATCGACATGGCCCGCGAGCCTGACATCCTGCCTTCGCAATGCGCGCCGTGCCACTGCCGCCCCGACACCAGATAGCGTTGAGCTTAATCTCTCCCTCATCTCCAGTTGCATCTCTGCATCACGATCCCCAGCTTCGATGATCATCGCGTTGCGATCGACACCCACCCGCCGAGAATCCAATCCGAACTCCTTCATTTCTTGCCGAAGAACGTTTAGGTCAACCAGGGCTCCCGCCGGGATTAGGAGGCGCGTTGAAGGCCTAATAACGCCTGTGGGAAGCTGGCGAAGCAGAAGACGAGACCCGTTGTCGGTGATGAATGAATGACCGGAATTCGGGCCACCACAACGAACACAGATGTCAATATTTTCAGATCGAGTGATCTGCGCCGAAACTTTGCCTTTTCCTTCTGAGCCAAACTGACCGCCCATCACGATCCACAGACTCACGGTATCTCCTCAAGACGATTCATTGTACGCGATACTTCATTCAGAGGCTGACATGCTAAAGGGGCAATCTTGCCTGCGCCCCTGCTGGCTGTGAGCCGCTCACTCGATGATTCGACATGGATTCCACTACGGCTGTCCAATCCCCGCCAGGGTCGCCGGAGCCTGGGATTGCCACTGGTTGTCGGAGCCGAATGAAGTAGGGATACGCCAGATTGGCACGCAAAGCCACCTCGTACACTCGGCCCTCTATTGGTAAGCCTTCGTCTCTTGCCACTACTGCCGTCACCTGCGACGCTCCAACCGGGCTTCCGCTGACAAGGTTTCGCAGCGTATTGAACGTCAGCGTGCATCCAGGTGAGCACGGAACGAGGGTTTGGCCGCTAAAACATACAAGTGCGTAATGCGAAGCCTTCGGCGATGAAATACTCTGTCGGCTCGTGACTAACGAACAACTCGGCAGAGGATACTCTTTACCATCGTGCGTTTCAGCTGAGGTCCACGCGACTATCGATTCAGGCTTCACGTCCTCTTTTCTTGCCTTACCCAAAATGGGACTAAAGAGCACCTCCGGACTGCCGCACCGGCGCACTAGTTCCCTGATCCCGGGTCCCACAGCATTACCGATTCCCCACAGAAATACGCCGCTGTTCGCGTTTCTCTCCTGTTCTTTACGACGCAGAATTTGCTCGATCGGCTGCCCAGCTTCAGCCCCGAAACGGGTCCAACAAAACAAAGCGGGAAGATGCAGATTCGTAGCCATGCTTGCAATTATGCATTATTATGCACATT
>JBAVQD010000207.1:0-34070 GCA_049693675.1 Candidatus Sulfotelmatobacter sp. | reverse complement strand
GCTTCCAAGTACAATCCATCTTCGTCCTCGACCACTCATGCGTAAGGCAGCCCTGCTGTATAACCCAGATTCCGGCGGCAGCCGCAACCGGCCCCAATCGGAATTGCAGACCGTATTAAAGATTCTGCGCGACGCCGGGGTCGAAGCCGACCTCATCCTCACGGACTCCAGTGCCCACGCGGAAGAAGAAACCCGGCAAGCCGTGCTCAACGGATGTGACACCATTTTTGCCTGCGGCGGCGATGGCACGATCCACAACATCATCCAGATACTGGCCACGACTGGCGTCGCCCTAGCCGTTCTTCCCATGGGCACCGCTAACGCACTGGCCCACGATCTCGGCTTGCCCATGAATATCGCCGGCGCCGCGAAGGCCGCCCTCACCGCCGCACCCCGGCGCGTAGCCTTGGGTCGCATTCAATACGACGATCTCGAAGGGAACCCCGGCACACGCTACTTTGTCGTCGCCGCCGGAGTTGGAGTCGACGCTCACCTGTTCTATAAACTCCACTCCGGAACCAAGCATCGTCTGGGCATGGCAGCCTACTATGCGAAAGCCTGGCATCTCTGGTTCACCTATCCCATGACGCGTTTTCGGGTGGAGTATACCGAAGCCGGATCAGAGCATCTACAGTCCGCAAACCTCACGGAGCTTCTCGGTGTCCGCATCCGGCACTTTGGCGGAGTGCTGCGGGAACTGGCTCCGGGCGCATCGCTCGATCGCGATGACGTCCGCCTCATACTCTGCCGAACTGCCAGCCGTCTCGCTTATCTTGCCTATGTCACCCGCGCGCTCGTCGGCCGCAGCTGGCAAGTGCCTGGCATCGATCTTGCCCACGCCAGCAAGACTATCTGCCAATACCTGCCTGAAGCGCAAACTTCGCCACACAGCAAAATCTACGTCGAAGCCGACGGCGAACTCCTCGGCACTCTTCCTATCGAAATCACCGTCGTTCCGGACGCGCTTACTCTCTTGTCTCCGACAAAATAAATTTCTCTGCAGTTGGCTTTCCCGCGCGCGTGCCCATAGAATCCTTTCTTACCGCTTGGAACCCATCACTCACTTCCTGACCGGCGCTTGCCTGGGGCGCGCCGGGCTCAACCGCAAGACCGCGCTGGCCACTCTCACGTTGACGCTCGCCGCCGAAGCTCCAGACCTTGATGTCCTCAGCCGCTTCCGCGGCCCCGCATTCGGCTTCGCGCACCATCGCGGCTTTACGCATTCTTTTCTCGGCGTCCCAATCGACGCAATCGTGGTGCTAGGCTTCGTCTATCTGCTGTGGCGCATCCGAGGCCGCAAAGTGAAAAATCCGAATCTTCCGCCCCGCTGGGGATTGCTCTTTCTCTACGCGTGCCTCGCCGGCCTCAGCCACATCCTGCTCGACTTCACCAATAACTACGGCGTGCGCCCGTTCTGGCCGTTTTCCGAGAAATGGTATTCGTGGGACATCGTTTTCATCTTCGAGCCCATCATGTTTACCTGCCTGCTGCTCGGGTTACTCGTCCCGGCGCTGTTCTCCCTGATCGACAAAGAAATCGGCGTGCGCCAACGCGCTCCGCGCGGCCGCATCGCTGCCACTTTCGCTCTGGTTGCCGTCGTGCTTTTGTGGATGGTTCGCGACTACGAACATCGCCGCGCAGTGAATGCTCTCGAAGCTCGCACCTACAACGGTGCCGATCCTATTCGAGCTTCCGCCTATCCCGCGCTCGCCAGTCCATTCCATTGGTATGGAGTAATCGAAACTAAGAATTTCTTCGCGCTCGCGCCTGTGAATTCTCTAACACCCGAGGTCGATCCTGGGGATGCTGGAGATGATGCGCTCGAGATCCGCTACAAGCCGGAAGAAACGCCTGTCACCCTCGCCGCCAAACGCTCCTACCTCGGACGCGTCTACCTCGACTGGGCGAAATATCCGATCACTCAGACCGAAACTGTCGACTCCGGCCAGCGAGGCTACATTGTGAACTTTCAGGATTTACGCTTTGCACAACTTCCCAGCCTGCTCAGTCGCGTGCGCGGCGGCCACGATGAAGCGTCCAAGCCACTCGGCGCTGGCGTTCAGCTCGACCGCAATCTGCGGGTGGTAGGCGACGTTTATGGTTCGGGCGCAAACCGCAAGACTTATCCGGAACCCTGATTGTGGGAAATAACCTCAAGCGCCATGGTGGTGAAACGATGACTAGCGTTCAGATGAGCGGCGCCCGGCAAGCTAGCTGCTGCGTCTTCCCTTGACGTACTCGCCTCTTCGCGCCGACAATAATGTTTACTTCCGCGAGGTGCTCATGCTGCCCTATTTATTCGTGCTGTTAGCCATTGCCGTGCGTTTTTTGCCATTCCTAGGCCCGCTGAATGTTCTGCCGCACGCCTGGCACTTTACGCCGGTCGCGGCCTCGCTGCTGTTTTTCGGCGCCCGCGGCTCCCGGCGCCAGATGTGGGTTCCCCTAATCCTGTTCGCGGCCACTGACATTATCCTCACGAAGTTTGTTTACTCCTACGCCTTGTCGTGGGACACCCTCGTCACCTTTGCCTGGTATGCCGCCATACTCTGGCTTGGCACAAATCTCCGCGAGAATTCTGGTCCGGTACGCGTGATCGGTGCTGCGCTCGCCAGTTCGGTTTCGTTTTTCCTGATCAGTAATTTCGCGGTGTGGGCCGCGTGGTCACAGATGTATCCCCGATCCTTCAACGGCCTGATAATGTCCTACGCCGCCGGCGTCCCATTTTTCCGCGGAACCGTGGAGAGCGATCTGTTCTTCTCCATCGCAATGTTCGGCACTCCAGTGTTCCTGCACGCGCTGTCAGGCTGGTATCACAAGAGCGGAGACCACACGGCCGCAGCATAGAACATAACTAGAATGCTTCTCAATCGAGCGGAAGATCGTGATTTGGGTTGCAGCAGCCGTTCCAGCACTGCGATAACTTACCAATAGATTGAAGCTTTAGCCGCTGAGCTCTGACTGCTTGCGTCGACTTCGCAGCAGCAACCACACGAGTACCCCCACCACCACCGTTCCCGCTACCCAATAAAAATGCCGCCGAAATATCTTTCCCAGTAACTCCATAATCTGCGGGCCAAAATACAAGACCAGCAGCCCTTCCGCCAGAAACCGCACGAATCTTCCGGCAAAAATCGCCGCCAGAAAATCGCGGAACTTCATTTCGAAAACCGCTGCCGCTAACACAAAAATTTTGAACGGCGTGGGTGGCGGCAGCATTCCCGGAAACATCAGCGCCCAAAACTCATGCCGCTCAAACGAGCGGTGAATCCGCAAAAAACGCTCCTCCGAAATCCGTTTGCGCAAAACGATCTCGCCGCCTTCGTAGCCCACCCAATAGAGCGGGATGCTGCCCAGCGTCGATCCCAGCGAGGCCAGCAGCACATAAAACAACAAGTGCCGGTGATCCCGATAAACATAGAGCGCCACTACCGCATCTATTGGCATCCCCAACAGCGCCGAATCGGCAAATGCGACCGCAAACACACCCCAAACCCCCAGGGGTCCCAGCAAATGCATAATCCATGCTGTATACCGCGCCAGAATGTGTCCTAGATTCTTCAAAGGAAATATAGTCTACGTGAAAGCGCTCATGTCAGAACAGCGGAGGAAGCCGCTTTTGCTTTGCGCGTTTCGCGATAACTCTGCAAAAGCATAAAAGGCGCAGCCCGTGAGCCGCGCCTTCTTTTCGAATTTTCGGTCTTAATCCTACTCGCCTGATCTCGTGAATGACACGGTAAAGAGCGCAAAGACAACGATAACGAGGATGGCAAGAACAAATACCAAGGCAAGCGGAAAAGTTTGAGAGTTGTGTCCTCGAAAAAGGAGAAAACCGGCCAGGAACAACGTAAAGGCGATGGACACTGCCCTTACTGTTCGACGAAAACCACTCGTTGAGCCAGGCTGGAGGAACCAATCGTAACCAACAGCGATGTTCAAGGGGAACTCTTGATCGGCACTAACTTGGCGTTCGAACTGCTGAACCTCGGGCGTCTGCGACGGGCGCCGCAGCGCTGGAACATCGCGTACCGAGTACGGCAGATCGGAGGAAACCCGCATGCTGCAATCTTACTTCCGCTCCGGTGGAGGTCCCAGTGACTGCACTGGTTCAACATCATCTGCTGAAATTGAACCAGCAAGTGGTGGACCACAAGTGCGTCAGTGGAAACCTCAGCCTGCGTCGGGTGCCCTCGCTCCTACCGAGTTGGCGCCTCCTGCGCCGGCGCGGCAGCTTCCGGTTTCCAAAGCTCTTCTTTCAGCAATTGCCAATGTCGATCGGTTGTAGCGACACGCCAAGACGGCACGACATCAAGTGCGCTCCCAAACGTTTGGTAAGCCCGCAACTTCAGCATTCCTCTTCTGCGTAATCTTCTCCGTATGTCACCAGCAAGCATTTGCTGATAGTACACCTCGGCCTTTTCGAAGGCACTTTCTTCGCGGGGGCCGAAGGTTCCGCTCGGTCCGCTGGAAATCGCGTAATCCAGCGTCTGCATCTCCCCTCCCAGAAGCCGCTCGACCAGCGCTATTTGAGAGCGATCGAACGCCTCCCGGTGCCGCCCAATGTGATCAGTCGTTGCAGGCTTGCTCAGGAGCCGGTGATGCTGGCCCTCAGGCATCTCCTCTTCAACCGACTCGTGCGCACGATAGAAGTCGAGCATCGAGGACTCAAAATCGACTCCCAGGAAGCTGCATATCCGCTTTAACTCCTCCGCGGGGTGCGCCGTGAGCGATTCGTACTTTACCCAATGCACCTGCTCCGCAGGGAACACGCGGCGGTGCAATAGATGAAGCAGATAGAACTTCAGCAGTGCGGCTGTCTTGAGCAGATAGTCGGTGTCCCTGCGCCCACGGTTCCAGCGATCGTCGTAGGAGACCAGAACATCTCTGGGATCTCGCACCATAAACAACACACGCGCCCGCGGAAAAAGGTTTTGGATTTGTGGCAACCAGAGCACGTGTCCGGGCGTCTTTTCGCCCCATATTGTTGCGTGGCGCTCTTTGGCATAGGCCTGCCCAAGCTCCTCCAGAATGCGGACGGTTGGTCCGGTGTATCTCGGTCGCTTAGCCGCCTCATCGGCCACGATCCTCGCAGCAGGATCCCGGTAGTCCTTTAAATTCTTCCAGACCTCGTTAAAAAAAAGTGAACTCTGCCACCGATCGGTAAACTCCGCGATGCACCCCAGCCGGTCCAGCACGACATACCACCAGGTTTCCGGGAAAATTGCGATCTTCGAATGGGCGTCCAGCATGCGCGACAGAAGAGTTGTGCCCGCACGACTGAGACCGACGATAAAGACAGGCGAGTCGGTGGAAGGCATGTTCGCGTTCGACCGTGTTGCGCCCGCCTGGAGTTCAGATATCAAGAAGATCCCTCAACTGTCGCCGTGGGGCCTTAACTTGGGCGCCACATCCCACCGGCTTGTTTTACACCCGCTCAGCCGACCGGAAAACCTTCGTAAGAATTGCGGTGCTCAGTTTAAACGCTTTTTCGTTTCCGGTGCACCTTACTTCGTGAGCCGGCGCCACATCGCGAATCGCCGACTCGGCGCAATGAAGAGGCGATCATCCGGAGAGTACCGCCCGCAACGTTCTGTGAAAACCCGAAACATGAGCTTCGAATTCAGCCAGGCCCATCTCCGAAGTTACGTGGACCCGCGGCAGCGCGAACCTCGGCAACTGCGCCCCGAACCCTCCCCCAACATTCATGAAGGCACACGCGAAACCCGCTTGCTCCGCCATTTGCCATTCTCGACTCGTCACCGAGTCCGGGTCCCCGAACGGATACGCTAGCGCCCATACTCGTGTGCCTAACGCTTTCTCCAATTTGTCTTTGCTCTCCGAGATTTCTTTCCATGCCAGGTCGGGTTCCTGTTGAGAGAGTATTGGGTGACTCAGTGTGTGCGACCCTACACTCATTCCCTCATCCACCAGCTGTCTTAATTCATTCAGGTTGAGCAATGAGAAACGTCTGCGCTGCGGTTCAGCGCTTCTGAACTTCGCGTCCCACTCCTTTTCCAATCCGAATTTAACTCGCGCGTCGTCGATGAATCGAAGCCGCTCCGGCTGATCTAGTGCCGACAGCTTTTTCAACAAATCGCCCCACACTCGCCTCCTCTGTCCTCGCTCCTGAAGTTCCACCGTCATTCCACCTGGTTCAATGGAAAAACTGCCACTCGGCGCCGCCAGCAGCAGCAGGTACAGTTCGTCGTACCACAACCTCTGGGACTCCTGCCCGGCCGAAGAAGCCAGCACCAAAAAAAGACAGGACAGCTTTTCTTCGCGCAGAACCGGCGCCATGTCGGTGAGGGTATTTAACAGACCGTCGTCACAGGTAAGTAGAATCGATCGTCTTGGCAACTCCCGACCCTCAGTTGCCCAAGCCAGCACCTCCGCGGGAGATACCACATGGTAGTGCGATTTCAGTAGGCGAAGCTGGAGGCGAAGCTGTTCCAAAGTCACGAGTCCGCCATCTTGGTCCGGATCCTTGACTTCATATCCGCTGGGCAAAACTCCATGATAGGTAATCACGCACAAGTTTTCGCCACCCGCCCTCGCGCTCAGGTATCCGGACCTGGAGAGACAGGGATAAACGATTCGCCTCAGCAGAGAGCTGGCGAACCTCATGGATGGGGTTGTGCGCCGCGCCACGGCAGTAAGTGTATGTATTCAGACATCACACGCTACGGATGTTCGGTCTTCCCCTCCAACAGATTGAGGGCATGAGGAATCAGTTCCAGAACTGCCTCCAGTGATTCGACCGCGCCGCGGTGACTGCCTGGCAGATTCAGAATGAGCGTTTTTCCCCTTACGCCGCAAACTCCACGGCTCAGTGCCGCAAACGGAGTTTTTTTGTAACCTTCGCTTCGCATGCGCTCGGCTACGCCGTCGATCACCCGTTCGCAAATCGCTTCGGTTGCTTCAGGGGTAACATCACGCTCGGCAATGCCCGTCCCGCCCGCGGTTACGATCAATCGCACTTCCAGCGCCAGATGGACCAGGGCATTCTGAATCTGCATCGAATCGTCCTGCACGATCTGTTTCGCCGTCACCCGAAAGCCGGATTTTTCCAATAGCTCGACAACCGCTGGCCCGGAAGCGTCCACGCGCTCGCCGCGCGCACAGGAATCGCTGACAGTAATCACGGCCGCCGACCAATTCGCCGGCTGATTCGCCTCAGTTGTCGAGGAGAACATCGTCCTCCTCTTCGGAACGCTGGCTGCTGCCGCTGGCGGAGTTGTCCACACTCGCGCTTACATTGGCGGTCGTGTCAACACTGGCAGCGGTGCTGGAACTGTGGTCGCTACCCTCGCTGCCCGCATCGTCGCCGCCGTCGCGCTGCGATTCATCGAGCAGACGCAACCCCTCCATCAGCAGGCCTTGCGTATTGAGCTGCGTGGTTTCCTGATCGGTCTTGCCCTCGAAGTTGAGTTCGAAGTTGCCGCCGGTCCAGCGCAGAACTTTGAAGACCGCCTGATCTCCCAGCAAAGATCCGTAAGTCGCGTGCTTCACCTGCCCCTCAACAAAAAAGACTTCGCATTTCTCGCCTTCGTTATTCAGCTTGAGCTGGCAGCTCTTGCGTCCCATTTCCAGCGACTGCATCAGATCGATCACATTCATCTGCGAAAGATTCCCGCGAACCACGCCGTCGGAGGGTGCTGTCTTCGCCATTTTTTCCAACGCGATGCGGTCCACTGTGCGCTTGATGCGGCGCGTCGCTTCTTTCAGAAAAAACGGTTTCGCCAGATAATCATCCGCCGCATCCTGCGGAGATAGACGCTCATCAATGTCTGCACGGCTCGCCATCAATACGGCAGAAAAATTCGCGGTCGCGGGACGGCTCTTCAACTTCTCCACCAACTGCTTTCCATCCATCCCGGGCATGCGGTAATCGCACACTACGAGATCTGGCGGATCGTCTACCGCTTTCAGCAAAGCGTCCGCCGAATCTCCCGCCGAGACTACCCGCGCAAACGAGGCGAGTGCATGCTCCAGCATCCCTAATACCATCGGGTTGTCATCGACCAGAAGCAGCTTGACGTCATTCGCCATTTGATTTGACCCGGTCTGACTTGATGAAGCCCTGCTTGATAAGGTCCCGCTTCACCCGCTTATATTCTCCACTCTTGCCGCCACTCTTACGCTGCAGCACAATCTCCCGAATCTCAATCCCTTTATCGAGGGCTTTTGCCATGTCATACACCGTCAAGGCGGCGACGCTGGCGGCGACCAACGCTTCCATTTCCACCCCGGTTTCGGCTGTTGTAACCACTTTGCTGCTGATGGCGACGCCATTTTCGCACAGCCTCATCTCCACATCAACGAGGGCGAGAGGCAGAGGGTGGCACATGGGAATCAATTCGGAAGTGCGCTTGGCTGCCATGATTCCTGCGATGCGGGCCACTTCCAATGGATTGCCTTTGGGATTTTGCGGCAGCGCTTTCAACACTTCGGGCTTGATGAGGACGAACGCACTCGCCTCCGCCTCGCGCCGGGTCGCGCCTTTTCCGGAGACATCGACCATGCGAGCGTGGCCCGAGTCGTCGTAGTGGGAAAGCTTCTTGGCCATGCGAAACTTCTATCTTACATGGGGGCGGGCATGGGAGGCGGGCCGTACGCAAGACGTAGCAAGTTGCGTCTTTACCGGAGCAGCACGGCCACCCATTCGCCAGCGAGGATGTGCTCGCGATCGGGTGGAATCACGAGGAGGCAATTCGAGCGGGTCCGCGCTGCAATATCTCCCGATCCCTGCCAGGGAACCAATTCCGCCTGAGAATTGTCGTACTGGCCGGAAAGAATCGCGGGGAGGAATCGCGTTAAACCGGGCTTGATGCGGATTTCGGCTTTCAACCGAGTATGCAGGAATGGAAGCGGGCGCGCCGGCATCCCAGCCAGCGCTTCCAGCAGGGGACGCGCAAACAGCTCGAAGGTGACCATGGTTGATACTGGATTACCGGGAAGACCAAAAAAGTATTTATGCGAAGGTGCCGCCGAAGACCCTGCGCGAGCGCTAGCGCTCGCGTCACATGGGACGCGACCGAATACGACAGGGCGACCGGGTTGAATTTGTGCTCCAGTGAAAAGGAACTCGGCTCGGATTTGCGCCAGGACTTGCTCGACCAGATCGTAACGGCCCATGGACACGCCGCCGGTCATCAGAAGCAGATTTGCTTGCAAGCCTTGCTCAATTAATTCGCGCAGCCGCCGTGGTTCGTCGGGAGCGATCGGCAGCAACACCGGCTCACCGCCCGCTTCTTGAATCTGCGCGGCTAACGAATAGCTGTTGGAGTTTCGAATCTGCGTAGGACCGATCTCCGCATCGTCGACGTCGACGATCTCGTCGCCCGTAGTGAGCACGGCAACGCGCGGCCGGTCAAACACCTGCAGCCGGGATTTTCCAACAGACGCCGCGAGTGCGATGGTGGCTTCGTTGAGCCGTGTCCCGGGATTGAGCACAAGGCTGCCGGACCTGGCTTCGGCCCCTTGCGCGACAATGTTTTCTCCTGCAACAATTCCTTTTGTAATTGTGACGCGTTCGTTCTGCAGCGATGTGTACTCGACCATTACAACCGCGTCGGCGCCCCGCGGCACGGGAGCGCCGGTCATGATGGAAAATGTCTCGCCATGATTCAGCGCGGACGAGGCGTTCGCAGGCTGCGGGCCCGCTTTGATCTCCCCCATAACCGTTAGCTTGGCCGGAAGCTGCGCCAGATCTGCAGAATGCACGGCGTAACCATCGCGCGTGGAGCGTGGAAAAGGGGGAATATCGCGGTCGGCACTGATGGGCTCGGCGAGAATTCTTCCCGCCGCGTCAAGCAGGTCAACGGTTTCGTGAGCATCGGAAGACAGGTGCGATGCATGGTCTTCAACCATGCGGCGTGCCTCTTCGAAACTCAGGACAAGAGATTGCGTGGGGGGCGCGGCCATGCAGAAATAATAGTAGAACGTGCCGGCCGCGCGCGGCGGATTTCTATACCTCAGCAGCCGCAAGCTTACGCCAGGCTGAAGCAGCGCCCGTCCAAAACGGCTACCGAACCAGTTCCTGACCCAGCACCGTGGCATTGCTGGCGAAAGAGAGCCCGGTTTCGAGATCGATAATGCGGTCGCGAACCAACTGCGCGATTTCGCCATCGAAGTGCTGCATGCCTTCGGTGGCGCCGGATTTCATGGCATCAAGCAAGGTCTTGCCGTCGCGCTCGCCTTTTTCAACACACTCTCGCGTGCGCGCATTTGCTTTCAGGATTTCAGCAACCGGGACTCGGCCGCTGCGATCGGTTTTCGGCAGCAGGCGCTGGCAGATGATGTAACGGAAAGTTTTGGCAAAACGCTCCCGCGCCTTCGGTTGTTCATCAGGCGAGAACGAGCTGACGATGCGCTCCACCGTCTTGGTCGCATCCATGGTATTGAGGCTGGAAAGAACGAGATGGCCGGTTTCGGCTGCTTCGAGAACAATCTCAATCGTCTCGCGATCGCGCATTTCTCCTACCAGAATCACTTTTGGCGCCTGGCGCAGCGCGGAGCGCAACGCATGCGCAAAACTGGGAGTGTCACTGTGAAGTTCCCGCTGATGGATCGTCGAGCATTTGTGGTTGTGCAGAAACTCGATGGGATCTTCAATGGTGATGATGTGGTAATACTTTTCGCGATTGATGCAATCGAGGAGTACGGCAAGAGTGGATGATTTGCCCGAGCCCGCTGGGCCGGTGACCAGCACAATTCCGTCGCGCAGTTTGGTCACATCCGCCAGGTGCGCGGGCAAGCCCAGCGAGGCCAGGTCCGGGATGAGCGTGGAGATAACCCGCATCACAACCGCGCAACTTCCGCGCTGGATGAAGATGTTCACGCGAAAGCGCGCCACGCCAGGCAATCCATAGGATACGTCGCAGGATCCGTGTTCCCGCAAGGTGGCAATCGCTTGTTTATTGTCGCCAATCAGATCGGCCGCAATGTGGCGAGTGTCATCTGGGGTGAGATTGGAAAGCCCCGGCACCCGCACCGGAATGAGCTGGCCGTAAACCTGGACCTGGGGCGGCCGGCCGGGGGAAAAAATCAGATCGCTGATTTTTTCCGCGGCACGCAACATCGCGGCAAGCAACTCCGGAGTCGCCACTTTGCCGCTGCCGGAATAGCCTTCCAGAGAAACAGAAATTGCTGAAGTGCCAGGCGCTGCCATTCCATCCTCAAAAATGAACTTTAGGGAATTGCACGCACCACAGAACGGAGAACTGCACTCAACTCGATGTATCTACTCTACCTTGCCCACGAAAGAAGCGTTAGGACAGTAAGTACATAGTCCTTGGTAATGTCGCTAGCGCTAAAAGACGAAAAAGGGCAGCTATTGCGCTGCCCTTCCTGTTTTGCGAGGGGAACCCTCGCCGGATGAAACGATCGGAAGTGGTCTAATTGGATTTCTTCGCTGGCGCTTTCTTCTTGCCGTAGTTGGTTTCCACTGGGGCGCCGATGGTGGCGAGCATCTGCTTGGCTACGTCCGCGTATAGGCCTGTGGGCTGCAGTTCAAGATACTTATTGAATGCCTCCGCGGTGCCCGGCGGGGCGATGGTTTTATTGCCCGACAAGGTTGCTTTCCCAATAAGGTTCACGCCCTTCTGATAATAGGCATCCGCCTTGTTGGGATCGGCGGCTATGCATTTATCAAAAGCGGCGATGGCCTCGTCAACTTTGCCGGCGTTCGTGAGGACCGCGCCCATGTTGTAGTAATACTGCGCCGCACCCGCGGGATCGGCCTGGGCAGCTTGTTGGTAAGTTTTTGCCGCTTCGTCGACCTTGCCATCTTTCGCATAGGCCTCGGCCAGATTGTTGTAATAAGCGGCCAGAGTTTTGGTGGCATTAGGGTCTTTGTCGTTGGTGGCTGCCTGTTTTAATTGCACTGCTTTCAGATAGGCTTCTACCGCAGAATCGAGACGCTTTTTCTTTTCCGTGGGATCGGTCTGTTTATTGGCTGACAGGCGGTAGGCGTCACCCAACTTGAACCAGATAAGATCGCGACTGGCGTCAATTTCGTTCGCCGAATTCAGGTCGGCAATCGCCGTCTCATAATCACCGGAATCGGAAGCTACTTTGGCAGCCGCAAGTTTTTCGTTCAGAGCCTTTACCGTGTTCACTTCCTTCTTTTGCTTCTCTTGCTGCTCTTGTTGTGCCTTCAGCTGTTCGGGGGTCAGGCCCTGGCCCTTGGCCTGTTCGCCCGCCAACTTTTTCAGATCGAAGTCGAGTGTGTTCTCGTCGAGCGTGACCTGAAACTTGTTTTGGTGAAACATTTCCTTGTTTGCTTTCTGGTCCTCGGCATCCTTATAAAGGGTGACGTTGTAGCTGCCCGGTCCAACGCCGAGCGAGAAATACTCGCCCTTCTTGTTGGTCTTTAGCGTGTATTTCTGACCGTTGTCCTGATTGGCGAAAACCACGATTCCATTGACAATCGGATTCCCGTCAACGTCCTTGCAGACGCCTTTGACCGTTCCCGACCCGCTCTGCGCGAACATCGGGGTAGCACCTAAACCCAGCATCATCAAAACAAGGGTGAATACTGCGAAGTGCCTCTTCATCGTGGCCTCCCGGCCTACTGGATTAATAAATATCGATCTCTGACGGTTGATTGGAAATCGAAACGAGCGGCGCTTGATCCCAATCAACAATAACAATCACAACCCAACAATTGCTTTTTCCGCGTAAGGAATCGGATCATCGACTCCCGCTGCCGCAAATGCACGCAGGCGCAAAATACAGCTATCGCACCGGCCGCAGGCTTCGTCCTCCCGGCTATAGCATGACCAAGTTAAATCCAAGGGAGCGTTCAGTTCAAGGCCGAGCTGAACAATTTCCGCTTTGCGCATGGCAATCAGCGGGGTGACGATTTCAATATTCCCTTCCTTCGTTCCCGCCTGGATGACGCGGTTAAAGGCTTCATAATACGCAGGCCGGCAATCGGGATAACCCGAACTGTCAGGCTCGACGGCGCCGATATAAATCTTCTCCGCTCCTAATACCTCGGCCCAACTGACCGCGACCGATAAAAAATGAGCGTTTCGAAAGGGCACATAAGTGACGGGAATTTCATGATCCGCAGCGGCCGTGGTTGGCACCGCAATTTTTTCATCGGTCAGCGCCGAGCCCCCGATGGCACGCAGGGCTTCATTCCGCACCAGGAGTTTGTCGTGAATATTCAGGCGATCGCAAATCGCCAGGAAAGATTGTCGCTCGCGTTGTTCCGTGCGCTGCCCGTAACTCACGTGCAAGGCAGCGGCTTGATCGTCGCGCGCGGCTAGCGCGGCGCAGACGCAGGAATCCATGCCGCCGCTTAAGAGAACGATTGCCCGGGATTTTGTCACGTGCGGCATTGCTTGTAAAAAACATTACTGATTGTTGATTTTTGATTGTTGATTCAAAAGCTTGAAGCGATAAGGGTTTCAATCAACAGTCAGCAATCAACAATCAACAATTTCTTCACACTCCCTTTACCGCCGGATCCCAGATGAATTTGTGCAGCTGAAGTCCGAGTCGAGCCGGAACGTCATCGGCGAGCATCCACTCCGCCAATTCCTGGGGATCAAGCAGGCAATGTGAGCTATCCCGCGTGCCGGTGGCATCTTTGCGAAATGCCGGTGAGAATAACACTGCATTCACACGATTGGCCAGATTGTGTTGCCCGACAAACTCGCGGGCAAATTCGTAATCAACGCGATTGCTCAGCACGAACTTTACTTCATCGATCGCATTCAGTGCAGCCAGATTGTCGATCAGAAATGTGTCGGGCGCGCCCGAGTGAGGGCATTTCACGTCGACGATCTTGATGACTTCCGCCGGGACCTTCGACAACGGCCGCTCTCCGCTGGTTTCAAGCAACACTCGGTATTCAGCTTCCAGCAGTTTCTCCATGAGCGGCAGCAGCTCGCGCTCGTGCAGCATGGGTTCACCGCCGGTGATTTCCACTAATCCACCCCCTGGACTAAGCCGCTTTACTTCGTCCAACACTTGCTCCGCGGTCATTCTGCGCCCGCCGTGAAACGTGTATTCGCTGTCGCACCAGGAGCAGCGCAGGTTGCATCCCGTCAGCCGCACGAATACGCAGGGCAGACCAGCGTGGGTCGACTCTCCTTGCAGCGATTTATAGATTTCGGTGATTTGCATTCTTAGGTAGCGCTGGCGCTTCACCAGCTTGATGTGGACAGAATAACTACCCGCCAGCGCCGCTACGACTCCGAATATTTCGCGGTAGTGGTGTCGGTTTCGAACACGGTAACGTCTTTCACGCGCACGCGGCCATTAGTCACACTCTTCAATCGCGTATTGGATTCGTCATAAAAATATTTGGCCAGATTTTCCGCCGAGGGGTTGATTACGGTAAACGGCTCAATGTCGTTGATCATCCGGTGATCTAGGCGCTCGATCACGTGCTTGATTACTTCGCGCAGATCCTTGAAATCGAGCAAAAGACCGGCCTTATCGAGTTCGGCGCCGGCCAGCGTGACCCGGATTTTGTAATTATGCCCGTGCGGATTTTCGCACTTGCCCTTGTAATTGCGCAGGTAATGGCCCGCGGCAAAAGTGTCGTCAACTGTAACTTCGAACATTCTTTCCTCAGCGATCAATCTTCATTCTGAAACATCTATTGTACCGCTCACTGCCGCCGTTACGCTTGACGCCGGGCGGCGCGCGCCTGTAGTTTGCTATTCGGCTTTCATCGGTTCAGGAGCGATCATGCTGCGTCGCAAGTGGGTTCTAAGCTGTGGGTTTTTCTTGGTTCTCGTCGCCAGTCTGATGGCGCAGACCAAGCCCGAAGTCCCGGAGTTCGAGGTCAAGGAACACTATACAAAGTACGAATACAGAATCGCGATGCGTGACGGAGTGCATCTGTTCACATCCGTGTATGTGCCCAAAGACAGCTCGCGTTCTTATCCATTTCTGATTGACCGAACGCCGTACAGCGTAGCCCCATACGGCGTCGACCTGTATCGCAAGCAACTCGGCCCCTCGCCCGACTTTGACAAAGCGGGATACATCTTTGTTTTCCAGGACGTGCGCGGCCGCTACATGTCGGAAGGAACTTTCGTGGAGATGCGTCCGCACATCGACAGCAAGAAGTCCAAACAGGATGTGGACGACTCCAGCGATCTTTACGATAGCATCGACTGGCTGCTCAAGAATGTACCCAACAATAACGGTAACGCCGGAATCTGGGGAATTTCCTATCCGGGGTTTTTCACCTCCGCCAGCATCATCGATTCGCATCCCGCGCTGAAGGCCGCGTCGCCACAAGCTCCCATGACCGATCTTTTTATGGGCGACGATGCTTATCACGGCGGCGCCTTCATGCTCGACGCCAACTTCGGCTTCTATGCGTTCTTTAAGCCGCAAGAAAATCCGCAGCTTCCTCCGAAAACACCCGTACCTTTCGATTTCGGCACGAAAGACGCTTACGACTATTATTTGAATGCAGGCGCGATCAGCAATCTTTCGAAATACCTCGACGGCAAGAGTTTCCTCTACGACGACCAGATGCGCCATGACACCTACGACGATTACTGGAAGGTGCGGAATCTGGCGCCGCACATGAAAAACATTCATTGCGCGGTGCTCACCGTCGGTGGTTGGTTCGATGCCGAGGATCTGCAAGGTCCGTTCAGTACGTTCCACGCGATTGACAAGAACAATTCCGGGATATTCAACGCCCTGGTAGTCGGACCGTGGGTCCACGGCGGCTGGTACCGTTACGACGGAAATCATCTGGGACGAGTCGAGTTTGCTTCTGATACAGGCGAGTATTATCGCAAGAATATTTTGTTTCCATTTTTCGAGCAGTATTTGAAAGGCAGCGGCGACGCGAAACTTCCGAAAGCGTACGTATTTGAAACCGGGACTAACGTGTGGAGGAAATATTCAGCGTGGCCTCCAAAAGAAGCTGAGGCGAAGACTCTGTATTTTCATGCCGGCGGCGAATTGTCATTCGATCCGCCCCCCGCAGACTCATCCGGCTTCGATGAATACGTGAGTGACCCTGCCAAGCCTGTGCCCTTTGTGGACTACGCGGCGATCGAGGTGCCGCAGGAATACATGCTCTCTGACCAGCGTTTCGCCACCACCAGAACGGATGTGCTGACCTACGAGACACCGGTACTGCAGGAAGATGTAACCATTGCCGGTCCTATTTCTCCGAAACTTTTCGTGTCAACGAGCGGAACGGACTCCGATTGGGATGTAAAACTGATCGACGTTTATCCCACCGACTATCCCGACAGCAAGTTCGACGAGACCAAGCCTGAAGACAAATCGAAGCGACGCACCGACGTGCCTCCGCCAGCCTTCTCCATGGGCGGCTATCAGCAATTGGTGCGTGGCGAACCTTTTCGCGGAAAATTTCGCCACAGTTTCGAAAGGCCCGAGCCATTTGCACCGGGCAAAGTCGAAGAGATCGACTTCCACATGCAAGATATAAATCACACATTTCGCCGCGGTCACCGCATCATGGTGCAGGTTCAGAGTTCGTGGTTTCCGCTGACTGATCGCAATCCCCAGACCTTCGTCAACATTCCCGACGCCAACCCTTCCGACTTCGTGAAAGCTACGGAGCGGGTCTATCACGTCCCGGGAGAGGCATCGGGAATTGTCGTGGGAGTGTTGCCCACTCCGGAAACGTCAGCAGAGCGTAAGTAGGAGATTTGCTCTCTGATGTGGGATGCGCTCTGATCGATGCGTTCCAGATACAAGCTGCGGTAGAATGCAAAAATCCCGCGTCGCTTTCTGGGGTTCAACCGCGCCTGCGGCATAGAGCGACGCATTAAGGACAGGTCCTCATGAACGTCCTCTTACTCTCCATGCCCGATTCCTTCGAGCACATGCCTCCAGTGGCGATTCGAATGCCCAATGGAGCGCTTACTTCACTGGCGGGCAACGTTGATCCGCATCACCGCGTCGCGGTCGCTGACTTAATCCTGGTTCATCGCCAGGTCCGCGAAACAGTGACCCGGTTAGTCCGCGAGATCGAACCCGAAGTGGTCGGACTGTCGATCATGACGTTTCAGCGCCGCACGGCTGGACGAATTATCGATCTGATCCGCTCTCTTCGGCCCGGAGTTAAAGTCGTTGTAGGTGGATACGATCCCAGCCTCGCGCCCGAAGCTTACGAGAACATGGGCGTCGACTATCTGGTGCGCAGTGAAGGCGAGGTCACCTTCCGAGAATTGCTGCGCGCGATTGAATCCGGCTCTGGGTTCGAGCATATCGGCGGACTTTCGTACAGGAATGCCGAGGGCTGGGTGCATAATCCCGCACGGCCGCCGCACCGACTGGAAGACAAGGAAATCCGTCTGCCCAACCGCGATGCGCGCGTGTTGCATGGTTATACCTTGCTTGGCCGTCAGGTAGATGTGATCGAGACTTCGCGTGGCTGCACTTTCGATTGCAGTTTCTGTTCCATCATCGAGATGCGTGGCCGCAACTTCCACATCTACTCGTTCGATCGGGTTCTCGATGACATCCGTGACGCACGCGATCATGGAGCGCGCACCATTTTTCTGGTCGACGACAATATCACCCTGAACGTGAACCGCTTCGAAGCCCTTTGCGAGGCGATCATTGCTGCCGGTCTGCACAAGATCGACTACTTTGTGCAGGCTATGACCTCAGCCATCGCGAACCATGGCGAGACTCTCGCCCCGCTGATGCGCCGAGCCGGATTCCGTTATGTTTTTCTAGGTATCGAAAACATTCTGGAAGGAGATTTGGCGTTTCTGAAAGCGTCGGCGAAGAATACCGAACGCACCAACGGTCACAACACCGGCAACGCAACGCTCAAGGCGATCGATTACCTGCACCGCAACCAGATGTTTGTTGTTGGTGGATTGATCGTGGGCAGTCCGGGCGACACACGCGAGTCGATCGAAGCCAACCTCGAATTCGCCCGTCGTTACGTGGACTGGCCCTACATTCAGCATCCCACGCCTTATCCGCGCACGCCGATGACCAAGGAATTCCGCGATCAGGGGCTGATCCTGAATGAGCGACTCGAAGAATATGACGGCACCACGGCCGTGGTCCGCACCGAACATTTGCCGCCGGAGGAGGTGGAATTCATGCGCTGGAAGGCGGAGCGTTGGATGAAGGTTCACCACGTTCCCGCGGCCTTGTGGCACGATCCTGGGTTCGTACTTCTTCGCGGGTGGAAGATGCTATTTCATACTTTCAGAGGCAGCTCGATTCGCTCCGCCCTGGGCCTGGAAAGCGAGAAGAAGGTATTCGAACGTTATCGGGAGATTCGGCGGGCCGAGCGGGAGTATGTGTAAGACTGGAGCGATTTTGCCTTTTGCCCAACTCCTTACTATAATGTAAGGAACTACGATAAAGGAAAGGAATCGGTGGCGGTCGCTACTCTAACTTCGAAAGGGCAAATCACCATCCCAGTGCAGGTGCGAACCGCGCTAGGGGTGGATGCGGGAGACCGCATCGAGTTTGTAGAAATAGAAAAAGGACAATTCGCAATCGTTGCCGCCACCCGCTCGGTGCGGGAGCTGAACGGCCTATTTCATCGCAAAGGGCGGAAGCCGGTCTCGATTGAAGAAATGAACGCCGCCATCGCCAAGGGCGCATCTCGATCCCGGTAGCTGGCGATGAAATGATCGGCCTCGACACAAATATTTTGGTTCGCTACCTAACCCACGACGATCCTTCCCAAACTGCCGCCGCGATGAGAGTGATGAACTCCCTGTCTTCCGACTCCCCCGGATTCCTTTCCCTGATAGTTATGGCGGAATTGGTTTGGGTGCTGGCCATCTCCTACCGCTTCCGGAAAAGAGAAATCGAACAGGTTCTGGAGACGCTTCTGCGCAGCAAGGAACTGGTGACCGAGCGCGCAGAAATCGTCTCGCAAGCGTTGCGGGCTTTCAACGCTGGCAGTGCCGACTTCGCAGACTGCTTAATCGAACGCTTGGCCCGCGCTGCCGAATGCCAATACACGGTCACCTTTGATCGACGAGCGGCAACAGTGTCAGGTATGCGGCTATTGCGCTGAAGGTTGATTTTAGGGCGCTGCTCCGAAGAACTCCTCAACCACTTGCATGTCCGTAGTCTTCTTATAATTGGGCAGGCTCTCGATAAACACGCGTCCATACTGTTTTTTTAGAATGCGGTTGTCGAGCAGCACCAGTAAACCGCGGTCGTGCAGCGAACGGATCAGTCGTCCGAAGCCTTGTTTCAGTGTAATGACCGCTGACGGAACTTGATATTGGAAAAAAGCATTGCCGCCATCGGCATCGATTGCCTTCACGCGCGCTGCGACGACAGGATCGCTGGGCACGGCGAACGGCAACCGGTCAATGATCACGCAACTCAACTGCTCGCCTTGCACATCTACGCCTTGCCAGAACGACGACGTGGCGAATAGAACGGCATTCGGCGTGAGCCGGAATTCCTCAAGCAGCGTGCTTTTCGGCGCATCTCCCTGGCGCATCATGGGGAACTCGAGTTCGCCCAGTAGACGCTGGTAGATGTCATTCATCTGCGCGTAACTGGTGAACAGCACGAAGGCGCGTCCGCGAGTAATTTCGAGCAGCTTGCGAATGCGTTCCGCGGCCCTTGCCGTAAATTGCGGAGTCCGCGTATCGGGGAGATCAGGGGGCACATAGAACAGCGCTTGAGCTTCATAGTCGAAATGCGAAGGCAGCACCGACTCACGTGCGTGTTCGAACCCCAACCGCTGGCGGATGTATTCGAACCCTCCGCCAACCGCGAGGGTCGCCGAAGTCAGAACGGCGCAATCCAATTTTGACCAAAGGCATTCCCGCAGGATAGGTCCAACATCGATCGGCGTGGCCCGTAGAAAAACGTTCTGCCGACCGCCCTTCTGTTGGTCTCGGCTGATTTGTTGCGGGTTCGTTCTGCCCCGTCCGCCGCGGCGCTCAATCCAAAATACTGTATTACGATCATCCGATTCCAGAGCGAAGCCGAGTTGTACTTGCAGTTCTTGCGCCCGCCTCACGAAATTGAAAACTTCTTCCGGCTTCTGCGGCAAGCCCTCCAATTCTCCGGCCAGCCGTGTCAGCGACTGATTGAACGCCAGAAATTCGTCGCCGTTTTCCTCCAGAAATTCGCGGCGAGTCTCGAAAGCGAAGCGTCCCTCGCCCGGCGGCAGAAGCGAAAAGAAAAATTGAGACTTCTCCCGTAAGCTTCCCAGCGCTCCGGAAAGTGACGCGGAAAGCATCCGGTTGTGCTGCAGCGATGTCTCTACATCGCGCGCCAGATCTTCCACACGCAAATTGCTGACAGAAATTCCGAAATAGTTTCCCGCCACATCTTCCAGTTCGTGCGCTTCATCGAAAATCACCGCTGCGGCTTCCGGCAGAATGCCGGCGTCAGGCGCGCCTTCAGCCTGCAATTTAATGGCGAGATCGGCGAAGAACAGATGATGGTTCACGATAATGATGTCGCTCTCCATACCTCGCCGGCGCATTTCAGTAACGAAGCAGCGCTCCCACTCACTGCATTTTTGTCCGCTGCAGGCATCGGCGCGGGCATCAAGCTTGTGCCAAAGAGCGCTGGCCTCAGGCAGTTCGGCAAGTTCCGCGCGGTCACCGGTCGCAGTCGTTTTCTCCCAGGCGGAAATCGCGCGGTACTGCTCGATCTCTTCCAGTCCGCTGAGCACTGGCTGATCCGTGAGGTCGTAGAGCTTCTTGCGGCACAAATAATTGTTGCGGCCTTTCATGTAACAGACCGAAAGCCGTGAACCGGAAGACGATTCTCCGAACAGCGCCTGCTCCAGAAATGGGATGTCTTTATAAAAAAGTTGTTCCTGCAGATTCTTCGTACCGGTCGAAATGATCACTCGCTTGCCGGAGCGGATCACCGGCAAAAGATAGGCGAGCGTTTTCCCCGTGCCCGTACCAGCTTCCACAATCAAGTGCCGCTTTTCCTCCAGGGCCTGCTCGACCGCCTGCGCCATCTGCAATTGTCCGCGGCGGAATTCGTAGGCCGGATGGGTGCGCGCGAGCACTCCGCCTGGCGCAAAGAACTGGTGAAGGGTTGAATAAGAAACGCTCGAAGCGTCCTTTCCACGAGCAGCCGGGCGTGGAGGAGTCGCGGAAGATGCGGGCTGGGAACTTGAAGTCACAGGAGTCTCTATAATAAACATTCCTGGTCTTCAGCATCGGTTACCGTTCATTTTGACGCAGCCCACGTACAACTCGACGAGCACTCTCGCCACTACCGCAGCCGGTGTTCCCGCGCTCGCCATCGTGGGCCGACCGAATGTAGGTAAGTCCACGCTGTTTAACCGCATCGTCGGCTCGCGCCGCGCCATCGTTGGCGATGAGCCGGGCATTACTCGCGACCGCCTTTACGGCGACGCGGAGTGGCGCGGCCGCCGTATCCGCATTATCGATACCGGCGGAATTCTTCCCGAAGAGAAAGATTTCATTCCCTCGGAGATTTTTCGGCAGGCGCGTGTCGCGTTCGATGAGGCTGCTGCCATCGTCATGGTCGTCGACGGGCGTGCCGAGCTTGCCGGGCCCGATCTTGAATTAGTGCGATTGTTGCGCAAGACGGGACGTCCGCTGTTCCTCGCAGTCAATAAGGCCGACTCGGAAAAGCAGGCGAACATCGTTGATGAGTTTCATCGGCTCGGGATCAAACGAATGTTTCCTATCTCCGCTGAGCATGGGCGCGGCATCGACGACCTGCTCGACGCAATTCTGGAAGTGCTGCCGGTAAGTAAAGATCTCATCACCACAGCGGACACAGCAGAAGCACAGGAAGAATCATCCCAGGTAGAAGATGACTCCGCCGGCGATATTCAGCCAGTCTACGAGACGAAAGTCGCTATCATTGGCCATCCGAATGTCGGCAAGTCCACGCTACTGAATCGTCTTACAGCTTCTGACCGCGCTATTGTGTCGCCGATTCCCGGCACTACGCGCGACGCAGTTGACGAAATTGTCGAACACAATGGCCGGCGCTTTCGCTTCATCGATACCGCCGGCATTCGCCGCAAAGGCAAGACTCACCTGATGGCGGAAAAGCTTTCTGTCGTGATGGCGCGCAAGCATCTGGAAGGCGCCGACATCGCCTTGCTGGTGATCGACGCCACCGAAGGCGTCAGCCAGCTGGATGCTGCAATCGCCGGCTATGCCCACGAAAGCGGACGTTCCATGATCATCGTGGTCAACAAATGGGATCTGGTCAGTAGCGGCGCGGCCAAAGCCGGCAGGCCGTCGAAGGCGATGCGCATGCGCGAAAACAAGCGCCCCGGCGACCAAGCCGCGTATGAAGAGCGCCTGCGCTACGATCTCAAATTTCTGAACTACGCGCCCATCGTTTTTATCTCGGCCCACACTGGCAAGGGCACGGAGAAAATCTTCCCGTTGCTCGAACAGGTCGCCACCGAGCGCCGCAAGCGCATCTCCACATCCGCCATGAACCGCTTCATCGAAACCGTGGACTTTGAGCGCGCCTCGGTCCCCATGCGCTCACGCGTGAAGATCCTCTACATGACCCAGGCCTCAGTCGCGCCACCGACGTTCGTGCTGTTCACCAATCGCGCGGTAAAGCTGCACTTTTCTTATCAGCGATTTCTGGAGAATCAGATCCGCGAAGCTTTCGGATTCTTGGGGACGCCGATTTGGATTAAGAATCGGGCGAGAAATTTGTAGGGTGATTCGGATAACCATACCTGCTGGACTTGCCCTAACGCCCAATAACTGGTTGTTCAAGCAGAATCCCAACCCGTTCAATCCCTGTAGCGCGGATGCCGTCGAGCACTTGCTTGACGCTGCCGTATCTTGCTCGTCCGTCGATTCTGAGGTATACCTTCCGCTCCACACTGCGATCTCTTAGGCGGCCATCGATTTTCTCGGCGAGGTCCACCGGGACCAGTTTGTCGGCACCAAAGAAAACGCTTCCATCACGAAGAACTGTAACGAACAAGGCGTCCTCCCGAAGGGCACTCGGCATTAGGACTGGGTGGGATATTCTTGGAAGGTCTGCGCCTATCCATTGCGGTCTTTGCGTAGAGCTGGCGATGATCATGACTGCGAGCAGCACGACCATAATGCTCGCAAAGCCGGCCGTGTCGATTCTGCAGAAAACTCTCACCGATCTTGTATGCTTTGGAAGCATGAGGCCGCTGAGTCTCCCAGTTTCCATTTTCTCAGTCCATAAGACCAAGCGGTAACTCCCAGCGCCCTGTCTCATTCGCCCGCTACTCCCCGATCCATGGTCAGCAACCCTACCCTGTCAACGCCCGCGTGATGCGCCGCATCGATTACATCCGCCACGTATTGGAAGTCAACATCGGCATCGCCGTGCACGAAGACTACTTTTTCTGCGCGCGTTAGATAAATCTTCGCGAGCCGCGGTTCCAGATCTTCCCAGCGTACGTCTTCCTGATTGATCTTTACCGTTGGCGGTTGATTTTCCTTCGTCCACACCACTTGAATGACAACAGTGCGCGACTGCTGCTGCTCGGCCGTCTGCTTCTGGTCGGGCTGCGGAATCTGTGCCGTCTCGCCTTGCTCTTTATCCATCGAGACCACGACCATGAAAACAATAATCAGTGTCAGCAGCACATCAATCAGCGGTGTAACGTTGATTTCTGGACCACGCGCACCACCGCCTGCCATTGAGAACGACATAGAAAGCTCCTCGGCTTCTCGTTTGGCACGCGCGTGTCTGCAACATCAGACACCTGGCGCGGGGTAAGAGTTCCCGAGCAGTTTTCACTTTATCCGGCAGGCGCCGGAGAAGGCGGCAGCGGAGGCGGTTCGTACGGAGGCGAAACTATCGGTGGAAATTGCGGCTGCGCTGCCGGCGCGGGATAAAGCACGGCGCTTAACGGAGGATAGCGAGCCGCAAAAAAATAGATCGAATACGCCGGAAAGAACACGACAACCGGCACGGAAATCAGCGCGACTAAATATAGAAAAATCGCCAGCAGGATGCATCCAATCACAACCGCGAGAGTGATGGTATAAGCGTTCCACGTGAGCCCTGCGCTTTTGCCCGTCAAAACTGCAAGGATACTGAGTCCGACCGTCGGTATGGCGATGAACAAACCCAAAATTAGAGTTGCAATGCCAACAATGATGCCCGCGCCGATGGCCATTACAATCTTCATGCCGATGTAACCGGCATATCCGCTCATCTCGGCCCGGATCATCGGCCACAGCCTCCGCCAAGCCTCCAGAGCACCGATTTCCTCCAGAGCCATTTGCGGCACTACAAAATCTTTGGTCAGCACAAAAATTACTGCTGTGGCCACGAGAAAAAGCAACAGCACAAAGAAAAGAATGACACCGCCCAGCACCAAGGGAAGCAGATGTTCTCTCGGTGCACTCAGCCAGCCCATACCAAACGCAAAAGCGGCTGGGAAACCAAGCAGCACGGCGAACCCGCAGAATGTAACCAGGAGGTAAAGCAGTTTCCAGAGAAAGTATCGCCATCCCTCGATCTGCCGTTGGCTCCATCCCTGCCGAATGCGGCATTCTTTCGCGATGATGCTATCGAACAAAATGAAACGCATCACGCTGCTGATGTACATAAGGATGAGACCGAATAGGAACGCGCTCACAACCAGAATAGCGATCAAGCCAGCCAACAGAGCGGGATCAACTCCCCCCAGTGCCGAAGGAAGAAAATGCCGGGAGGCGCCAGGGTGCTGAGGAAGCCGGAAATTGCTGCCATTGAATCCGCCGCCCGAGCCGAGTTCGCCCGCCAGCAATCCTACGAACGCGAGCCTGGTCCATTGGCCGAAGCGAAAGGGCTTGAACAGTTGCTGCTTCGTGTGTTCAATAGCCAGCGAGATGGTATCGACTGCGGAAATCGGCAAAGGGCACCTCGATCTGCACATGACTTAGCAGAAAGGTACTAAGAATCGGGCTGGCGATCAAATTAATTTAATTCGCTACCATCATTCGTATCGCAGCGCTTCCACCGGATCCAGTTTCGATGCGCGCAAAGCCGGAACCAGTCCGCTGACGACTCCCACCAGCAACAGCACCGCGCTCGAGAGCAGGACTGTCATCATTGAAATTCGCAGGTGAATGTCGCCCTGCCCGGAATCGTCTTCGAACAAAGGCCCCATCATGGGGAGTGTTCCCACCGCCCACGCGATCAGATAAGAAAGCAATACGCCGATCAAGCCGCCCAGTATCATGATCAACAACGTCTCCGCCAGGAATTGCAGCTTGATGTGGCGCTTGCGCGCGCCCAATGCGCGCCGCAGGCCGATCTCACGGATGCGTTCATCCACTGAGACCAGCATGATATTCATCACGCCCACACCGCCGATACCAAGGGTTAAAGTTCCAACGAATGCGAGCAGCACCTGCAGCCCGATGGTGAGCGCATCGATCACCGGACGGAATTCATCCCGCCCGAACATCTGGAAAGCTTTAGGGTCGGTGGGGGAAAAATTCTGCCTCGTCGCCACGGCGGCCAGCACCTGCGCCATTGCTTTCTTTTCAAATTGCGGCGCAATCGGTTCGAAGACCAGCACCCGCGCGTAGCGGGTATTCCATAAGTCTCCGGCTGTGGAGTACGGAATCCATGCGGAATCGTCGTCGCTGCTGAAATAATTGCTGAGCTGAATTTTCCGCGCCATCACTCCGATCACGGTGAAGCGCACTCCGCCTACCTCTACGGTCTCGCCTACCGCGGGGCGCCCGCTGAAGAGTTGTTCCTTGATGCGTCCACCGAGAAAGATCACGCGCCGCCGCTCGAGTTCGTCTCCGGCGTCGATCCATCGCCCCTCCGACGGCACTTCGTTGCGCATTTCGCCGTATTCGGGACAGACGCCGCGAATCGCCGCCGTTCCCACCAACCGGTCGCCATAGGAAATTCCCGGGCGGTTTACGGTTTCACGACACACGTGTTTCACCAGCGGCGCCGTTGCCTTTACCATGTCAACGTCGGCCTCTTCGATGACTACTTTCTTTCCGGCCCGTTGTCCGCCCGGCTGCTCGCTGGTTTGCTGCGGCCAGCAAATCACTACGCTCTTTCCGAAAGCGTCGAATCCATGCACCAGAATGCTGCGGAAACTGCTGCCATAAGCGATCAGCAGCGTGACCGTGGCAATGCCCCATACGATGCCCAGCATGGTGAGAAAGCTGCGGGTGAGGTTGCGCTTGAGCGCGATCCAGGCTTCGAGAACAATTTCAATAAGCATCCGTTATCCGCCAGCCTCGTAACGCAACGCTTCAATTGGATCAATGGAAGCCGCTCTCCGCGCCGGGTACAGCGCGGCACCAATCGCGATCGCCCCCAGCAGGCCAGCCGCTACAAGGCCGGAAGTCCAGTCCGGAATCAGTCCGGCAAAAAAATCGGGCATGGGTAGCAAATTCACCAGGGCACAAAATCCAAATGCCACGCCCAAGCCAATGGCTCCGCTCAGCAATGCAATAATCAGAGCTTCCACAAAGAATTGTCGCAGAATCGTACCCGCCGGGGCGCCTATGGCTTTGCGAACTCCGATTTCGCGGGTGCGCTCGCGCACCGCAACCAGCATTACGTTCATTACGCCAATGCCGCCCAGCACCAGTGTCACAATGCCAACCGCGCCAAGAAAATATTTCATCCCGTCAGTCATCTGCCGGAAAGCTTTGGCCTCCTGCACTGTGTCCCAGATGGGGCAAGCCTCTTTATCGTTGGGGTCGTAGCGGTGCATGCGTGCCAGGGCGACTCGCACTTCGTGCTTGCACGCTTCATGCTGCTCCACCGATTTCGGAGTCACCAGCAGTTGATCGAAAGTTGTCGGCGTTCCCGGAGGCTTATCAGGAAAATCACGGCGCATTGCAGAGAAGGGAATAAATATTTTGTTTACATCCCAGCCGTCGTAGCTAGAATCCTGCTTCTTTTTTGCCATGACGCCAATCACAACAAAAGGAAAATCATTTAAATAAACATTTTCGCCGACGGGATTGCGGCCAGGAAACAATTGCTTGGCCGCGTCCGAACCGAGGAACGCCACGCGCCTGGCCTCGCGCATGTCATTCCAGTCATAGAAGCGTCCCAGTCCGACGGTCAGGCTGCGAATCGCACTGAACTGCGGATACGATCCGGTCACCTCGAGCGACGCGTTGTTGAAGTTGCTGTGCGTGAGGACGGTCTCCTGCTCCAGTTCCGGGATGGCATATTCGCAATCCACACCTTCCGCCTGTACTACCGGCACATCCGGATCTTCCCAGTGAACCAGCCGTCCCGCGTGTATTCCGCCGGCCTGCAGACTGGTGCGGCCATGGAAGACGATCATTACATCCTTGCCCAGCGTCTGAGATTGCTCCTCTTGTCCTTTGCGCAAACCTTCGCCGGCCGCCACCATGAGCACGATCGACACAATCCCCCATGCAATCCCAAACATGGTCAGAAATGCGCGCAATTTATGCGCCCAGAGAGTGCGCATCACATCGACAATAAGATCTCGCACAGTCATCGCACTGCTTGATTGGACGCAATTGACCAGGGAACGTGAGCCTGCTGCGCCGCATTTGGTCCACTCTCAGATACGAATCCGGCGGGCGTTTTGTTGCACAAAAGTTGGGATTGTATTGGATCAGCAATTCTCTTTTAGTTACGTGGAGGGATAGTTTTTCCCATCGTAAAAAGAGGAGTGCCAAATAAATCGTTCGGCCCTTCCGCCGTGCGTCGAAAATCAAACCTTTCATACAAACGGATCGCCTCACTCAGAAAGGGAGTCGTGCTAAGAAACAGCCGGACGCATTGCGCGTCAATTGCCCAGCTCTCTACGTGCTGCAGGAGTTTAGATCCGATCCCAGTTCCGCGCGCAGAGGGGAGCACCGCCATACCGCGAATGTAAGCGGATTTACCTTTAACGACGATCGCAACTGTGCCCAAGACCTGGCCGTCACGCAGCGCCACCCAAACCGGCCCCTCCTGCAGGCGCTCGAGAACTTTCTGTGCGGTCGGTGTAGTGGCGTTAAAGCCGCCTTCGGTGTAAAGAGGTTCGAATGCGGTGAACGACTCAAGCAGCAGATTCGCAATTGCAGGCGCATCTTCCGGGGCTGCGCGGCGAATCTCCGGTTGCTGGGACGGTAACATTTTGAAGTCTGTTCAGGGAGTCGACTTTTCGATTTAGGACTCGACTGCGGTCGCCCCGATCCGTTCCATCCATCCGTCGAACGCTTCAAGCGCCCGCTCGCACTGCATGCGATGCCGCTCCTTGCGATCGCGAATCTTTTTCTCCAGCGGCGGCAACAGGTCAAAGGTAATGTTTGCAGGCTGGAAATTCCTGGCCTCGGCGTGAGTTACATAATGCGTCAGCGATCCGAACGCCGAAGCCCGCGGTGGCGGCGTGGGTTCACTACCGCGAGCTAACGCAGCTGCATTCACCCCCGCCATCAACCCAGTTGCAATTGACTCTACGTAGCCCTCAACGCCGCATATCTGTCCAGCGAATAAGACTCGAGGATGTGCCTTCATCTGCAGTGTCTCGCGGAGAAGTGCCGGACTGTTGATGTAGGTATTGCGGTGAATCTGCCCGTAGCGCAGAAACTGAGCATTTTCTAGCCCTGGGATCAGGCGCAACACTCTCGCCTGTTCGCCGAATTTCAGATGGTTTTGAAATCCGACCAGATTGTAAGAATTCGCTCGCAGGTTTTCTTGCCGCAGTTGCACCACCGCATAGGGCATTCGTCCCGTGCGCGGATCTTTCAGCCCCACCGGCTTCATCGGACCAAAGCGCAGAGTGTCTCGACCACGCCGGGCGATTTCTTCAATCGGCAAACAACTCTCGAAATAATTCAACTTCTCCCACTCCCGCTCCTCCACCGACTGCGCGGCCAAAAGTGCATCGTAGAAATGATCGTATTCCTCGCGCGTCATAGGGCAGTTGATGTAATCCGCTGAACCTTTGTCATAGCGAGCAGCCATATACACGCGCGACATGTCAATCGAGTCCGCTTCCACGATCGGGCTGATCGAATCGTAAAAATATAAAGGGGGGCTGGGATTTGATCGTGCTTCGAGCACGCTCAACCGCGCGATCTCTCCTGCCAGAGCTGCCGATGTTAGCGGCCCGGTAGCGACAACGGTGATGCGATCGTCAGCTTCATCAATATGCGTTACTTCTTGGCGCCGCACACTGATTCGGGGTTCATGCGAAATCGTCTCGGTCACTCTTGCCGCAAAGGTGACTCGATCAACCGCCAACGCATGCCCTGCCGGAACCGCGCATTGACGCGCAATCTCCAAGAGCAACGATCCCGCCCTCCCCATCTCTTCCTTCAACAGCCATGGAGCCGTATTCTCGGAATCGGATTTCAAAGAGTTCGAGCAAACCAGTTCCGCAAAATCCGCTGTCTGGTGGGCTGGAGTCGACCGCGTAGGCCGCATCTCAAACAACTCCACATCGATACCCCGCCTCGCGCACTGCCACGCCGCTTCCGATCCTGCCAGTCCCGCTCCGATAATTCTGATCATTGACATTTATGTTTACTTCCTTCGCGGCTGGCGCGGCTCGTGAATTCTTTCGTTCCTTTCGAGCATTTCCACGAACTGCCGAATCTTTGCCGCCCGGGTTGCCGCTTTCTTTGCGGTCTGAATCCGAAACAGAATGGCATAGCGGTTCGCTCGATCGAGTGAAAGAAAAAACTTCCGTGCTCCTGGACTTGCATCCAGCGCTGCCTGCAGATCGTCGGGAACTTCCGCTGACTTGGGGGAATCGTAAGCTGATTCCCAGCGCCCGTTTTTTTTCGCATTCTCGATCGCTGCAAGTCCCGCAGCCTGCATTCTGCTCTGCGCGATCAGCACCTGTGATTTTTCCCGGTTAATCTTTGACCAGACACTTTTCGCGGATCGAGGAACGAATCTTTGTAACCACGCCTGTTCGCTGTCAGGTCTCTTCTGACCATCGATCCATCCGTAGCAAAGAGCGCTCTCCAGCGCTTCGCTGTACGAAACCGAGCTTAATGCCGAACCTTTCTTCGCCAGCCGCAGCCATACTCCATCCGACTTACGATGATTGGTTTCGAGCCAAGCTTCCCACTGACGCTGGCTTGAAAAGAACCATTCCGGACCGGCCGCTTTCGCTTTACCGCTCTTTGATTTTGCTTTCACAGGATTTTATCCGCAGCCCGATTGTCCGAGTGCTGAGTCTTGCCAAACCACGGCCCCACGAGATTAATGGTAGCAGGAGGAAAAATTGCAGAAAGAAATAGGGTGAGCCCACCTGGAAAATATTCGCGGTTTGTCAATGCACACGGAAGGCGCTAATGGTTGATGAGTGTCGAGTGGCTGGCAACGCACTCCCAACTCTCGTTGCGGCGGATCCATGTGTCCGAAAAACGTTCGCGGAGCGTGTAGGGTTTTCCATTCTTTTCGCCAGTTTCACGATAAATTCCTTCGACCACGGCTGCAGCGCCGTAAAGATGAACATTCATCGATTCGTTCACGATCCGCTCGGGCTGCGTCGTTTGCGATTGTACGCTGGCGAGATACTGTGCTTTGTCCATCAGCGTTCCATCGTAGTCTATATAAACCAGTTCCGGCCCCAGCAACAGCTTGAGCGCGGCCGTATCCTTCTCACGCACCGCCTGATTCCAGGCGTTTTCTAAAGCAAGAATCCTGCTGCGGTCGCCATCAGACTTGTCCACGGCGCGAGCGTCGAGATGCGCAAACAGCAGCAGAATAATGAGAAAAAGCTTCCACATCTCAGATCCTTCAACCCGCGCTAGGTAACAAGAATCAGCCATGATGATAAGCCGCCGCCTTAGCGCACGATCGGAGTGCTAGCGGCGGCCACGCACATCCAGTTTCCGCCGCTTCGTACCCAGATGTCTGTGAAGCGGCCACGCCGCAAGTAAGGCTTTCCCTTTTCCATCCCCTTGACCCGGTAAGTTCCGACTACGACAGCGGTGCTTCCAAAGAGTTGCACACTCATTCCTTCCGCCACGACCTGCTGCATGTGAGTGCTGTTCCCTTTCACGCGCGCCAGGTATCCTGCTTTCGTCAATACCGCGCCGTCATAATCGACATATATCAAAGAGTCATCGAAAATCGCTGAGAGCGCCTTCACATCTCCCCGTTCTAGCGCCTGATCCCAGGCGTGCTCCAAAGCCAGCACATTCGACCGCGCGCCCGCTTCGCCGGAATCCTGTGCTTTTGCGGATTGTGCCATCGAACAAAGCAGAATGAAAACGAGAGCAATATTTTTCATGGTCTAGCCCTGATAGGAAATATCGGCATCCCACGATCTTTTCTGTAGTGCAAGGTTTGATTTTCGTCTGGGCATCGTCGCGGGCGGCACGGTTCCTCTATGATGGGCGAATACGATGAGCAAAGTTGTTTTGCTACTGGAGGATTCAATGGCACGCATCAACCTGATCGCACCGGAGTCCGCGCCAACGGAAGTACGCGAGATTTACGACTCCACCCTGCGCGGCAAACCCGGCAACGTGCAAAAGGCGCTGGCCCATCGCCCCGAGATGCTTAAGACTTTTCTAAGCTTCTATGCCAGCGTGGGACGGTCTCTCGACCGCAAGTTGTATGAACTGATCTATCTCCGCATCTCTTTGATCAACGGATGCCGCTATTGCACGCAGCACCATGTCGCGTCATCAAAACGCGTGGGGCTCACGCCGGAAGATTGGACGGCGCTCAAGGCAGGAAATTATTCGCGCTATGGTGACAAAGAGCGGGCAGCCCTTGCTTATGTTGAGAGACTGACGCGCGCCCCTCGCGAAATTACTGAGGCTGATTTCGAGGAACTCAAAAAGCATTTCTCCGACCCGGAGATCGTCGACATTCACATGCTCGCTGGACTCGCGAATCTCACCAACCGCTTTACAGATCCCCTCGGCTTGGAACTGGAATTTCCAGAGGAACAAATACAGGAGCGGCCACGGATTTTCACAGATCATCACGATAGATCGATCTCTGGCTCAGGTGCTTTCAGTCTACATCGGTGAAAACCCGTACAAATCCCTGGCTAAAGAATCTGTCGCGAGTCCCCCACGCGCTTGGTCACCCGCTCGCGATCCAGAAATTCCAGCAGCGGGATGGCGTATTTTCGGCTTACTCCGGTCAGTTCTTTGAACTTGCCGACATCGATGGTTGGAGCTTTTACTTTGTAGGCCGCTACCTGCCGCCGCAACTCTTCCAATGCGCTGCGATGAAAAACTAAGTCATCCGAAATTTTGAGCAATACCTTGTCGCGCAATAGCAGCGTCACGATCTTCTGGGCGCGTACCTTATCGATCTTCAGCCCAGCGAGGACTTGGTGAAGTGCCGGCACGTTCAGTCCGGCCGTCATAAACGCGCTCTCAATCTTTTTCTTTGATTCCGCTTCTTCATCTTTCATCACTACACCGTGGCCGGGCAAGCGCACCAGATCGCCGAGGACTTCGATTTTCTTATCCCGCACCAGCATGGCAACAGCTGCAGCAAACACCTCGGCTGACGCCGCGACTTGATCGCGCAGTTGTTCCTTGGCAATGCCTGCTACGAGTGGGTTCTTCTTCTGAAAGTCCTCAACCGCGCTCATCATGAATCCCTGGAGCCCGAAGACCGCGGGAGCATGGATGAGGAGATCTGCAATTCGCAGGATTCGGCCCTCCTTGAGAGCACCGGCCAGCTGAGTCTCAATGAAGTTTTTCGTCCATCTGGTCTCCGCAATCAGTCGGGACACGGCGATACCGTCGTGCTCCCGTCTTGCAATTCGCATTCTCAGAATCGATTCCGCATTGCCGCCAGCCAGTCCTCTGAGAAAGTCGACTTGTCCCGGCATTCGCGGAATCGGCGCCGCATCCAGCACAACTCCGCCGCCGATTGTCACCACCGGGGAGAATTGTCGCAGAATGAATCGGTCGCCCGGCAAGAGCATTGCGGCCTTTGGCAATTTCAAACCGGCAAAAGACTGCTCGCCAGGCGCTATCTGCTTTGTCCCTGTCAAAACAATTTCCGCCACCGTCTCCATCGTGTACGAATGAAAATGAACCCGCGCCCGGTTCTTCAAGGGACGCGCTGCCGCGGCCAGCAAGCGCAGTGAAACGTCGGCACGCCGGGTGGTCTCCAGTGTCGCTGGTGGGACCAGGGTCATGCCGCGCGCTAAATCCCCCGTGCTCGTCCCAGACAAATTCAGAGCGGTCCGTTGTCCGGCGACCGCTTTCTCGGCAATCTCTCCATGAACTTGCACCCCGCGCACGCGCACCCGCTGCCCCGTGGGAAAAACTTCCAGCTCGTCCTCGCGACGAATCGTTCCCGCCACCAGCGTTCCGGTCACCACTGTACCGAAGCCTTTCATGGTGAATACGCGATCGATCGGGAGCCGCGCGATAGCATCGGAATCCCGCGGTTGTACTCTCTGTGCAACGCCCACCAACGCGCCCTTAAGTTCTTCCAGCCCGGCACCGGTCAGAGAGCTCGCCGCGATTATCTTTTTTGGGTCGTCTAGAAACGTTCCGCGCAGGAACTCTTCCACTTCCAGCCGCACCACCTCGAGCGTCTCCGCATCCACCGCGTCCGATTTCGTCAGCACCGTGATGCCGCGCTGCACACCCAATAATTGCAGGATGTCGAAATGCTCCCGCGTCTGCGGCTTGATCGCTTCATCCGCGGCAATCACCAGCAGCACCAGATCGATTCCGCCCACTCCCGCCAGCATGTTGCGCACAAAGCGCTCGTGCCCCGGCACGTCGACAAAGCCAAGCCGCAAAACTTCGCCATTCGGTCCCGGCAAATCCATGTGCGCAAAGCCGAGATCGATGGTGATGCCGCGCCGCTTCTCTTCCTGTAACCGGTCCGCATCGATCCCGGTCAAAGCCTTAACTAGCGCAGTTTTACCGTGATCGATGTGTCCCGCAGTGCCAACAATAATCGATTTCATCTGCTAGGCATCTTACCGGAGCGCGCAATCGGGAAACGGGCAGTTGTCATCGCAGAGCCGGGCGCTCCGCGAATAGCGGAGGTAGTTGCCGGCGCCCTGTTTCTTTTTCTTCCTTATGCTTTGATGTGGCAGCTGGCCAGCCCGCGCTTTTCCAGATACTGCTGGTGATAGTCCTCAGCGGGATAGAATGTGACTGCAGGAACAATCTGCGTAACGATGGGCTTGGGGAAGCGGTGGGCCTTCT
>JBAVQD010000206.1:0-10082 GCA_049693675.1 Candidatus Sulfotelmatobacter sp. | reverse complement strand
AAGAAGCCGAAAGAACTCGCCGTCATCACCGAATGCTGCACGGGATGTGCCGGCTCGCCCGCCTGCGTCGAGTATTGCCCGGTGGAAGACTGCATGTTCTGGGTGCCGGACGAAGACAGCACGCCCTTCGGCCGCATCGCCATCGATCCTATTCTCTGCATCGGCTGCAAGAAATGCCTGAGCAAAGGCCCCGACGGCTGCTTCCTCGACGGCTGCCCATGGGACGCCATTGTGATGCTCGACATTGTGGAAGTGGAAAAAGAAGTCGGGCCGATGGCAATCTAGCTTTGAGCCCTCATCCGTCAGCTTTCAGACGCCAGTTCGACTCGCCCAACGCGCTGTCATCCTGAGCGAAGTTGCAGAATTCACGAAGTGAATTCTGCAATGTAGTCGAAAGCCTGCCCTGAGCGAAGCCGAAGGGGATCCCTACCGTCTTCCGGGACTAATAAAGCGCGGCATTTTCACGGTTAAGCCGCAAGCTTCAGTCTCCAGAATTCTTCAGTTGCAGCAAGTCCCACTTGTTGCCGTAGAGATCCTCAAACACCACGACGGTTCCGTACGTCTCTTCGCGTGGCGCCTCGCAGAACTTCACCCCACGTGCAGACATCGCGCGATAGTCCCGCCAGAAATCGTCGGTATGCAGAAATAAAAATACTCGGTCACCAGTCTGATTGCCGATGCGACTCTCTTCCTCGGCCGTCGACGCTCGCGCGAGAAGCAGCTTCGTTCCATGAGAATGCGGCGGAGCCACCAGTACCCAGCGTTTCTTCTGCCCCAGCCGATCTGTGGCCAGCGAATCTTCGACCAAATCAAAGCCCAGCTTTTCAGTGAAAAACGCGATGGCCTCGTCGTAGTTGCGAACCACCAGAGCGACGTAGCCTATGGACTGCGCCATAATCTGTCCTGTTTAAGATTAGCGACTTTCTCTTCTGCGAATTGCCCTTTCCGTCTCAACCGCCTGTTGACGCACATCGTTCGAGATGTCAGGAAGTTCGCGCTCATAAGGAAGGATCGCAGGCAGATCGTCGGGTTGTCCGATAAGATAGAGCGCTCGCAGCGCTTCCCAAACTTGTTCGGTGGAAGGGTCGACCACGGCAATTTCCGCGCCAGCGGCGATGTTCGCGCCGCTTCCAGCCACCGAACGGATTCTGCCCGGAATCGGCGAACGGATTTCCTCGGTCGCTTGCCCATATCGCAGCTTCGCAATCAACCCGTTCTGATGAATGGCAGTGCCGGGACGGTCGGAGTCAACGATGCGGCCGGATCGCGGAGAAGAGACCTCCGCGGGTTGTAGCAGCGCCACGATTTGCGCATGTCCGCTGGCATCTCCGAAGCGCACCAGCGAGAGTGCCGCATTTCCACGCACCATCGGCGAGGGATCGTTCAACATCTTCAGTAACGCCTCGTGAAATCCCGCGCCGGTAGTGTCTTGTCCCATGACCCACGCATCGGTGTTGCGCACCTCGTCCACTGGGTCAGCAGCCAGGAGCACTAACTCGGGGTACCATTGTTTAGCGGAGGCATCGTGCCGCGTAATGCGTTCTCCCACTTGCACCAGCGCCTGCTGAATGTGCCGCGGCTTCTTTGTATCGTGCAGATATTCGTTCAACTGCTGGTCAGAAAGTTTTCGCCCGAACCACGTGTTCCACCAGAAGAGAAAAGGCATCAGGCAGATCAGCCACGCGGTTGCGAAGAAGAGAATCTTCTGGTTGCGCGACATGCCGGGCCTGCGAGTCTTGGCGGTGTCAATCGATTGGTCAGGAACCGGATTAGCAGACATGCTTTACCGCCACTCACTCCACCACATCGGCATCGAGCACACGATCCTGCTCCAGATAGTGCGCAACCGCATACTGCGCCAGAAGCGGCGTCTGCAGCCGGATTTCGGCGCCAATCCATTCGCCCTTGGCATAAGGCTGATCCGGAGCCTTGTTACTGCGCCCACTGCTGCCGAATTGCGGACCGAACTCCGCGCTTTGAATTTGATCAAATTGCTTGATCCCGCGCCAAGCCCCGTCGCCGACTGTTCCAGACACATCGATTTTCAATCGTACGATCGACATAGTAGCAATTTATGATTGTTGATTTCTGATTGCTGATTCAACCTCACGTGAGACTGATTTCTTTTCAATCAACAATCAAAAATCATCAATCAACAATCATTCAGCTATGCGGAAACCACCGGTACAGCATGAAGTATACGAGCACCCCTGTGACGCTCACGTACATCCACAGCGGCCAGGTCCACCGCGCAATGGCGCGATGACGGTCATAACGGCCGCGTAACCCGCGAATCAGCGTGATGATGACCATGGGGACAATCACGATGGCCAGCGTTACGTGTGGAATCAGCACGATCAGATAAATGATGTGCCAGAAGCGGCTGCCCAGGAAGCGAATGTCACCCACGTGCGCGTGAAAATACAGATAGCAAGCCAAGAACAAAGCTGAGGACACGACAGCGGCAATCATACAAGCGCGATGCGCGGCCACTTTTCCCCGCATAATCAGGCTGCGGCCAGTGAACAGAAGCACCGCGCTGCCTCCGTTCAGGCTGGCGATCAGACCAGGGAAGTAAGCGTATTGCTCGGCGATCACGCAGCCGGCCTCGTGCTGCGCCGGTTGGCCATCAGAAACGCCAGGCCAAACATCACCAGCGAAAACAGAAGCAGTGTCGCCATCGCGGAAGGCAGCGGGAATGTAGCCTCCATTCCTGGATAAAGCAGTGCGCGCAGTGCTTCCACTCCGTAGGTGAGCGGATTCATATACATGAGTGCGCGAATCCATTTCGACGCGCCAGCCATGGGGAACAACGCTCCGGATAAAAGCCACAGAGGAATCAGAAACAAATTGATGATGCCATGGAAGGCCTGCGTGGAATCCATAGGCCACGCAATGGCGAAGCCCAGTGCGGTGAGCGCGAACGAAATCAGAAAGACTACCACCGCCACCAATAAAACCTGCACCACATTGAGATGGATGCCGGCGAAGGGCGCGAAGACCAGAAAAATCATGCCTTGAATCGCCGACAGCGTGGTGCCGCCGAGAACTTTGCCTAAAACAATCGCGGAGCGAGGTACTGGTGCCACCAGCACGGAAAGCAAAAAACCTTCCTTTCGATCTTCAATCACCGACATCATCGTGAAGATCGAAGTGAACAGGACGATCATGATCAGCGCGCCGGGATAAAAATAATCCATGTAGTGCTGCTGACCCCGGCCTCCGCCGGTGCGGAACGACGTGCCGAATCCTGCGCCAATCACCACCCAGAACACCAGTGGTGACGCCAGCACTCCCACTACGCGCGATTTCTGCCGGTAGAAGCGGACAATCTCCCGCCACCACAGCGTGAAGGCCGGCAGTAAAAGCCCGGCCGAAGCAGGCGCAGTCGGTCTCGATAATGCAACAGTTTGAGTCGCCAAAAATCAGCTCACTTTCGCAGTCGGAGATTTCGTTGCTGGAGCGATCGCCTTCTTTTTGCCGATCAGCCCCCGGTCGCGCATCTCCCAGAACGCGTTCAATGCGAACGTGCCGGAAAGCGCGAGCAGGATCAGGCTCATGAACAGGCCATCCACGGTGGCGGACGGCGGCGATAGCGTGATCATGCCACTGACGAATATCCATATCACTCCCAGCAGCGGAAGGATCGCTAGCACGAGAGAAAGAGCAAGCATCATAGAAATCACACTACCTCCTGTGACTTTTTGTAGAGGGTTCCCCCTCTGCTTCGTTTTCGTTATTTGTCTCGCTCCAGAATTTGTGTCCCGTGCGGCGAATGAATACATCCTCGAGTGCCGGTTTGCTGATGGAAAGCGCCTCGATCTCTCCTGGAAAAGCTTCCACCACTTCGGTAACGAAGCGGTGGGCGCCTTCATGTTCGATGCGTACCTGATTTTCCAGAACCGTGGTATCCACATGAAACCGGGCCCGGATTCGTTCGGCCAGCAGTCCGGCATCGTGGGCAGCGTCGAGCAATACTACGTCGCCGCCAATTTCGCTCTTCAACTCCGCCGGCGTGCCCAGCGCCACCAGGTTGCCTTCGTTCATGATGGCCAGGCGGTCGCAGCGTTCGGCTTCTTCCATCAAGTGGGTGGTCACCAGAACAGAGACATGTTCTTCGTCGCGCAACATCTGCAGATACTGCCAGAGATCGCGCCGCGCCCCGGGATCAAGGCCAGTGGTCGGCTCATCCAGCAAAAGCACGCCCGGATGATGCAACAACCCTTTGGCCAGTTCGATACGCCGCTGCATTCCGCCGGAGAAGGTTTCAACGAGTTCCTTGGCGCGATCCGCGAGTCCAACCCGCGAAAGGATTTCCGTTATTCGTTTCTTCAGCCCAACGCCGCGCAATCCATAGAGATGCCCCTGGTGCCACAGGTTCTCATAAGCGGTGAGCTTCATATCGACACTTTGCGCCTGGAAAACAACGCCGATCTGCCGCCGAAGGCGCGCCGGTTCTTGTGCCGCGTCACACCCCATGATGACTGCGCGGCCGCCGCTGGGAATCATCAACGTGGAAAGAATGCGAAAGAGCGTGGTCTTCCCACTGCCGTTCGGACCAAGCAGACCGAACAACTCCGCCGGGCGTACGTCGAATGAAACTCCGTTGAGTGCTGTGCGGTTCTCATAACGATGCACTAAATTCTGAACGGAAATGACGGCAGCCGAAGGGGAGGCTGCTTCCGGCGCGGTATCTACGAGTGCGGAAACTTTCGATGCCAAGAGTGTCCTAAAATGAACCCAATGTTAGTTTACGACGATATGGAGCGGAACATCGCGGAAATGAGTTAAAGCTTAATAAAACTTTTGCTCAATGGATGTTCAGGCCGCCGAAGCATCCTCTTGTGCCTGCGGCACACGCTCTTCAAAGGCGACGGGAACATGCCGCCAAACCTGAATCGCAAGAACCACAGTCGTCGCAAGCAGTAATGCTCCCACCGCAACATGCGCCACCGTTGATGCCACCATGGGCAATTCTGGCTGTGCCGCATCTCTGCCCCATGCCACACGCGTCAGAAAAGCAGTGAAACCCAGGCAAAGCTGCGTGATCAGAAGCGAAATCATGAGAATCGCCGGACGCCGTACCGCTTCAATACGCGAATAGACCGAGATCGCCCGGATCGCTGTCCATGCCAGCACGAACGAGACAATCACAGCATTCAGAACGTGCGGCCACCAACTCATGCCGTGATGGCGGAACATGCCGCCGAGCACCAGTTGAACATAGAGCACAAAGATAGAAAGCAGGGTGAGCGTGATCAGGCTGGGGCGCCGCGAATCAAACTCCACCTGCGGCGTTTCCTCTACCCACCTGCGTCCGGTAAACACTGCTATGGCCACGGCAATGCAGAAAAAAGTTTGCGCTACCGTGGCATGTGCCGTGGAAACCGCGGGAGGTTGGAACAGCAAAACTGTAAGGCCGCCTAGAATCGCCTGCACAATGACGGTGCAAAAGGCGCCTACAGCGAGCCAGCGCATCCAGCGTCGCCGCTCCACCAGCCATGTCCATACGGCGATCGCCAAAGTCAGTGTGACCAAGGTCCCCGCCACCATGCGATGACTCCATTCGTATCGAACCCCACCTACGAAGTGAGGAACCTTCACCAGATAACCGAATGATGTCGGCCAATCAGGTACCGACAGCCCCGCATCGTTACTGGTGACCAGAGCACCGGCCGTGATCACCACAAAAGCTGCGCATGCGGTAAAGACTGCGAAGGCGTGATGAGCGCCGTTGTAAGTTGCCGGAAGAGCCTTTGGAGTATTTCCCATGGGATCAGCGGTCCAGCAGTGCAGACTGCGACAAACGGCGCAGTCTGCACTTCAGAAAAATAATTTTATCAGACCTGTAATGGACGCCCAAATATCAAACTGCGTTCCAATACGGACTTACTCGCCGCTGGCCTTGAAACTCTGGTCGACCATCTTCGTTTCTTTCGGGCCAATCGTGACTTTCTGATCCTGCTCGCCGAGTTTTTCCTGTACGAATGCGATCGTGTAGTCGCCCGGAGGCAGGCCTTTGATTTCATAGTTGCCGCTCTTGTCGGTGACCGCATAGAACGGAGTCTTCACCACGTTGATGTACATCTTCATCCACGGATGTTGATTGCACTTCACCGGCAGCATGATTTCTTCCCGGGCAAAATTCTTTTCGATCGCGGGAGACGACGGCGGCTGCGATTCATTCCACTCACGGTTGTCCTTCGGAGTGGGATGGATATTATGCGTGGTCTGATCGTCATTCTTGATCTCAACCGTCTCCCCGGCCATGACTCCAAGCACGTGCGGGTGATACTTGCAGCCACTCTGGTCGAGAACCACCGGATCCTTAGGAACATCGAACGTACGGTTGCCCAGTCCGTCTTTCACGTAGACAAAAACATTGGCCAAATCGCCGTGATCGACAACAATATTCTCCGCTTCGTTCGTGCCTTTACATGCCGGGTCCTGACTCATGTCGATCTTTGCCTGCTTCGGCGCCGTGCCGTCAAACTTTACCGTACCCTTTACAGTGGCCGCCGTTGCCGGATCGATTGGCGTCGCTGCTGGGGCGGGCGCGGCTTGCTGCTCAGCCATGCTGTTATTCGATTGCTCAGTATTCTCTTTCTTGTTGCATGCCACGGTCAGCAGCATCGTGGACAATGCCACAGCGCTTACCCATACCCTCCAAGCCGTTTTCATATTCATGATGTCGCCCTCTCTATCCTTTTAGTAACTAGTAGTCGATTCAAAAACGCCGGTCCATCCCGATTCCAAAAAAAACTTGTCATCCGAGCGCCAGCGAGGGAGTCTTGGTTCTTGCCGCCACCAAGTCTCTCAGCCAAACCGATAATCTTACCGCGAACCGCCACTCACTGCATGTTGCATCTCGGACGCGGCCTGCTTGCGATTCGTTGGCCGTGAAGAATTAGCCGTCTTTGCATGTGGCATCGACGCCGCGACCTTATGCTGTTCCTCCGGCGTCAACTGGAAGATATAATCGGTCAAAAGCTTTCGATGATCTCCGGTATAGCCTTGGAACGAAGGCGGCGTCGGCCCGGCAAATACCCACTGATCATTCTGTTCTCTGAATAGGCCTGAGGGCATCGAAGTTCCCGGACTTACCGCTTGCGGATCGGTGATCCAGCGTTCCACCCAGTCCGGCTTCAGGCGTTCTTTCGCCAAAAGGAAATTTGGAGCGGTGGCGATCTTGTCATGCGCCGGATCACCGGTGGCGTGACACTTCAAACACGGCGCCGCAGTGCTCGAGAACAGGCTCCGCGCCATATCGGTTTCTTTTGTGGTCAGCATCGGCACCTGCTCCGGAATATACGGCATCGGTTGCTGGGACAATGCCTGGAAGAAGCGCACCAGCTTGCGTAGTTCATTATCCGAGAACGAGAACGTCGGCATTCGAACTTTCAAATAAGGCCGAACGCCGTTGCGATTCGTATCTGTTGTACTCAATGAAGGATTCGACAGAAATTTGCGCAGCCATTCCGGATCCACGCGCGCCCCTTCGGTTAACAGTTTGGGCGGCAATTGTTCCTGATTATCTTGATACTGCGGCAATCCCATCAGAATAGTCTGCTGGCCGGGAATAAACTGGTGGCAGCCCATGCAGTTATATTTTTTGACGATCCACCAGCCCTCTTGAATGTCGTGCCGCGCGTCGCCCGGCTTGTATTGATAACTGTCGGGCAGGGAAGTCTCTTCGCTTCCCATCAGGAACGTAGTTAGATCGAGCACCTGCTCCTTCGTCAGGTGCATGTTAGGCATGCGCAGCGCTTCCGTCGCGCTCTTTACTTTCCCCTGGTCGTAAACGTTGGGCTCGGCTAGTTTGTGTTCGAAGAATCCCTTCTGGTTGTACCAGGGCTCAGTCGCTGGGCCATCCGGCAAACGGGCGAGGTCTTCTTTGTTCTTGATCGGCTCCGCATCCTCGCCGCCACGCTGTGCAATGGTTGTGAACAACGCGAAGTCAAGGCGCTCGATCGGTTTGCTGCCTTCGAACGTGAGTTCAGTGCCAATGCGTCCTTCATCCTCGAATCCTGCAATCTCATGGCATCCAGAGCAACCAAAGTGCCGCACCCATTGCTTGCCCTCCGCCTTCAAGGCGGGATCATCCATGTAGGAAGCATCCGGATACGAAGACGGCTCCTGCTTCTTCTGCGTCATCAGATAGGTAGCAATGTCTTCCGCATCTTCTGGAGCAAGGCGCAAGCTCGGCATCACGGTCATGTTCTGCACCTGCAGTTCGTGACCGTCATTCGGGCATCGGCTGTGTTCGAGATCAAACTGGTAAGGCAGTCCTTTCTTTGCGTAATCCTCTGGGCCGATGTCTTTCTTTTCGTAAGGACAATAAGGCCGCGTACGCTCACGCGCGTTATGAATCCAGCGGACCAGGTAATCGTAATTCGCTTTTTCGCCGACACGGCTCAGATTCGCGGCGAAGGTTCCACCATGCATCTGATCGCCTTCGCCGATGGAGTGGCAAGCCAAACATCCGCGCGTCTCAAATAATTCTTTTCCATGCTCCGCATTTCCAGGCTTGTGTTTCGGAAGCGGATCGGTGAGTCCCGATTGCCAGATGTAGGCTGAGATCGCCTGAATCTGATGGTCGCTCAGGCGGAAGTTCGGCATTTTCGTAGTGGGTCGGAAGTCGGTCGGTTTCTTAAGCCACACTGGAATCCAGTTACGGTTCAGCTTCAGCCGAACATCTTTTAGATTCGGGCCAACCTTCTTCATGTCCTGCAACAAACTGTGCGACTGGTAATCGAGTTGCTGCAAACGCCCGTCCAGCTTGCTGTTTGCCACTCTCAGGTCGACCGCCTGGCCATTGAGCCGATTTGCATCTTCGTTGGACGCCGCCGCATCTGCTTGCTTCATCAGATACGCAGTCTCTTTCAAATTATCTTTCTTCTGCGTTTCGATCTGCTTGATCTGCTGGCTGATGGCATTCAGGTCTTCCGGCTCTTTGTCATAGCCTTCATAGCGATGACAACCCATACATCCCTTTTGGCGGAAGAGGTCTTTACCGTTATTGATGGTTTGCCACTGCACGTCGCCGCTGGCCAGTACCATGTCGGCCGCGTGGCAGTTCTGGCATCCGGCTTCTGAATTCTCTTTGGGATACAACGGCCACAGCCAGTGCTCGTAATTCCCGTGAGCTTTCTCCACGCTCGTCGTGGCGCGACCGTTCCCTTGATGGCAGGGGGAGCAACCAACCTTTTCCGGATCGTGAATCTTCAGCAACTCCGGTTCAGGATGGCTTGCAAACGCTTCCGCGTATTCATCCGGCTTCTTCTCGCCTTTCGAAGTCATAGAAGCAGCCGTGACTTTGATAGGCTCGCGCGCGTTCATGTGGCAGGACTCGCAACGGTCCACGATGTTGGCCTCTGCCACGTTAATCTGAACGATTGCTGGATCCCACTCGGTCGCCCGCTTTTTCAATCCGTCAATCTGTTGCGGCGTCAGGTCAACCATGTGGTCGGAAATGTATTCATCCATCTTCGCCCTGGCTGCAGTCACGGGCTTTAACACTTCGCCAAGGTCCAAACTTATTTTCGTGCGTTCGTTGCGGATCCCGTTATACGTCTCCTCCAATTCAGGAAAAGTAAATTCCTTCTTGCTGCCGTCGGGAAACTGAACCGTGGCCTGCTCGCTCTTGTACTTGTCAATCTCTTTCCGCTTGCTGGCCTTCGCGGAATTGCTGGTGCTGGTTTCGTACTCGTAAGTCAGCGCATTCACATAAGCGCGGCGATCTGTGAACACGCTCTGCACGGCAAGCAACCGCGCGCTGGCATCATCAAGCCTCTTGCGCGCTTCATCCGCTTGCGGTTTCGAATCCTGATAGGCTTTTTGGTAGGCCGCTTTTAGAGCGACGTAATCCGGATTCTGTTCGACATCTTTTTCCGACGTAGCGGATTTCGATCGCGCCGTGTTCAGAAACGCGGAGTAGCGAGTTTTCCAGTGTTCCTGAAAGGCCTTCCACGGCCGCTGGACCCAGGCCTCATCCCACAAGGCCCAGAACAACGTCGCCATCAAAATCACGGTCGCGATCAGGTAATACGCGGCATACGACTTGCTTGTGATCGGATCCTGCT
>JBAVQD010000205.1:0-36281 GCA_049693675.1 Candidatus Sulfotelmatobacter sp. | reverse complement strand
GTGCAGGTGGCTGAGTCGAAGCCGAATGTTGTGTATGCCAACGTTGAAGCCGAAAAAGGACGAGGTCTCTACCGCTCGGACGACGGCGGTGGAACGTGGACGAAGCTGGATGCCAGCAACTATATGGTGTGGCGTCCGTTTTACTTTGGCAATTTGATCGTCGATCCGAAAGACGAAAACAAGATTTTCAAACCAGATCTCATTTTGCTGCTGAGCAACGATGGCGGGAAAACTTTTAATGTGGTTTCGAACGCCGACCATGGCGACTTTCATGATGTTTGGATCGATCCCAAGAATACCAATATTGTTATCGCTGGCGATGACGGCGGCTTGTGGCGCAGCGAGGACGGCGGCAATCGCTGGAAGCACCAGTTGAACCTGCCGGTCTCACAGTTCTACCACGTGAGCATCGACAATGCGGATCCGTATCACGTTTATGGCGGCTTGCAGGACAACAGTTCCTGGGTAGGCGATTCGTCCTACCCCAGCGGCGTCACCAATTCGCGGTGGGAAAATATGTATGGCGGCGATGGTTTCTGGATGTTCGAAGACCCTTCGGATCCCGACTACCTATACGCGGAAGCACAAGGCGGCGAAATCGGCCGGGTGAATCGTTACACGCATGAGACGCGCGGTCTCCATCCCTGGCCGAATTACGGCGAGAAGAAATTGCGCTTCAGTTGGAACACTCCGATTCACATGAGCCCGAACGAAAAGGGCACCATTTACATCGGTGCCCAATTCTTGTTTCGCTCGCGCGATCACGGTCAGTCGTGGGATCGCATTTCTCCTGACTTGACGACGAACGATCCGGAGAAGCAGAAGCAAGAAGAGTCCGGAGGCGTGACCATCGACAACTCTTCTGCGGAGATGCACACGACGATCTACTCCATTTCGGAGTCGCCGAAGAATGGACAAATCATTTGGGTCGGCACTGACGACGGCAACGTGCAGATCACCCGCGACGGTGCGAAAAACTGGACGAACGTAGTGGAAAACATCAGCGGCCTCGGCAAGAATTCCTGGGTCACAACCATCGAGGCCAGCCGTTTCGACGAAGCGACCGCTTACGCCACGTTCGACCGGCACACCTACGGCGATATGAAGCCGTACGTTTACAAAACCACCGACTATGGAAAGTCATGGACTGCGCTTGCGGCCCAGGACAGCGGTGTGCGCGGGTTTGCACACGTAATCAAAGAAGACACGGTGAATCCGAACGTTCTTTTCTTGGGTACGGAATTCGGGCTTTGGATTTCAGTGGATGGCGGCCAGCGCTGGGCACAATACAAAGGTACGGACTTCCCTGATGTTCCAGTGGATGATCTGGTGGTGCAAGCGCGTGAATCGGATCTGGTGCTGGCCACCCATGGCCGCGGAATCTGGATCGTGGATGATATTTCGCCTCTGCGCGCACTCACCCAGGAAGTAATGACGAATAACGCCACGTTGCTTCCCGGGCGGCCTTCGATTCAATATTTCGATGTGCAGGGCGGCTGGCCTGAAGGTGACGAGACTTTCCATGGTCGCAGCCGTCCGACCGATGCGCAGATTACTTATTATCAAAAGGGCCGGCACATCTTCGGCGACTTGAAGATCGAGATTTTCGATCAAGATGGCAAGCTTGTAGACACGGTTGCCGGCGGAAAGCATCGCGGATTAAACCGGGCAGGCTGGGGCATGCGAGTGAAACCACCGGCGGTTGCTCCGGCTGCATCAGCGCTGTTCGAAGCCGCCCAGGGGCCGCGGGTTTTGCCGGGAAAATACACGGTAAAGCTCACCAAGGGCGATCAGACTTATACCGAGATGCTCGCCGTTGCCATGGATCCGCGAGCGAAATACCCGCTGGAAGAGCGCAAGGCGCAATTCGATCTCTCGATGAAGGTATACAAAGAACTCGAACATATGACCTACGGAGTGGAGGCGATCGAAGGGGTGCGCGACTCCGCCAACGCGCGCATTGCCAAGTTGGGCGAGAAGGATCCTTTGCGCAAACAGCTGCAACAACTGGCCGCCGATTGCGACGCTTTGCGTTCGAAGATCGTCGCCACCAAGGAAGGTGGCATGATTACTGGCGAAGAACGAATTCGCGAACACCTGGGGCAGCTCTATGGCGCGGTAACTGGATACGACGGCAAGCCGACGGATTACCAGGTGGCACGAACGGAGTCATTGGGTCACGAATTGCAGGATGTGATTGACGACTTTCAAAAGCTGACGCAGAAAGACTTACCAGCAATCAACAATGGATTGAGAAAGAAGAAGCAGGAAGTAATCACGGTGCTAGCCGAAGCCGACTGGCAGAAGAAAAAGGAAGAGTCCTCTGTGGCGGTCGGAGCCGGGATGAGAGCGGCTGAGATGCAGATGCGGGAAATGGATTAAAGCAGGAGTTGCTTCGCGGCAACCGCGAAAATCACGCTAACTTTAGTTCTACTTTCTTGGTGCCAGGGTCTAGCTTAGTGATCGTAAAGTTGCGAACTTGTCCGGCGTGGATCGGTTCTGATTTCGCCTTGCCGCCGGGAGTGGCGCCCTTCCATCGCGCCTGCAACATTGAACCCAGCGAAGAAAGATCAGGTTTCGAAGGTGGCGATACCGCGTCAATAGCTTTTTCCGCTGCAGCAGTTGCTTCATCGATGCGGCAACTGGCGTGAATGCCTTCGCCGAGCTCCACTTTCGCGTGGCCGTCTGAAATTTCCATGATGCGGCCATTCACCGTGTCCCCCTGCTTGTGTTCGGCGATGTATTCGTCCAGACCGCTGGGAACCAACTGCTTGATACCCAGGCGCAATTGGCGTTTCTCGGTTTCGATCGCCAGCACCTGGGCCTTCACCAGTTGGCCGACCTTCACAACTTCCTGCGGATGATTGATGCGCTTCTCCGCGCTCATATCGCTGATGTGGATCATGCCCTCAACGCCTTCGGCGAGTTGCACGAACGCTCCGAACTTGGTGATGCTTACTATGGGACCTTCGATTACCGAGCCTGCAGCAAACTTTGTAGCGGCATCAGTCCACGGATCTCCGAGCGCCTGTTTTAATCCCAGCGACATTCGCCGTTCTGCGGCGTTGATTCCCAGGATGATCACATCAACAATTTCGCCGGGTTTTACCAAAGTGCTGGCGCTTCTTAACTTCTTTCCCCACGACATTTCTGAAACGTGAATCAGGCCTTCAATTCCCGGCTCAAGCTCGACGAAGGCGCCGAACTCGGCGACGCGGGTAACGATACCGCGGACGCGCTCGCCTACTGTGTATTTTCCAGCGACTGCGTCCCAGGGATGCGGCAGCAACTGCTTCATGCCTACGGAAATTCTCCGCTTATCTGCGTCGGAAGAAACCTTCAGCACTTTCGCTTCGATCGACTGACCGACGGAAAGCACGTCCGCGGGCTTGCTGACACGGCTCCAGGCTATGTCACTTACATGCAGCAAAGCATCCACTCCACCGAGATCGATGAATGCGCCGTAATCCGTAAGGCTGCGCACCGTGCCGCTTACGGTGTCGCCTTCCTTCATCTCGGAATAGCGACGGTCTTTCGCGGAACGCTCTTCCTCTTCGAGGACCGCGCGGCGGTCTACCACAACATCTTCGTCGGCGACGTCGAGCTTGATGATGCGGCAGAGAATTTCCTGCTCCACCAACTTCTCCATCTCGGCGGCGTCGCGTACTCCGCTGCGCGAGGCGGGCATGAAGGCGCGCACTCCCACATCTACGCTGAGGCCGCCTTTGATAACGCCGGTCACCGTACCGACAATCGTCGCTTTGTCGGCGAACGCTTTCTCCAGCGCCGACCAATCCTTCGGGCGCTCGACTTTGGCGCGGGTGAGTTCGTAGTAGCCCTCGGGATTTCGGCCCTTTACGGAAACCAGCAGCTTGTCTCCCTGCGCGGCAGGCTTTGCTGTCTCACCAGCATTCTGGAAATCCGCGAGGGGCAGGATGCCTTCGCTCTTGAACCCGATGTCGAGGATTATGGAATCCGCAGAGACGGCAACCACTGTTCCTTCGAGCTGTTTACTACCGTGTTCGCCGTTGCGCTTGCGCGCATGGCTCTTTTCGTATTGCGAGAACAGTTCGCTGAATGATTCGTTGGATTCGGGCGTGGATTGGGATTCAGGGATACTTTGATTGGGCAATGTTGGATTGGACATGAAAGGGTACAGCCTCGCTGGGTATGGGCCCCCACTAGGATAACATTCTATGCGGCACAGATTGGCCGAGCGGGCGCTCATCCTACTAGTTCCCCATTAATAAAGACAAAGCGTGCCGCCGTTCCACTGCTGCATTCGTAAAAGCTGCAAATAGATTAAGGAGAAATCGAATGGCCCTCATGAAAACCTCGAACCCAGCGCTGAACGTAGGTAGTTTTCGTGTCGAACAGGCGGCATCTGGCGAGCCCATGACCTTAACAGGGACCATTAACAAGACAGGTGTTCTGCTGATTTGCGTGGTGGCGACTGCGGCCTGGGTCTGGAATCGGTTTTTCCACGCTCCGGCTTCAGATACGGTGTTGCCTCTGGTGGCGGTAGGGGGGATCGGTGGATTTATTGTCGCAATGGTTACAGTCTTCAAGAAAGAATGGTCCCCGATTACCGCACCGATTTATGCCCTGCTGGAAGGGCTGGCCTTGGGCGGTATTTCCGCGTTATTCGAACTGCGCTATTCCGGGATCGCAATCGAGGCGGTCGGCCTGACCTTTGGAACGCTCTTCGTTCTTTTGATGGCCTACCGCTCGGGTCTGATTCGAGTGACCCAGAAGTTCAGGCTCGGCGTGGTGGCAGCGACCGGTGGCATTGCGGTCTTCTATCTGGTTCAATTTGTTCTCGGGTTTTTTGGAGTCCGCTTTGCTACCATCAATGGTTCTGGTCCGCTCGGGATCGGATTCAGTGTAGTGGTGGTCTGTGTCGCCGCCTTGAATCTCGTCCTCGATTTTGACTCCATCGAAAGTGGCATTAACGCCGGTGCTCCGAAGTACATGGAGTGGTACGGCGCATTTGCATTGATCGTAACGTTGGTCTGGCTTTATTTAGAGATTTTGCGCCTGTTAACCAAGCTCAACAACCGCAAATAGGCGCGAGAGTGGGCGCGTGCAGAACCTGCTATAGCACTGTTTAACGCACAGAAAAATAGTCCCGCGACCCGAACGCGTGCGTGGTTGCGCAACGATTTGGGGCGCGGGACCTTCAGGAAGACTCGCCTACATACCCGGCTTGTCTTCGTTCGCATCAGTGGCATGCATCACGCGGAAGGTCGTTCCGCCGTTGGACCACACCAGCACCAGAGCGTCTTGCCCCTGCGGTACCGCGGACAAGGCTTTCTGCACGTCGGCTGCGCTCTGCACCGGCTTGCGATCGACTTGCACGATCACGTCACCGCGCTGCAATCCGGCGTCGTCAGCGGAGCTTCCGGGCTGTACCTGCTCCACGACCGCGCCATGTACATCGTTCGAAGCCTGCAGTTGCTGACGCAGGTCCGGAGTCATATCTGCGAGGCCGAGACCCCAGCGAGCCTTACCATGACCATTGCTGGCGACTTCCTGACCTTGATTGTCACGGCTGCCCATGGCTTCGAGCGTCACCGGAATGCTGACCGGCTGACCGTTGCGCAGAACCTCCAGCTTGATGGTGGAACCGGGCTGCTTCTGTCCAACCTCGATTTGAAGCTGACTGGCATCGCTCACCTTTTGTCCGTTGAGTTCGGTGATGACGTCGCCGACTTTCAACCCAGCTTTCGCCGCCGGAGAACCGTCTTCTACCTGGCTGACTACGGCTCCTTCATTGTTGTGTACATCGAAGAACTTGGCATTCTCCGGCGTCACATCGCTGATGCCGATTCCCATGTAGCCGTGGGTGACTTTACCGTCGCGAATGAGAGCATCCACCGTAGGACGGACAATCTGTGTGGGAATCGCGAAGCCCATGCCGGAGAAGCTATCGGAGTTCGAGACCAGGAAAGTGTTGATGCCGATCAATTCGCCACGGGCGTCGACCAGCGGACCGCCGGAGTTTCCCGGATTGATGGCCGCATCGGTCTGAACGAAACTTCCCGGGGCCCGGTGATCCTTCGAGAAAGGATTCGGCCGGTTCAATCCGCTGACAATGCCGCGCGTCACAGTGAACTGGAAGCCGAACGGATTACCGAAAGCGAGCACGGTCTCGCCGGGGCGAAGCGCCGTTGAATTGCCCCAAGGTACGTTGGGAAGATTCGTGCCATCGATCTTGATAACGGCAAGATCAGTGAGAGGATCGGCGCCAATCAACTTGGCCTTCATGATTCGCCGATCATTGAGGGTGACACGAATGTCGACGGCTCCGTCGATCACGTGGTTGTTGGTGACGATGTAACCATCGGGCGAAATCAGCACGCCGCTGCCGATGCCGTGCTCAATCTGCGTTTGCGGTTTCATCGGATGATTGAAGAATGGGGCGAACATCGGGGGCACGCCCTCGGGCATTTCTTGCATTTGACCGTCTGCCATTTCGGTTTTGGAATGAGAAGTAACGGCAACGTTTACGACCGCAGGGGTCACCCGAGCGGCTAGAGTTTCCATCGCCTGATCGAGCGAAAGCAATGCGGCTACGCTGTTGTCGTCGAGCGCCGTAGCGGTGGGAGACGTGATTGGTCCGCGTGCAAACGCCGGCTTAGCGAATTCGTAAGTGGTGAATGACAACACCAGCGCGACTGCCAGGAGGGGCAAGATCAGGCGGCGTGTCATGAGGGTTCGGCTAACCCATGCTTTGGTAAACAAGTTTTTCATTTGCGTTTTCTCCTAACGATTTGTGTCCAACTAGTTATTTAGTTGATAAGACCGTACAAATACCCTCAGTGGGGCAAACTTGGTTAGGTTGATTTTGGGACGATTCCCTTCTGGATCCGACGATTGGCGGGATGGAATACCGTCAATCGCATGATGCTGATGCTCCAGATCTGGCCATTACTGTCGACCGCTTCGGTTTGAATCACCAGCAACATCGCCTTCGGGGATCTGGCGCCATCAACGGTGTTGGAAGCGCCGGGATTCGAGTTGATTATCTTGGCGTCGATCATTTTTGCATCGAACATGTGCGGAGAACTCATTCGCGGAGCAGAATCGCTCCGACGCGCAGCAGCGAACCTAATACTGTCGGCGTTCTTTTCGCTTGCGCCGTGGTGATAAATGCTTCGCGACGTTACTTGCCGGGCGGTGCCGGGAACTGCCCGCGGCAAAACATCGCTGTGCACGGGATATGCAGCCTGGCTATGAAATGCCGCGGGAATCATCTTCGCCCCCACGCCTGAATCAGGGGCTAGAGTGGCAACTCCGCGCGATGCAGATTCTAAAAACCTGGCGCCGCCATCATCAAAGGCCACGAGCCTCGGAGCGTGGGGCAGCGCGATCAGACATACGGCGGAGAACACGGCGACCAAGCCCAGAGCGGGCTTGTAAATCGTAGTCGCGGTAGGACGCTCAGCATCGAGAATTCGCATGACTCGTTGTGTTGTCTGTTGCATTCGTCCCGCAACTGCTTGCGCCAAGGCCAAGCCACGCCGCAGAAAGCTTTTCTCCGCCACTGATACCAAACACTGCGCATAGGCACGCGGATTTGAGTTGCTGGCCAACACAAAATCGTCACAGGCCATCTCCCGTTCCAGCGCCAGACCACGTCCAATCCACCAGAACGCCGGATGAAAAAAGAAAAGCGCTCGCATGATTTCCTGAGCCAGGTTCGTCCAGTCATCCCAGCGACGCAGGTGGGCTAACTCGTGTAGCAGAACGGCATTCAATTCGGCCGAAGAAAGCTCCCGCAAAATCCAGGGAGGAAAAATGATTGCGGGTTTCAAAAAGCCGATTGCCGCAGGGGTGCGGACGCGTTTGGACGTACACACCGTCACCGGCCGGGAGCAGTCGAATTGAGCCAGCGTGTTGCGCAGCACAGGATCAAGACTGGCTGAATCCATAGCCTTGCAACTTTGCCGCAAGCGGCGGAGCTGCCAAAAACCAAAACCGATCTTGGCTAAGCCGGCGAATGCAATAAGAGCCCATACTATGAAGATGTCAACTGCGCAGGATGCGGGTAGTTGAAATGCTGAGTGCGAGCTGGGCAAGCCCGCGCTGGCTAATCCGATGCTTCCGAGAACAGGTAGCGCGCTGATTGCGACCATCATGGAAAACCATACGGCGAACCGGGTGCTGGAATTTTGCCGACCACTGACGCGCAACAAGGCCCAGCCAAACATTGCGAGGACAATACCTTCCCCCACTCCGTTCAGCATTCGCTCGGCGAAAATTTGCGCCAGAACCTGCCAGTGAGCCGCAAATCCCATCGATCACTCACTCCCTTCCAGCATTTTTCGCAAGCGCTTCAACTCAGCCGCGTCGACCGATTGATCCTTGAGTATGTTCAACACGAGCAACTCGTGGGAGTTTGCAAAAAAGCGGTTTACCAACCGGCGAATCTCAGACCGGGTCGCTTCCTGACGCTCTACCAGAGGTGCATAGACGTGAGCCCGGCCATCCTTCTCATGCTTCACGTAACCCTTTTTCTCGAGAATTCGAATCGTCGTGAGCACGGAGTTGTAAGCCAGTGGCATTTTTCCCGGCAGATCCTCTAATACCTGCTGCACTGTAGCTGGCCCTTTCTCCCACAAAACTTCCATGAGCCGCAATTCCGCTTCCGTCAGAGTCGATGATTTTCTCGGGGGCAAAACTATTACTCCTTTAGTACGAATCTCTATCTATAAACAATTGGACGTTCCAGTTATGACACCGTCAACTAGTAAATTAGTTGCATGGAATTGGCGGTTGGTTGTATGGACTGGCGATGCGGGAAAGTGCAAAAGGCCAATGCGGGAGGATTTGGGGCAGCGATGAGATGAGGAATATGGTAGGCACGACTGGACTCGAACCAGCGACCTCTACCGTGTCAAGGTAGCGCTCTAACCAACTGAGCTACGCGCCTACACAGAAACGATCTTATCAAATGAGCGGGCGATCTGGCACCCGACCTTCCACAGAACGGTCTCGCTTTAGGCTGTACCTAGCGCTCGTAATGCAGTGATCCGGTCGGAGTACGCCAAATAGCCCGCTTCGGTGAACTGGTAAAAAGAACCTGGGAGTGTTCTAAGCAAGCTCTGCGCAACAAGTTTAGCGTAGCGCTGTTTGAAGTCCTCGTATTCCTCGACTGAATCCTGCATGATCTGCCGCCAATTAACATTGCCGTGCTCAAACAGGTCCGCAAGAGCGAGCAGCACACGATCAGCAATTCTTATTTGTGTCATAACGCCTCCTCATAACTGAGATGCGGGATAGTGCAAAAGTGGTCCTCACAAAGCGGGTGCTGGATGCTCTTTCTTGTGGTACGATTCCGCCGCAGTCTGGACACTCAACATGAAAACGATCCTCGCGCTGCTAATGGTCATCGTCGCCGCCTGCTGTTTCGCCTCTGCCCAAGGGGACACCACAATCCCCAAAACCGCCGCCTATCATAAGCAACAGTGCGAAGCCTACATCGGACAGCAAAGGTCTTCCACAGCGGACATATGCATCGCCTACACACGTGGCATGAAAGACTCGATGGACGGCGATCTTGCATGGATGGACGACACCCACAAGAGAGTTGTCGTGGGTACGTGGGCCGATGGAGTGACCGTCGATCAATTGATCCGGGTATTCGTGAAGTTCGCAAACGACAACCCGGCAATGCTGAATCAGTCGGCAGTTTCGGTCTTTCGCCGTAGCGTCGAAGCGACCAACCTATACACCTATGCTTCGCCGCAGTGACCCTTTACCCCGCGCTTCGCCGCACCCTGCCCGCCCTGCTCAAGATAGACACAAGATCGACCGGGAACCCCATTCCCGTGTCCGAAACGCTAGAATCGCCTCCCTGTCTCAAATGACACGACTCAATTCAGGGTGCGTGGAAATAGTGCCAGACCGCCAATATTACCGGGCGAATCTCGCGGAGGGCAAAGCCAGTGAACAGGACAAGAACGACGATGGTGCTCACTATCTCAAAGTATCGGAGCTTGAACCGTGTAAGGGACTTCTCGAAGGGCGTCTTGGGCAAAGCAATCCTCTATTCTCCCGGCGAACAGAAGATTACTTTCCTCTACCACAACATCTTTCACAGATTTGCCCTGCCGGGGCGGGCGAGCGACCCTCTCGCTAACGGTCGGCCCTTAGACATGTTTGATCCAGAGATCAAGGTGGGTCAATGGGAACCGCTGACAAGATCCCGGCAGACTTTCAAAGGGAAGAAGAAGGAAAATAGGGAGTGCACCGTTACGACAGTAATGCGGAGCACCTGTAAAAAGCATCCTATCAGCAGGTAACGATGGTAGCGAAGCAGGAACTTCAGGCGAGAGTGGTATCGGCTTGGGACGCTGGCGCGTCAAGGTAGCGCTCTGACCAACTAAGCTACGCGCCTACAACAACTTGCGATTTTAATATAGAGACCATAGGAGCAAGTCCTGTTTTTGCGGCCCGAAGCGCTCTATCTTTGGAAGTCCCGATTGCAAGCCAACGTAATTTCCATATTGAGTCCAAACCATCAGGCCCGCATCTAGGTGGGGCATGGCGATGATGACGGAATTCAGTTTGGCCGAGGCCACTGCAGTTCTTGCGCGCACGCCCGCATCCATGGATGCGATGTTGCGCGGACTGCCTAACAAATGGGTGCAGTCCAACGAAGGAGAAAATACCTGGAGCGCCGTTGACATCTTGGGGCATCTGATTGTCGGGGAGCGCACCGACTGGATGCCCAGGGTGCGGATCATCTTGCAGAACGGGGAAGCGCAGGCATTTGATCCGTTTGACCGCTTCGCTCAGTCGAAAGAGAATCCGGGCAAATCTCTAGAGCAGCTGTTGGACGATTTTGCAGGACTGCGGAGAGAGAATCTGGCAGCTCTGCAGGCATTGAATTTACAACCGAAAGATTTGGTTCGTCGAGGCCGGCACCCTGCGCTGGGAGTGGTGACGCTATCGGAGCTACTAGCGACGTGGGCGGTTCATGACCTCACCCATGTGCATCAACTGTCCCGCGTAATGGCCTACCAGTATCGGGATGTGGTCGGCCCGTGGAGGGCATATCTGGGCGTGTTGCAATGTGCCGGTCATAGCGCTCCGTAGGCCCGGCGCGCATTTTGACGTTCTCGATAGCGACAACAGATTTGTTTTGCAATACCTGGCTGAATCGCCGGTTACCAGTTGCAAAGTTCCGGCTGCGGCAGCGACAATCATTTATGCAAGATAACTCCCAGCGTGGCGAACCCACTTCCTTGAGCGCGCCCCGGGATCCTTTCTTGCCGGGATGCCTGGTGGTAGTGACGCTGGGCAATCCACGAGATAAGTTCTGGGGCATGATTCTGTCGCTATCGCCGGAAGGACTCAGCCTGAGCGGCATCGAGTTGGCATCTTTCGAGGATCTTGTGCTGATGGTGAAAGATGGCGAATCGTTCAGCCCGGCTATCGTTTTCTTTCCCATGCACCGGATTGAACGGGTGGAACTCGATCTGCCGGATGGAAATCTGCCTTCGCTTGCGCAGCGCTTTTCGGCGAAGACTGGGTCCGATCCCGCAACCATGCTGGGTTCTCCGCTAGCCAGCAATCATGCGGTGAGCGTGGTTCGTTCCGCAGCCGTTTCCAAGAAGGATCCGGCATGAAGGTTTCGCAAATCTTCACGGCACCCAACCAACTCACAATGCTGCGGATGGTTTTCGTTCCTTTTATCGTGATCGAACTGGTGGAGGGCCGCTATTTGTGGGCGCTGGTTCTGTTCGTGATCGCAGGCTTCAGCGATGGGCTGGATGGGCTGTTAGCCCGCAAATTACACCAGCAAACTTTGCTGGGCCAATATCTCGACCCCATTGCAGACAAGCTTTTGTTGAGCACGCTGTTTTTGGTGCTTTCGATTCTGCACAAAATTCCGTGGAAGTTTACCGTGCTGGTTTTTAGTCGCGATATTTCTATTCTGGCGGCGAGCGCGGTTTTGTTTGCGATTGCCGGGTTGCGCAATTTCCAGCCGAGTATCTTCGGCAAAGCAAATACCTTTTCGCAGATCGCTGCCGTTTTTTTCGTGATGCTGCTTAGTCTGTGGCCGCAACGTTGGGTGCGGATTACGGGGACGGTATTTCTCCGCGCCACATTTGCTTTCACGATTATCTCGGCGCTGCATTATGTTTTTCTGGTGCAACACCGGCTGCGGGCGAGCGCCCACATGCTGGCACAACACTCTTCCGCCGATATCTCCGCCAGTTGACCCCTTTTCGCGCGTCCCCCTAGAATTGAAGGTTCGTCTCCAGTGCACAATCATCCTATGGCCCTACGCCTCTACAACACCATGTCCTCGAGTATTGAGGAATTTACTCCACTTCGCGACCGTGAAGTCCGCATGTATGCCTGCGGTCCAACCGTCTACGGCTACGGCCACATCGGAAACTTCAGGACCTTTATCGCCGTAGACCTGCTGCAGCGATTTCTGCGCCAGTCGGGTTACAGCATCCGTTATGTAATGAACATTACGGATGTGGACGACAAGATCATTGCCAACGCTGCGAGCGAAGGAGTGAGCGTTCAGCAATACACCGCGAAGTTTGAGAAAGCATTTCTGGAAGATTCCGCCATGATCGGCATCGAACAGCCAGTTCTGGTGCGCGCAACGGAACATATTGGGAAGATGGCGGAATTCGTTGCGAAACTCGCCGAAAAGAATCTTGCTTATCGCACTGACGATGGGTCTTACTACTTCCGTATTGCCGGGTTCCCACAGTACGGGAAACTTTCGAAGAAGGATTTTGGAGGCATGCTCGACGGTGCGCGCGTGGATGTTGACGAATACGATAAAGACAGCGCGCGTGATTTTGCGCTGTGGAAAGCACCTAAACCCGGCGAGGCTTTCTGGGATTCATCGATTGGGCCAGGACGTCCCGGGTGGCATCTCGAGTGTTCGGTGATGTCGATGGAGGAATTAGGGGAGTCGTTCGATCTGCACGCCGGTGGGGAAGATTTGGTTTTCCCGCATCATGAGAACGAGATTGCGCAATCGGAATCCCTGACAGGGAAGACATTCGCACATTTCTGGTTTCATGTTCGCTTCCTGTTGGTCGAAGGCGAGAAGATGTCGAAGAGTCTGGGAAATTTCTATACCTTGCGCGACCTGGTGCTGAAGGGACATAAACCGTCTTCGATCCGTTATCTGCTGACTTCGGTGCCGTACCGCAACCAGCTCAATTTCACTTTTGACGGGCTGAAGCAAGCCGCCGTTTCAGTGGAGCGTTTACGCAATTTTCGGCAGCGTTTGACTTCTGGAAAGTTTGCGATTGGCAGCAACGCGGAAATGCAGGTACTGGGAAATGAGACCATTGATCGATTGAAGAGTTCGCTGGAAGACGATCTCAACACAGCACAAGCGCAGGCCGCCATCTTCGAAATGGTGCGCCGCGCTAATGCAGCGCTCGATGCGAAGGAAATTAAACAAGATGATGCTCGTATCTTTCTGGCGGCTCTGGAGAAGTTCGACGAGATTTTTGCTGTGATCAAAGATGACGATGGACTCACGATGAAACAAGTCTTTGAGTGGGCTCAATCCGAGGGGCGAGAAAAAGACATCAGCCCGGAGTTGCGGGAGGCGGTGCAATCTGCTCAGCTCTCAGACGCAGACATTGAGAAGAAAATTGCCGATATGGAATCGGCTCGCAGCGCCCGCAACTTCAAGGTTTCGGATGCTCTTCGCGCAGAACTCGCCGGCGCCGGCATTGTCATCGAGAATACAAAGGATGGCGTGCGCTGGAGAAGGAAGTAGGCTCCGGGTGTTAGGCTGAAAGCGGACGCCAAAGGCAGACGGCTTTTATGAAATCCCTCGACGATTACCTTTGCGATGCCGAACAGGCCCATGGGCATCTGTGCGCCGGACAAGTGCTCGGGGTGCGATTGGCGATGCTGGGCCTGGTCAAACTGGGCATCGGCGATCCTCAGGGCAAAGACCGAAAGCGGCTGGTCACCTTCGTTGAAATCGACCGCTGCGCCACCGATGCGGTCGCAGTGGTGACCGGATGCCGTTTGGGAAAGCGCGCACTGAAATTTCGCGATTGGGGAAAAGTTGCGGCGACATTTGTGGATGTGAGCACAGGCAAGGCGATCCGGATCGCGGCCAAGGAATCTTCCAAGAATCTTGCGCGGCAGATGCATCCTGAAATTGCCGATAAAAACCAGCAGCAGATGCTGGCGTATCGTGAAATTACTGACGACGATCTGTTTGTCACCCAGTGGGTAAAGGTCGAGTTACCGCCTGAGGAATTTCCCGGATACAAAGGTGAGCGCGTGGTTTGTGAAGTTTGCGGTGAGGGGATCAACTTTTGTAGAGAAGTGCGAAGGGAAGGTAAGGTGCTCTGTCGCGCCTGCGCTGGGGAATGCTACTACGAAGCGCTCTAGACAGCCTGCTCATACGCGTGCGCTAACCGCAGTATCGTCGCCTCGTCGAAATGCTTTCCCAGAATTTGCAGGCCGATGGGCAATTTGTTTTTTGTGATTCCGCAAGGAATTGAAATTCCAGGGATACCCGCAAGGTCTGCAGTTACTGTGTAAATATCAGCCAGATACATGGCCAGCGGATCGTTTGACTTCTCACCTAAACGAAAGGCAGCGGTTGGACTGGTCGGTGTGACGATTGCGTCCACTTTGCGGAACGCTTCTTCGAAGTCGCGCGTGAGCAAGGCGCGCACTTTCTGGGCTTTTAAATAGTAGGCATCGTAATAGCCTGCGCTAAGCGCGTAGGTGCCGAGCATAATGCGCCGCTTCACCTCTGCTCCGAAGCCTTCATCGCGGCTGCGGCGATACATGTCGGAAAGCGACTTCGCGCCCCTGGCACGATAGCCGTAGCGAACACCGTCATAGCGGGCCAGGTTTGAAGACGCCTCCGCGGTTGCGATCAGGTAATAGGTAGGGATCGCGTAGGGCGTGTGCGGCAGCGAGACAGGAACTACTTCACAGCCTAAACCTTTCAGCTTGTCGATCGCTGACTCTACGGCGTGGCGAACTTCATCATCCAGGCCGTCCCCGAAATATTCTTTGGCCACACCTATTCTTAATCCGCGAATGTCTCCTTCCAGTTCGAACGGATAGTCCGGCACAGGTAAGTTGGCCGATGTTGAATCCATCGGATCGCGGCCGGCGATGGTGCGCAATACGATTGCCGCATCCGTCACCGTCTTTGCCAGTGGCCCGATGTGATCGAGCGAAGAGGCAAAGGCGATCAGGCCGTACCGAGAGACGCGGCCGTAGGTGGGCATCAATCCCACCACGCCGCAGAATGAGGCCGGCTGGCGAATCGAACCTCCGGTGTCAGACCCGAGCGCAACCACCGCCATGTTCGCGGCAACGGCCGCCGCTGAACCTCCGGATGAACCGCCGGGCACGCGGGTCACATCTCGCGGGTTGCGGACGGGATGAAATGCCGAGTTCTCATTCGATGAGCCCATGGCAAATTCATCGCAGTTGGTTTTGCCAAGAATGACGGCACCGGCGGCTTCCATGCGCGCGACTGCAGTGCTGTCGTAAGGCGGAATGTAATTGCCTAAAATTTTTGAGCCGGCGGTGGTGCGGACTCCGCGCGTGCTCATTACGTCTTTGATTCCGACCGGCACGCCGGCCAGCGGTGGCAAGGGCTTGCCTTCGGCGGCCATGCGGTCAATACGATCCGCTTGTTCCAAAGCGCGCTCTTTACACAGGGTGAGATAGGCGCCGATTTGTTCATCCTCTTTTTGAATGCGCGCATAGTGCGCCTCGGCAACGGCGAGCGCGGTTGTCTTGTGCTCCTGGATAGAGGAGCGAGCGGCGTCGATGGTGAGTTGAGTTGGATCCATCTTGGATAAGCGAATGACTAGAAATATGGACGGATGAATTCTTTTCGCAATTCGTAATCAGCAACCTAGAACTATCTTTCAATCACTTTCGGGACGCGAAAGAATGTTCCGTCAGCATCCGGTGCATTTGCCAGCGCCGCGTCTTGCGTCAACGATTTGCGCAATCCCTCCACTACATCTTCGCGATATGCATAGGCAAATCTATCGCTACCCTGTTTGGATTCGTCGACCCGGTAACGGTCCGACACTTGAGCCATCGGGTCAACATTCGATGTATCCAGTTCGTTGAGTCTATCGATGTAATCGAGAAGCGAGTTCAGGTCGCGAACCATGGCGATCTGCTCGTCCCCCGAAAGTTCCAGGTTGGCGAGATCGGCGACGTAGCTGACATCTTTCTCTGTGACTTTCATTCGAGGTGAATTGCCGGTTGTTCTCGCCGAATCACGAATTCGATTCTTTCTACCTTTTGTCCGGCATAGCGGTTCATTGCCGCGACATAGCGGGGAGCGAGGCTTTGCATTTCACGCTTCCATCCAGCATCGGGAACTTCAACACAGAGGATCGCATTGGAAAACTGTACGGCCCGGGTACGCTCGGCCACGGCGGAGCCGCAAACCAACGGCCACGCGAGCAACGGCGCTTCGGCCTGCGGAACGCGGCGCAGGGAACTCAACACAATTTTTTCTAATCCCGAGCTAGCCTGCTCCAAGAACGTCCTCCGGCGGAAAGTCAGATTTTAGCATTCCGTGCGTCTCAGCGTGGCGTCAGCGCGACCGTACGCTCGCAAGCGGGAACATTCGCTTGACGAACCCCAAAGCTGCTTCGCGCGAATCGAGCTGCCCTTCGAGTTGAGCATCTTCAACCGCGTCGAGAATTTCGCGGAAGTTTGCTCCCGGAATATATCCGGCAGCGATTAAATCGTTACCTGTAATTAAAGCAAGCGGGCGAATCGTATCTGGTGGAATCTCGGTCAGCTTCTTCTGAAGAAATTCATAGGTGCTCAGAATACCGTGGCTGGCCAGGCTATCGGCGCGGTGCAGAGCGAGGTGTTCATCGAAGCGCGGCAGCCGCATGAATTTCTTCAGGGTTGCCTCTTTCATGCGCGTAACGTGACCGAAGCGCATGTGATTGTCGACCAACGCAAGCACCTGGGCGGTATCGTGTTTGGAAAATCGCAGGCGTTCGCAAATTTCCTCCGCAATCTTTACGCCGACTTCCACATGGCCGTCGAAACGGATGCGATCGGGCGCGACGCGGAAAGTTGCCGGCTTGCCAACATCATGAAGCAGAGTGCCCCAGGCCAGCGTAGGCGGACACGGATGGGGCAGGTTTTCCAGCGCGAGCATGGTATGAATAAAGACATCGCCTTCGGGATGGTACTCAGCGGGTTGCTGAACTCCCTTCATTTCTGAAATCTCGGGCAAAACTTCTTTGAGCAGACCGGTTTCGTCGAGCAGGAGGAAGGCGCGTCGGGCGTGGCCTTCGGTAAGCATCTTGGTCAGTTCATCGCGAGCGCGTTCGCGCGAGACCACTTTTATTTCATCGGCGAAGCGTTTTATCGCAATCATCGTGTCCGCTTCGATTTCGTACTCAAAGCGCGCCGCGAAGCGAACCGCACGCAGCATGCGCAACTTATCTTCGGCGAAGCGGCGTTCGGGTTCGCCGATGGCGCGGACAAGACCGGCTTTCAAATCATCCTGGCCGCCTACGAAGTCGAGCACTTCGCTGCTCAAGGGATCGAGCATCATGCCGTTGATGGTAAAGTCGCGGCGTGCCGCGTCTTCGCGGGGATGAAGGCTGAATCGCACTTGATCAGGATGGCGGCCGTCCGAATATCCTAAATCGCTGCGAAAGGTTGCTACTTCGACGGCATGAGTCTTCGATTCAGATTTCTCGTTTTCGCCCGCGCGCGTATTTTCATCTCCCGGAACTGGAACCAGCACAACTCCGAATTGCGCCCCCACGGCGTAGGTGTCGGGGAAAATCCTCATGACTTGCGTGGGCGTGGCGCTGGTGGCGACGTCGAAATCCGCGGGCTCGCGATTCAGGAGAAGATCGCGCACGCATCCCCCGACCATGTAAGCTTGAAAGCTGTGCTGGCGCAGGGTTTCGATGATCGAGATGGCGAAATTCCTGGACATGTTCCGCGGCTGCTAAAGGCCGTTATTGATTGTCATGGGATGTTTGCGGCGCGGCTGAAGCCGCGCCCTTTCAAAGAGCGCCGCGTTCGATTCCGGCTTCTTCTTTCTTCACTGTCTTAGATGCCCATGCCATGCGAGGAGTGTTGTGCGCGATGCCGAATTGTCCTTGCGCATTCAGAACGATGATGCCGCCGTGTCCGTTCAAACGCTGCTTCAGATAGTTCATGGCTTCCTGTGCCGCCCACTCGGGAAGGTTTCCCGCCAGCACACGGTCAGCCGTCCATTTAGCAAGCACCAGCTTCATGATCGGTTCGCCCCAGCCGGTGGTGGAAGCAGCAGCGCTCAGATTGTCGGCGTAGCATCCACAGCCAATCAGCGACGAATCGCCGAGACGTCCGGGAGCTTTATTCAGCGTTCCTCCGGTCGAAGTTGCCGCCGCAATGTTGCCGCTGCGATCCAGCGCGACAGCTCCTACAGTATCGTGCGAGATCGATGGAGCGAACAAATCATTTCCGTCGTTGGCGGATTCCTGGCCGGCGGCTGCCTGTTGATATTTGCGCAGACGCTCCACCTCGCGAGGGATTATCAGGTCTTCGTTCCGGCGCAGCGGAATGCCATGCTCGGCGGCGAATCTTTCGGCGCCTTCCGCCACGAAATATACGTGCGGACTTTCGCTAAGAATCTTGCGCGCCGCACGCACGGGATTGCGCAATCGCTCGACGCAGCCCACGCCTCCGGCCCGCAGGGTGGCGCCGTCCATGATGAGCGCATCAAGTTGTACTTTGCCGTCCCGGTTCAGAAAACTCCCGCGGCCCGCATCGAAGGTCTCGTCGTCTTCCATAATGACGACCGCTTCCTCAACCGCATCTAGGGCTGGGCCGCCACGCTCCAGCACCCGCCAGCCTGCCGCCAGCGCGTTTCGAACGCCGTGCAGGTGCGCTTCCACCATGTCATCTGGCATGGCCCAAGCACCGCCGTGAACAACCAAAACCGGATCGTTAGGCAAGAAATATCCTCAAGGTAGTGAAACGACTGAACAGTCTAGCATCGTGAGAGCAGGGGAGCTGCTCAGGAGCTTGGACTCTTTATGCGGCCTGGCCTGCTTTGGCACTGGTTGCGGGTGGGCCATCCTGAGTGCGGGTCCAAGTGTAGCGCATGCGGTGAATCACAGTAATCGTCGACAGGACCGCAATCACCCATAACACCGGCGCCATGCGGTTGAAGAGAGCGCCAATAATTACCAGCACCAGACGCTCGGGACGTTCCATAAATCCTACACGGCAGCTTCCGATGAGAGACTCGGCGCGCGCGCGTGTGTAGCTGACCATGATGGCGCTCACCATGACAAAGGCGGTGAGCACGACGTAAAAAAAGCGGTCACCGCGGGCATAGAAGACCAGCAGGCCGAGGAACTGCGAGGCGTCACTGTAGCGGTCGACTACGGAATCGAAAAATGCTCCGAAACGCGTGACACGGTTGGTAGCTCGTGCGACTTGACCGTCTACGAGATCGAAGAAGCCAGAGAAGATAATCACCAGGCCGGCCAGAAAGAACATGCGCTTCTGCGTGGCGGCCGTTGCTGAGCCAAATAGAATGGCAGCCCAAGTGTTTACGACCAGTCCCATGAACGTCAGGACGTTGGGGTTGATGCGCGACAGAGCCAGCCATCGGACGATGGTATCGAGCAGGACGCCGCAAGCTCGACCAAAGGCGCTCGTCCATGAGTGGCTCGACGGCATCAGGCTTCCGCTTTCTCCGGGCCGGCCTCATCGTGAACCGTGATCAGACTTAGAATCTCCAGTTCTCGCTTGCCGTTGGGCGTGATCACCGTGGCTTCGTCGCCTACCTTCTTGTTGAGTAGGGCACGGCCAATCGGCGAGGTGGTTGAGATCTTGCCGGCGCTTACGTCTGACTCCTCGCTGGTAACCAGCTTGTACTCGATTTCTTCGTTCTTGGTGCTGTCGTAAACCTTGACCGTGGAACCCAGGCCAACTTTATCCCTCGGGATGTTGTTCATGTTGGTCAAGGAGAGATCGGCAAGGCGCTTGCCGAGCTGGCGGAAGCGCGCTTTGACGAACTCCTGGCGCTGCTTCGCCATGTGATACTCGGCGTTCTCGCTGAGGTCGCCAAGCGCGGCAGCGCGCTTGATTTCCTTGGGCAGCTCATGCACCAGTTCGTGCTCGAGCGCGTCGACTTCTTCCTGCAATTTTTTTCTAAGTTGATCCGTCATGAATGCGGTACAGCTTTCGAAATTATAACCCGTTGTGAGCTTGCCGGTTAGGGCCAGAGCCAGGCGCGAAGCAGGGCGAGTTGCCGGGCTACCGAAACCTTCCCAGAACGGTCCACGGGCTAATTTTGTTGCCTGGATAGGCATCAGCCCACCGCTCGATTTGAGTAGCATGAAGAACGGAGACGATTCTCGGTGTTTTCAATATGGGTTATCTAGGGCGGAGATTTTCAGGACGGCCCACCCTTGCGGTGCTTCGTGTTCTGGATTGGCTGGTGGAGCGAATGCTTCCGCCTGACAAGGGTCCGGCTCACCAGCGCACGGGACGCCGAGGCGAGGACGCCGCTTACTTCCACCTTAGAAAATTGGGGTACACAATGGTGGCGCGAAACTTCCGATCCCCACGTTGCCGTGGCGAGATTGATCTGATTGGCTGGGAGAAGGACGTTCTTTGCTTTGTGGAGGTGAAGACGCGCAGCACCCGCGACGTGAAAACCGGGGAAGCGGCAGTGGATCGCCATAAGCGCCGCGAAGTGGCCGCCGTGGCGAGGGAGTATCTGCGCCGGCTTCCGCCATCCAGCCAGTGGCGCTTCGACGTGGTCAGCGTATACTATGACCGGTCGCCAGCCAGCCGGCCGCAGATTGAAGTGTTTCGCAATTCCTCCCTGACGGCTTAGTATTAGTAATTTGCATCTATCCTATCTAAAGAGGTTCTGAGTGCCTGAGCTGAGAAAAGATCCTATTGTAGGCCGCTGGGTGATTATTTCCACGGATCGGGCGAAGCGTCCCACCGATTTTGCCCGGGAGAACGTTAAGCTGAAAGGGGGATTTTGCCCGTTTTGCTACGGAAATGAAGGCAAGACTCCGCCTGAGATTCAGGCCTATCGTCCGGGATCGAATGGGGGACCAACCTCGCAGCGCGATACCCCAGGGTGGACGGTGCGGGTGGTTCCCAACAAGTTCCCAGCTCTGGGGATTGAAGGCACTTTAAACCGCCAGGCTGAGGGCATGTTCGACCGGATGAACGGCATTGGGGCGCACGAGGTAATTATCGAAACCCCCGACCACACGGCCAGCCTGGCGACCTTGCCTCCGAAGCGAATTGAAGACGTACTGTGGACGTTTCGCGATCGCATCCTCGACCTGAAGAAAGACAAGCGATTTAAGTACATCTTGTTGTTTAAGAATCACGGCGAGGCGGCGGGGGCATCGCTCGAGCATGCGCACTCGCAACTGATCGCGCTACCCATTCTTCCCATCAACGTAGTGCAGGAACTTGAGGGGGCGAAGCAGTATTTCCTTTATAAAGAGCGTTGCGTATTCTGCGACATCATCCGGCAGGAAATCGAGAATGGAAGCCGAGTGGTGGCCGAAAACGAGAACTTTCTGACCATCGCGCCCTATGCGCCGCGCTTTCCGTTTGAAACCTGGATTCTGCCCAAGCAGCATGAATCGGCGTTCGAGAACTCGTCTTCGCACATGTTCGAGAATCTGGCCAAAGCGCTGAAGACGCTGCTGACCAAGGCTGACCGCGTGCTCGATAATCCGCCATACAATCTGGTGATTCACACCTCACCGGCGCAGGATCCAACCAACGATCACTATCACTGGCACATGGAGTTCATGCCAAAATTGACCAAGACGGCGGGATTTGAATGGGGAACTGGCTTCTACATTAATCCCACACCGCCTGAAGAAGCGGCGAAATTTCTGCGCGAGGCGGGCGTGGAAGAGTCGGTTCCGGCGACGGTTGGGTAGATTTATTCTTCAGTAAGATTCCGCACTAGCTCTGCGTGCGATCCTGAAATTCCTCGTGCCATGCCATTTGGATCGCTTCCAGCTTGCCTTCGTTGGAAGCTCCGGGGTCACCTTTGAAATCGGGCAATTCGGTCACGTAGCGATGCAGGTCTGTGAAACGGACGGCGAGCGGATCGAGTTCGGGATGTACTTCCGAGAGCAGAATGCCGATATCTTCGGCGTCGTCCCAGGTGAGAGTTTTCGGCATTGAAGGCTCCTTGAACGCCAGCAATTAGCAGTTGGCAATTAGCACCTACCGTGCGGCGCTGATGAGGTTGAAGGGCCCGATCGGCTAATTGCCAATTGCTAATTGCTAATTGCTAATTGCTAATTGCTAATTGCTGAATGCTAACTTCAGTGGTGTTCTTCCGAAATGTAATTGCGGTTCCAGGCGGGGATCTCGACCACCACTTTACCCGGCTTCGTGATCTGCACCTGGCAGCCGAGACGAGAGTTTAACTGCAAGTCGGCGGCCATGTCCAGACGATCGGCTTCGTCATCCTCCATAGGTGAAAGATTTTCAGCGCCTTCTTTGATCCAGACGTGGCAAGTGGTGCAGGCGCAGTTACCGCCGCAAGCGTGGTCGAGCGTGACACCATAGTTGAGAGCGATATCGAGAATCGACTCTTCCTTGCCGTGATCTTCATAGGGCAGCTTGCCATGCTCGAACTGCACCGTCTTGCCCTCGGGCAGAAATGTGACCTGGACTGTGTTTTCGCCGGGGGCCTCTTCGGTGATTGTTCCGGCGGATTGTGTTTTTTCTTTTGACATTCTATTGCTCCGAAAAATTTAGCAATTAGCAATAAGCGTTTAGCCAACCGCTAATGACTTACTGCTTCTATTCAAACTCTGCTTTCGCCATGGGATGCGGGGCTGTCGGGCCTTCACCCATGTCGGCTTCGTCCATCGTCTTGCCTTTCAGCGCGGTGGAAACGGCGCTGTCCATCATTAACTCGGCCAGACGCGTGGTGCCTTGATTGAGCGCGTCGATGGCTTTGCGGATGGCCTGATAATCGTCTTCGCTGTTTACCGCGATCAGAGCCTTCTCCATCTTGGCGATTTTTTTCTTTTCGTCAGTGGTGAGATGGCCCCACGCCGGACTCTTCTTGCCTTTCTCGAGTGCGGCCAGGATTGTGGCGGCTTCATTGCGCGCTTCAATCACCTGACGCTGACGGAAATCCTCTTCCGCGCTGTCGAACGAATCGAGGATCATGCTCTCGACTTGCTCGTCGGTGAGGCCATAGCTGGGCTGGACTTGAATTTCCGCCTCTTTGCCGCTGCGTTGCTCGCGCGCGGCAACATGCAGGATGCCGTTGGCGTCGATGAGAAATTTGACTTCGATCCGCGCCATTCCCGCAGCCATCGGTGGCACGCCTTTGAGATCGAAACGCGCCAGGGATCGGCAATCTTTTGCCAATTCGCGTTCCCCTTGCAGCACGTGGATGGCGACGTTGGCTTGTCCGTCAACTTGCGTCGTATAGAACTGCGTAGCCGACGCAGGGATAGTTGAATTGCGCAGAATGATTTTGTCGGTGACGCCACCCGCCACTTCAATGCCGAGCGACAGCGGCGTGACATCGAGCAGCAGCATATTTTCGGTAGCCTCGGAGCCGCCGCCGAGAATGTTGGCTTGCACAGCCGCGCCCAGAGCTACCACTTCGTCAGGATTCAGATCAATGTGTGGCTCGCGCTGGAATAAATCTTTTACCAGAGTGCGAACTTTCGGAATACGCGTGGAACCGCCGACCAGCACGACTTCGTCAATTTGTTCGGGCTTGAGGCCAGCATCTTTCAGCGCATGCTTGCAGGGCCCGATCGTGCGGTCGATGACGGGCTGAATCAGTTGTTCGAACTGCTCTCGAGTGATCTCGCGCAAATACCGCTTCCCGCCGGGCAGTTCCACATCGAGCTTTACTGACGGCTGTGAGGAGAGAGCGATTTTGGCTTCAATCACGGCCTTACGAATAGCCTGCACGGCTTCGCCATTGCGGCGGAGATCAAGACCGAGATCGCCGAGAGTGTCGTCGAGCGCGATGGTGATCAGCAAGTTATCGATGTCATCGCCGCCGAGATGCGTGTCGCCGTTCGTGGCGACGACTTCGAAGATTCCATCGTGCAGCTTGAGGATGGAGATGTCGAAGGTGCCGCCGCCCAGGTCATAAACGGCGACAATGCCGTTTTGCTTTTTGTCGAGACCGTAGGCCAATGATGCAGCAGTGGGCTCGTTTACCAGGCGCAGAACTTCAAGGCCGGCAATGCGACCAGCATCTTTTGTAGCTTGACGCTGAGCGTCGTTGAAGTACGCAGGTACGGTGATGACGGCTTTCGTGACCGGCGCCCCGAAGAAGCGCTCGGCGTTACGTTTGAGCTGACGCAGAATCAGGGCCGAAATCTCCGGCGGAGTAAAAGTCTTATCGCCGAGCTTGAGGCGCAAAACTTCGCCCGGCTGTAGATCTTCAGCCAGACGAAATGGAAAAAATCTCAGCTCTTGCTGAATGTCGTCAACTCCGCGGCCCATCAGGCGTTTGATCGAATAGACGGCGCGCTCCGGCGTCTCGGTTAAATACTTGCGAGCGGCATTGCCGATGACGGGCTGATTCTTTTCGTCGAGCGCAACGACCGAAGGCACGAGATTCAGGCCGTCGTCGCCGGGGATGACCACAGGGCTTTCCCCTTGCATGAAAGCCACGAGAGAATTCGTGGTTCCGAGGTCGATGCCGACAATGCGATCCGTTGCCATAACGTCTGCTTTCAAACTTGAAGCCGAGCAATTAGCAGTTGGCAGCTAGCCGAACGCCAATTGCTAATCGCCAATTGCTAATCGCTCTCCAGCGCCTCATTCACATCCCGCACTAAATTGCGGATGTAGTTTCGGCGGTTCAGCAAGTCCACCATTTTGTCCCGTTCCTGCCTGCGTTCTTCTTCTGAGACGGGCTGGCCATTCTGCTGACGCTGGATCATTCCGTCCCACATTCTCCAGTTGACTTCCAGTTCGCGCAGAAGCGCTTCATGTTTCTCTTCGAGTTCCACCTTCTGCCGGCCGATTTCTTCAATCAGGGCGGGATCATCCTCGCCCATTTTCTTCTGCGCGCGCAGCTCTTCGAGTTGCAGGTTCAATTCAAAAACTTCCTCGAGCAAATCCGGCGGAACGATTTGCTTTTTGAGCTCTCCGCTGGAGCGGGCCTGCTCCGTGGCCGATTTTGATTGCTCTTCCAGTTCTACGCCTTCCAGCTTCAAGAGATACTGCGTGCGCTTGATCGGATCTTTCAAGGTGCGATGCGCGTCATTCAACAGGGAACTCTGTTGCAAGCTCCATTCCTGCTCCTGGGTACCGGCCCGCGCATTCACGTCAGGGTGCAGTTTTCTGCTGAGAAGGTAGAATTCTTTATCCAGGGCGGCGACATCGAGATTCAACTTGCGGGGCAAACCAAAGAAGGTGAAATAATCCACTGGGGCTGGCGGTTGGACTTTGCCACAGGACTCGCAGAAATGCGCCGCGCGCATGGTTCCGCAGGACCAGCACGATTGAGTTTCCTCGGGCGGGGACTTTTCTGTGATCGTGGTGAAGGACGAATTCGTCATTTCTGCCTACATTCCTGAAACACAACTGCACGCTCTTAGCCTGAACCGGTGCAAGCCCAGGGCGCTGATTGCTGGGCGAAGACGGTCGCGCCTTGCAAACTCTTTCGGGCAAAGTGCCCGCGCCAGACAATCACGCGGAGAATGAAGTCCCACAGCCGCATGACTTCGTGGCCTGGGGATTCACGAAGACGAAGCCCTGCTGAATCAGCGTCTCCTGGTAATCGAGGATCATGCCGTTCAGATATATGAACGACTTCGGATCTACGAATACGCGCACGTCGCCGAACTGGAAGATGCGATCTCGTTCGCGCGGCTGGGTATCGAAGCGAACGTTATAGCTGAGACCAGAACAGCCGCCACCCTGGACGCCCAAGCGCAATCCGCCCTGCTCGGGCGAGATACCCTCTTTGGCCATCGCGCTCCGCACCTTGGACAAGGCCTTATCAGTTACCTGAATGCCCTTGCCGGGTGCGGTCTGGGATGGTTGCGCGGTTTGTTCTATGGCCGTTGTCATTTCAATTCCTGACGCAATCCCTCAGCGGCTTTAAAGCCGCCAAAAGCACGCGACAACTACGGCACGACTGAAGTCGTGCCCTTCCCGAGCACCCTCCGACGTCATGCGTCATGCGTGCCCGGCGCGAAAAGCCTATTGCGCTACGGTTGACGCAACCGGTTTGGCGCTCTCCTGCTTTTTCTTCCAGTCGCCGATGGCGGCGCGAATGGCGTCTTCGGCCAACACGGAACAGTGGATTTTCACGGGAGGAAGCGAAAGCTCCTTCACGATGTCCATGTTCTTGATGGCGAGAGCTTCATCCACAGTCTTGCCTTTGACCCATTCGGTGGCCAGTGAGGACGAGGCGATCGCGGAGCCGCAGCCGAAAGTCTTAAACTTGGCCTCCTCGATCACGTTGGTCTCACGGTTGACCTTGATCTGCAGCTTCATCACGTCGCCGCACTCGGGTGCTCCAACCAGACCGGTGCCCACATCGGCGCTGCTCTTATCCATTGAGCCGACGTTGCGGGGATTGTTGTAATGATCGATTACCTTATCGCTGTATGACATTTGTCTCTCCTAAATTCTTCCAATTTACCGCCGGGGCTAAAGCCCCTTCTCGGTTCGAATCTTTGCGGCACCCTTCGTCACACTGCCCTTGCGCAGGGCAGGCTCAGAGCTGAAGTCGTGCCCTTCCCGTTCGCGCTCTTCCGTCGGTTACTTCGCGTCAATTACTCTCCCGCCCACTTCACATCCTTCAAGTTGATGCCTTCCTTAGCCATCTCGTAGAGCGGAGAAAGTTCGCGCAGCCGCTCAACGGTTTCGATGACGCGGTCGGCCACGTAATCGACTTCGGCTTCGGTATTGAAGCGCCCGATGCCGAATCGAATCGAACTGTGCGCCAAGTCGTCGCCGGTGCCCAGAGCCTTTAATACATAAGATGGCTCAAGCGTCGCAGAGGTGCACGCCGATCCGCTGGAAACCGCAATATCGTTGATGCCCATCAGCAGCGACTCGCCTTCCACGTAAGCGAAGCTGATGTTTAGGTTTCCGGGCAAGCGGTGCTCCATAGTGCCGTTGATATAAGTCTCATCCAGGCGGCTCATGATGCGGTCCCGCAGACGATCACGTAATGCAGCGAGATGAGTCGCTTCACGAGACATTTCCTCCGACGCGATGGCGCAAGCTTTGCCCAGGCCAACGATGCCGGGGACGTTGAGAGTGCCGGACCGCATGCCGCGCTCGTGGCCGCCGCCATCGATAATGGCGGAGATCTGCACCCGCGGATTCTTGCGGCGCACGTACAAGGCACCTACCCCTTTCGGACCATACATCTTGTGCGCGGAGATCGACATCAAGTCGATGTTCTGTTGGTTTACGTCTACCGGAACCTTTCCGATCGCCTGCGTGGCGTCAGTGTGGAAGATAACGCCGCGTTCGCGGCATAGCTTGCCAATTTCGGCTACTGGCTGCACCACGCCAATCTCGTTGTTCGCGAACATAATGCTTACCAGGATGGTTTTGTCATCCATGGCACGCTTGAGATCTTCGAGATCGATCAGCCCGTCTTTTTGCACTGGGAGGTAGGTAACGCGATAACCATATTTTTCCAGGCGCTTGCAGGTATCGAGCACGGCTTTGTGTTCCGTGACCGCAGTGATGATGTGATTGCCTTTTTCGCGGTACATTTCCGCAACGCCCTTGATCGCGAGGTTGTCGCTCTCAGTGGCGCCAGAAGTAAAGATGATTTCTTTGGTGGTGGCGCCGATTAGCTTGGCGATGCGCTCGCGCGCGGTTTCCACGCCCTCCTCACCGGCCCATCCGAATGAGTGATTGCGGCTGGCGGCATTGCCGAACTTTTCCATGAAGTAAGGCAGCATCTCTTCGAGCACCCGCGGGTCCATGGGCGTGGTGGCATGATTGTCCATATAAATGGGCAACTTCACTCCTTGCGGAGCTGAGTGCTTGGTGACGGGAAGTTCCTGGGGAATCTTTACATCCGTGCTCATAATTGCTTCTCCTACCTGGTTAGTTGCTTCATACTTACTTTATTTACCTGCCGTCGAACTAGACGATCGTTACCAGTTCTGCAAGTTTGCCGGTGGCGCTTTCGGCCACTTCCGGCTCTTCGCGCATATGTGAAATCTTGATGCGCTTCAACACCGCCTCGATGCTCTCATTCACCTTGCGCAAGGGCTCGCGGATATTGCAGCGATCGCTCTGGCCGCACTCGCCGCGCACCGTAACGCAAGAAGTGATAAAGAGCGGACCGTCGATGGCCTGGATTACTTCGAACGCGGAAATCGTGTGCGCCGCTCGAGCCAATCGATAGCCACCGTAGGTGCCGTGCTGGGATTGCAGTAGACCGGCCTTCGCCAGTCGCTGCAGAATCTTGGCCAAAGCCTCGGGCGGAATGCCAAAGGAATCGGCAACGTCCTTGGCGCTAGCGCTACCTTCTTGCGCATGGTCGGCCAGGTGCTTCATGGCCATCAGTGCGTAATCCGCCTTTTTGGTTAGCTTCAGCATTCGGAATGCGCCAGAGCGTCCTTAATCCCCGACTCTTTGAGTCGGAGATAAATACGACCTTTTCCGTCGCAATTCATTCTACGACCAAAAGGAGACTTGGTGCAAGGCCTGGCAGGCAGCGGCAAGAATTGGCATTGAATGGTAAGCAACCCGGTTTGAGCGGCTTAGGCGTGGCGATCATTTTAGTCGGACATTGGGGTTTGAAATTGCTCCGGCCCATTTCTATGTCAAGGCATTGCGAGACACTGCTTGGAAAAAGGGGACTTGACAATAGGGCTAGCAAGGCTAAAATACCGGAAATTCCCGATCGATCCCTCCTGCTGCTTCGACGAGGGCGACGTTTCCTGATTTATGACTTCAAAGCCGTTCTCCCAGCCGACAGACACAAATAAACCTTGCAAACATCCGCGAGTGCAAATTGTGAGTCGCGATGAAGATGCTGAATTCGTGGAGTGCTTGGAGTGTCGAGAGGTCTTCGAGTCGAGCGAACTGAAAGACATGAGCATCGAAGAGAGTGTCGACGCGGACGGCAAGGAATCGTAAACTCCAGACGCTGCTCACCATAGTAACCGGATCAGTTCGCTTCTTCCTTGTTTCGGTGCAATCACACTGTTAATCTGCGGGCCGGGGGCGTGCATTCCGCACGTTGCAAACTCATGCCTGCGGTAGCGCTGGTGGTTGACGACTCCATGCTGATCCGCTACACCGTATGCCGCTCTCTGGAAGAGCGCGGCTTTACGGTGGAGTCCGCCACGAATGGCGTGGAGGCGTTGCAGATTCTTGAGCGGATGCATCCGGATGTGATCGTCACCGACATGCAGATGCCGAAGATGTCAGGGAGCGAACTGATTACCGCCTTAAAGAAGAATCCGAAAACCGCCAATATTCCCATCATCATTGTGGCTGGCCGCGGCAGTGGCTTTGATGAAAGTGAAAAGCGCGCCAACTTTGCCATCTACAAAGATATTGATATTCAAAGCCAGCTGGAAAGGGCGCTGGATGCAGTCATGGGAAATAGTCAGGGCGCCAGCAAATAGTACCGTTGATTTGCCCCCGAGTTTGTCATGAACCAGATTTGCGCAAACCGGAACTAACGCAAGGCTAGGCTCGCCTCAGCTGAAAAATCCACCGCAGCAAAATCCTTGGCTAAGAATTTTGGATAAGCGGCGGCGGCAATCATCGCCGCGTTGTCAGTGGAAAGCGCGCGAGAGGGGAAAAAGACCGGCACACCTTCCTGAGCGCCGCGTTGCTCGAAAGTCTTCCGCAGTTCGCTGTTGGCAGCTACTCCGCCGGTCACGAATAACGTAGCCACGTCGTACGCCGCAGCCGCTGCCAGTGTCTTGCCTACTAAATCTTCAACGACGGCGCGCTGAAATGAAGCGACTAAGTCGCGGGTCTGCCGATCGCAGGCCGCCAGGTAATCTTCGAGCTTGGGCTTTACGATGTCCGCCAGAGCTTTGCGGCGAACTGCGATGGAATCTCGCATGTCGTGGACCTCGACATAGCGCAGCACTGCTGTCTTGATGCCGCTGTACGAAAAATCGAAGCGCGGTCGATCCAGATCGAGTTCTTTTCGTGCATGGCGACGATCGGGATGTTTGATTTGCGCGGGAAGAAACTTCACGGCACCTGAATCGCCATACGGCGCGAGCCAGTCGATGATTGGTCCACCGGGATAACCCAGGCTAAGCAGTTTTGCAACTTTATCGAAAGCCTCGCCCGCCGCGTCATCGCGAGTGTGGCCGATATTTTCGTAAGTCCAGCTTTGGTTCTTTCGCACGGCAAGATAAAGGTGTGTGTGTCCACCCGAAACCACCAAAGCCAGCACAGGAAATTGCAGTTCGTGGTTGCCTTTCTGCCGCTCTTCCAACAGAACCGCATGGATGTGGCCTTCGAGATGGTTGACTGCAATCAGTGGCTTATCGAGGGCGAAGGCCAGCGCCTTGGCATAGCTGATGCCGACGAGCAGCGCTCCGGCAAGGCCGGGACCCTGCGTGACGGCAATTGCGTCGAGGGAACTGTAAGTTTGATTTGCCTCAGCCAGCGCTTGGCGGACCACGGGAACGATCGCCTTCAAATGTTCGCGTGATGCTAATTCAGGCACTACTCCGCCAAAAGGCTGATGGGTGGCGATCTGCGAAGCCACCACGTTCGAGACCAGTTGCTCTCCCGAGCGCACCACGGCTGCGGCGGTTTCGTCGCAAGAGCTTTCGATGCCGAGGATGTAGGCGTCAGGCATGAAACTATAGTATTGAATATTAATTACGGATTGCTCAACATCTGAGGGAAGGGGAACTCGACAATCTCAGAGCCAACCCTTAGTTCTGGCGATTCTCGCGGCTTCGATACGGTTGCTGGCGCCCATCTTGCTGATGGCTTCGGAAAGATAATTCCTCACCGTGCCTTCGGAGAGGCGGAGTTCTGCGGCAATATCTCCGCTTTGCATGCCTTCGCCGGCTAGGCGCAAGACCTGGCGTTCCCGATCTGTGAGCGGATCCATTTCCGACCAGGCTTCAGTCGCGAGATCGGGATGGATGACGCGCAAGCCTTGCTGCACGCGACGCACGGCTTCGGCGAGTTCCTCGGCACGCATATCTTTGAGCATGTAGCCGAGCGCCCCGGCTTCCATGGCGCGACGTAAATATCCAGCGCGCGCGAACGTGGTGAGGATGATGACTCGCGTACTTAAGCGGCGACGTTTCAATTCTGCGGCGGTATCGAGTCCGGTCATGAGCGGCATTTCGATATCCGTAATAAGGACATCAGGTTTGTGCGCGAGCACGGCATCGATAGCTTCCTTGCCGTTCCGCGCTTGAGCCACAACCGAGATGTCGCCTTCGATCTCGAGCAGTGCGGCCAGAGCTCCCAAAACCATGCCCTGATCTTCCGCGAGAACCACGCGAATGGTTTTACGATTTTCCTTTGCGACAGGATTCAATGGGCGCGGACCTCGTTTTTGGGTGCGATCTCCTTGAGTGGGAGGGTGATGGTAAGTCTTGTGCCGGCGCGCGAGTCGCAATCAAGCGTCCCGCCTAACATCTCCACACGCTCGCGCATACCGCGAAGTCCGTTGCCTTCGCTCTCGAGGCCGCCGCGGCCATCATCTTCAATTTGAAGACGGCAGGAGCCATTTTGTTGCGCCAGGCGCAGGGCGCAGGTGCGGGCGTGGGCGTGACGCACAACGTTTGTGACTGCTTCCCGAACCGCCATGGAGAGCACGGTTTCGTGCAGAGCGGGCATCTCGATGCGCGCTGCTTCGCATTGAACAGCCACCCCAGCGGTTTCCAGAGTGGCTTTGGCTCGAGCGAGTTCCGCCGGCAAGCCCTGCGAACGGTAGCCGCGAATGGCATCGCGCACTTCGGACAGCGCCTGCCGGGAAATTTGTTCCACTTCGCGGATTTCGTGGCCGGCGCGGTTCGGATCCCGCTCCATAAGTTTTCCAGCCAATTCAGATTTCAGAATGATTACGGAAAGCGTGTGTCCTAAGACATCATGCAGATCGCGGGCGATCCGTTCGCGCTCAGCGACGGTGGCAAGGTGCTCGATTTCTTCCTGCGCCTTGATGAGTTTCCTGTTGACTCGATTGCGTTGCGCAAAGTGGATATTGCTGGCACCGACGATGAAGGAAAGTCCACATCCGAAAACCAGGAACCAGCCGTTGAGGTGAAGCGTCCACCAGGTTAGCCCTGCTGCAGCCTCAATGGCCAACAATAACTTGATGCCATCGGCCTCGCTCTCCACTACGAAAGCTCCGCAGGCTGCTGCGAAGATGAAAAAGGTAGTGGCACCACCGTTGTACTTGGCAAATGCCACTCCCATCAGGACCATGGCCGCGATGTTCAACAGCCCTCGTCGGCAGCTTACCCAAAAGATCGAAAAATATAAGACTAGAAAGACAGCCGTGCCAAGGAAGGTAAAAAGCCAAACGCGCAAGCCGGCGTGAGACTCGATTGGGTCTATGAAGAAGAATCCGAAGTACAGGACGGAGTACAACGCCCAGGTGTATTCGCTATTCTTCGGAAGAAGTCTCATTGAGTCAACAATTCCTCGACTATCCTACGTCAGTTCCGGTCTTCTTGAATTGGCCTCTGGTAGTCGCATACCAAATCAGCACGGCAGCGGGAATCACCAGCAGGAGCCAGCGCGGGCTGCCATACATGGTCAATATACCCAGAGTTATCAGACCGATGGTTGATCCGTATTTTCTTTTCGCGTCGGCGCTCATATGCGTCCTTATTATTTGATTTCTGCAATTCACGCGCTAGCCGTAGAGTTTTCCTTGATCGCGCTGAAAGCCGATGCGCGCGACACCGAGGCAGATCAAGGTGAAGGCTAATAGAACCTCCCAGTGCGTGGATGCTGGTTCGTGCCGTCCAGCGCCGACAATTCCTAACGCGAGTTGCGACAAATGATATGGCGGTAGCGCCAAGGCGATCTGGCGCACCAGTTTAGGAAGAAACATATAAGGCACCCACAAGCCACTGCAGAACGAGAGTGGTAAATAAATCAAATTGATGGCGGCGGGTGCGGAGTTTGGTCCCGCGAAATAACCGATGGCCAATCCCATGGCGGAAAAGGGAAGTGATCCAACCACCAAGGTTGCGAACAGCTTGGCTGTTTCGATGATCGGCAAACGCACTCCGCCGAAGAGGATGCCCAGAAGCAGCAGCAGCGAAACGACAACCGCGCTGAAGATCATGCTGAGTACGACTTTGGCGGCGAAGTAGGCGAATGGCGGCATGGGACTGGCGCGCTTCACCTGCAACCATCCCAGGCCGCGGTCGGAGGCGAGGCCAGAAGCGGTTCCAAATAGCGACGCTCCCATCACTCCGAAGGTGCCGTAGGTTGCGATCAGATACGTAGGGACGCCGGTACCGGCGATCATTTCTTTCGCATTCAAAACCAAACCGAAGAGTACGTAGAACATCAGCGGAAAGGTGATTACCGAAATCGTGTAGACGCGTAAGCGCAAGTTTTTGAGGAACTCATACTTTGCTTCTTTCAGGTAAATAGCGGCGGTGTGGCTTGGAGAGCGCTCGATCTGGCTGTTGCTGAGTGTCGCTGCAGTGGTGCTCATGGTGGTTTCCTCGCTTATCTCTGTTATCTCTTAACTCTGCTTATAGGAAAATGGCGACTTCCATTTTGGTTATTCGTTCTTACTGTTGTCCCGAGTCAGCGACAGGAAGGCTTCTTCCAATCCGGCGCTGCTGATTTCAAGTCCGGAAAGCGATGAATCGCGAGCCAGTAAGGTGCGAATCACGGACTCCGCTGCCCCAGTATGGATCTCGACGGCGTCGCGATCGAACTTGACATCGGTGACGCCTGGAATTTGCAGCAACGTAGTGACGCTTAACGCGGTGACGCAACGGATGCGCTTGCCGCTGGTTTGTGACTTGATTTCTGCCGTCGTGCCCTCGGCGATGATTTCTCCCTGATGAATCACCGCAATGCGGTCGGCGAGAGCGTCAGCCTCTTCCAGATAGTGAGTGGTGAGCAGAACAGTTTTTCCGCGTCCAACCAGGCGGCGGATTTCCTCCCAGAGGGCCCGGCGGGCTTCTACATCAAGGCCGAGAGTGGGCTCATCCAAAAACAAAAGGTCGGGATTTCCGGAGATGGCCAAGGCGAACAGGGTGCGTTGCCGCTGGCCGCCGGAGAGATCGCCGAACTTGCGATCGCTCAATTTCTGCAGACCTGCCGCCTCCAGCACCTCTTGGAGAGGAAGCGGCTGCGGGTAATAGCTGGAAAACAAATCGATGTGCTCGCGCACCCGCAGAGTCTCCGGCACCTTGCCTACTTGCAGCATGGCGCCGGTGCGCATACGATTTTCGGGATTCGTCGGATTTCCGCCGAAGACGCGGACTTGGCCGGAGTCAGGCGGAAGAAGGCCCAGCAACAGCTTCACGGCCGTTGTCTTGCCAGCTCCGTTCGGGCCTAAGAGTGCGACGACCTCGCCCGCGCGCACCCTGAAGTTCACATTCCGAAGGGCACGCACTTCCCCATAATTCCTGCTGACACCTTCCAGACTGGCGACGGCGGTGTCCGAATTTGTCCGCTGCCTACTTTTTCGTTCTTCGCTGGTTGCAATCATGTTGGTTCTCTCCGCCGGCTCTATGCTTGCCGGAACTGCGGTCTCGGTTCTGTCCCGGTAGCTGCATCATCGTGGAGTTGCGGCGGAGGCACCAGTGCCGTTCATCACAGAATCAGCGTGACAAATGTCATTCGCACAGATTTTGAGACATTAAGGGTGAGCGCCACAGAATCCAACCGGAAGCTCAAAAAAGGCGATTCCGCAATTTTGGCTGATCGTTGTTACGAAAAACGAACAGAGGCACCACCATCGAAACCTGAAAGGCCAGCGAAGGAATGCCGTGGTCTGAGTGCTAGGTGGCGAATTCGGCAGGCAGGACGCGGGGATGGGCTTGTTCGGAAATCGTAACAAAATGCGGAGCCTTAAATTTTATTCGTAAAATCATGACAGTCGAGTCAGCTCCCTGCTATGATTGCGAACACTTTAGTGATCTCCCAGACTTCTATGGAGGCATCGTATGCTCCCGGCCGGTAAGAGCCTTCGTACCCTTCGCGAGAAACTCGGCTTGACCATGCGCGACATCGAGATGTCCAGCGCGCGCATGGCGGAAAAGTATCGCAACGAAGAGTTTTCGATTCCGCCCAGCCGTTTGTCCGACATTGAGACCAAGGGTGTATTACCGAGTATTTTCCGTCTCTATACGCTGGCTGTAATCTACCGCCGCGATTTGCGGGAATTACTGGCGTGGTACGGCGTGGATTTAAGCAATATGGCGGCGGATCTCGGCATGATTGCTCCGCCGCGCTCGCACGTCTCCGAGGCGCTGTCGGCGTTATCGTCAGTGCAAGTGCCCATCCGCATGGATCCTGCCTTTGACGAGCATCGCACCTCCAATTTAGGGCGCATGGTGGAACAGTGGGGTCTGGTGCCGCTATCCTATCTGGCGCAATTCGCGCATAGCGATTTCACCTACGGCTACATCGGCAATCAGGATTTCACCATGTATCCCATTCTCCCGCCGGGAAGCTTCATTCAAATCGATGAAGAGAAGAATAAGGTAGCCGAGGGAACCTGGCGGTCAGAATACGAACGCCCAATCTATTTTGTGGAAACTCGCGACGGACACACCTGCTGCTGGTGCAGTATGCGAAAAGATGATCTGATCCTGCAGCCCCATCCGCTCTCGCCGGTGCAAGTGCGCGTGCTGCGCCATCCTCAGGAAGCGGAGATCATTGGGCAAGTTGTAGGGGTCGCTATGAAGCTGACGGAGTGGCAGGCTTATGGCTCTTCTCCAGCGCCGAAAGCGCAACCAGCACTGAATTAAGATGGCTTGCTGAGACTTTGTCTTGCGGTGAAGGAAGCAGTTGAGTGAATTGCTGCTGCATACCTTCAATGTATCCAGTCGAGGTTGTGGAGCCCGTCTGGCTCGATTCGTGCAAGTCTTCCTCTAACTCCGAGATTGGCGTTCGCAACACTTTCGATAAAACTTCTGTGTGAGCCGCTTTAAGAGCGCGCTCTGACGGCTCCTCTCCGTAAGTCAGCGACAAACCCCAATGCCTGTACCCACCCTCTTGACGGCGCAGGGAAGCTAAATAGGACAATCTGGCGAGCAGTCCGGCGACGGCCGCCAGAGTAGTTTCTCGCAGATCCTGCA
>JBAVQD010000204.1:0-11398 GCA_049693675.1 Candidatus Sulfotelmatobacter sp. | reverse complement strand
TGAGCTGACGTAGATGGGTCACAGAGAGTTCCTCCTCTGCGACACAAACTAGCTCAGATCAACTCGACCGTCGGCTCCGCAACACGCGAATGCGTCCGCCGCAAAGCGGATTAGTTCAAGTCGGCTTATCGCCAGCGATCATTCACTGACGCCAAGCGCGTTTCTCGTTACCAATCTGAACGGTGAGAACACACTCGGCAGTTATTGAGTGGACTGTCCGCGGATCATCGACTACTCGCGAGAAGCGACTTACGTCTCTTGGCTGCTTCTTTTGACCCCTACCCAGCATTTCATTGGACGATTCTTTATCGGCATTGCCGATAGAACCTGCGTTCTGAACCGAGACATGCCCAGAACGAGCATCCAGCTATGCCCATGCCATAAAGATCAGTTTCCGCCGATCAACTCATTCTGCGCCGGATTGACGTATTCATTCCTTCGACGATGCCCAATATCCGCTCATGCCTTAAGGCAGACTCATAGACAAACCAATCGCCTGTAGAACCCAAAGACATACCATCAACACAAACAGAATATAAGGGACCTTCGCTTTGGCATTCGGGTCTCGACGTTCATCATTGATTAGCGTACGGCGGCGTTGGCGGGCACCGCATCGGGAGTCACAATATTTACCGCATCGGGCTGCGTCCATGTCGCCTTTTCGTTAATCAACTCCAGCCGATTCATCGTAACTTTCACCTGCTGGTGATCGACTTCTACAAGAAGGTAGTGGTAGTTCACCTCCTTGCTTTGAAAAGGATCATCGGGGGCGCGTTCGATGGGATATGCATGAGCCGCTCCTCCACCGGAAACGAAGTAAGTCACGCCACCGTGTTCATGGCGCTCATAATTGTGTACATGTCCAGAGAAGACGATGAAGCGGATGCGAGCGTGCGCCTGGCGGTCCTCAAGCATCTTCGCCAGTTGTTGTTCCGTGGATCGGGCAGAGTGGCCTCCACCGAACATTTTTGCATCCGAGGAACTGGTGTAAGGGGGATGGTGAAACATGAGAAAGACGAAATTCACATCGGCAGGAATGTGGTCCAGTTTGTCAGTCAGCCATTGGCCTTGTGGGCCCGAGGTTTCGGCCAGTGCGCTGTCGAGCACGAGCATCAGCGTGTTCGCGGCCCTTACAGCGTAGTAACGGCTGTTCTTGAGTTCGGGAAAGCGCTGGAAATAATTGTTGAGTGCGATCTTTTCGTCGCCGTGCAGGTCGTGGTTGCCGAGTGCCGGGAAAATTGGAATGTTCTTGTCTCGCCAGATCTTAGTTTCGATATCCCAGACTTTCCAATCATTTACGTCATAGCCGTTGTAAACGATATCACCGGTAAAGCATACAAACGCAGGATGGACCTCGGCTATGGCTTGCACCAAAGCCACGCGCACCGCAGGATTTGCGGCTTCGGTATCTTTCGGATCATGAAAGCGAGTATCGCCGTACGCCACGAAGCGAAACGGGTCATTCACCTTAACTTGCAAATCAGCCGAAGTTTGCGCGGACGTTTTCTTCGTGCAACCTGTCAGCCCAAGTAGCACAGCCGTGAGGTACAACAGCGACAATATTCCCGCGAAGGTTGTGCGTTGTGAAGACATAGCTACAGAGCACTCTCCGAAATCAGGTAGCCGTTACTTTCCTACAACCAGCAATTCGAACTGGCCAGATTCTGCTGTGGACAGGAAAAGCCGATGGGTTTTCGGATCCAGAGCCATGGTCTTGGCCTTGGGCAAAGTCTTCACCGTTTCGACCACCGAGTATTTGTCGGGACTGTCCTGACGAATCACGGTGACGGTTCCTTCGCCATTGGAGTTGAAAATCAGTTTTGTCTCGGGATCGAAGGCGGTCGCGTCCACATGATCGCCGATCGGTAACGCAGTGATCACCTGGCCCGTGTCGGCGTTCATGACTGCCATCACTTTGCTGCGGCAACCAATGAACAGGCGACGGTTGGCACGGTCCATCGCCATGCTGCTGGGGGAAGCGCAAGGCGCGGTAGGCCAGCGCTGCGTGACGGCCAGTTTGCGGGAGTCGATCTTCAGAACCAGGCCCTCATCTTCCAGATTGTCGTAAATGAATCCGTCGCCGTCGGCGGCAGCGAATTCTGGTCCGCCTCCAAGATCCACGGTGCCCGCAACTTTGCCAGTCGCTGCATCAATTGCAGTCGCACTATTGCCGCCGCCGTTAAAGGCGAAGACCCGCGATGTGGCGGGATCGAAGATGATGGCATCCGGTTTTTGACCGGTTGGAACATCGGCAATAGGCTTCAGCGTTTTCAGATCAAAGATCGTCACCGTCGACGTTTTACCGTTGCTGACGAATCCGCGCCCAAAGTAGGGAGCAATCGCGATTCCATGCACGCCGAGTGTTTTTGGGATGTTCCCGACAATATCCCCCGAATCGATGTCGAGCACTTCCACCTGCGTTCCATGAGAAACATAGAGACGTCGCGCGGACTCGTCCACCGTAAGATAATCCCAACTACCTTGGCCAGAGATCGGTATTTTCTTGATAACGCTGTAGCCATCCGCGGGGGGCGACGCAACCACGGGAGGAACAAAGCACGAGAGTGCGAGAGCTGCGGTCGTCAACAATTTTCTGAACCGAGGAGGTGTTTCGTTTCTCATGATTTCTTTCGATTCCTTTGGGTAAAAACTCTTGCTGCCGAAACCGCCTGAGACAAATCTATCCCGTCAACCTGAAAGCAAGCTGAATCCTGCAATTCTTTTATTCTTCTGCGCGAACTAAAACTCGAAGCGAAGCATGAACTGAATCTGCCTCGGCAAGCCGGTGCCGGTATTCGGCGACGCCGCGTTGTCGTTGTTGTTGTTGAAATTAACGGTCGTGTCGATCAGGCCGAGGCTGCCGGCAGGCGAAAGTATCCAGTTATTGGGATTACTTGCCGACTGGGTGTAATTGAAAGCGATGTTGTTGGGGTTTGGATCGCCGAACTGGACGTGATTGAAGATATTGAATACCTGCGCACCAAATTTCATGGAAACGCGCTCTGTCAGCTTGGTTTCCTTGGTCAATGCCAAGTCGATCTGCCAAACGTTAAGCGCCCGAATCAACCCATTAGGAGCATCGCCAAAGCGGCTTACAAGGCCGCAGGTGTTGATGCAGTTCCCACTAGCGTCAGCGATCCCTGTTGGGGCAAGCGGGGGTGGGGCGAACGCAGCTGGATTGATTGGAAGGGTGTGGTCATGTACGCCTCCCGGGAGAAATATGGGGACTCCAGGAACAAGATCGGGTCTCTGGGTAGTTTGATCGTTCCCGTCCGGCAACTGGTCGGGAGAGATATTCATCGTGATCGTGAGGGGGTGACCCGTATGCCACACGCCGATGCTGCCCAACTCCCAGCCACCGGCGATCTTGCCCAATACGCCTGAGTCACTCAGGAACGGTTTGCCCGGCCCAAACGGGAGTTCATAGACGGTATTCACGGTGACGTTGTCGCGCACGTCGAAGACGCTTGGCCCCTTATCACAGGGAAGGCAATTTACGTTCTCCGGGCCATTCGATTCGCCACCCCCGACGGATCCGTCATTAATGGAATGGGACCAGGTATAGCGGCTTTGGAAGGACAAGCCATTGGAAAAGCGCCGTTCGAGGCTGAGCAAAAGGGCGTTGTACGTGCTCGATCCGATGTCGGATTTGTAGTCTACCGAACCGTAAGGGTCTCCTCCGGGATAGTACTGGTCAAGCGGGCGGGTGCAAAGGATGTTGCCGCTTGCGTCGGTCCCTTGCGGTTGCGTGCTGCAGAAGTTCACGCCTCCACGAGAAAACAACCGTACTCCGCGCGATCCAAGATACTGCGCCGATGCCAAAAAATTCGATGGCAGTTCGCGATCGATGGTCAGACCCCAGGTTTCAACGTAGAGGTCGCGGCGACCATGGCGTTGCAAGGCGCGAGGCTGCTGGGCTGGGGTTATGGGCAGACTACTGAGGTCCGGGTTGACCTGCTGATATGCCGGCAAGAGGGGCGTGCCGTTTGACGACGGATCGAAAGTGGCAAACGCGGTATAACGGTCACTTTCCAGTCCGGCGTTCAAGTCGTCGTTCTGCGCTGCGCCGTGATAAATTCCAAAACCCGATCGAATTACAGTCTTCCCTTGGAAGATGCTGGGAGCCCAAGCGAAACTGACGCGAGGATCGAAGTTTCTGTAGTTAGCGTTGTAAAGAGCTGGGTTTTTGGGACACGCCGGAGTATTGATGGGGGTTGGGATTGGAGTGGGAAGGGCGAAGCGCCAAGTTGAAGCTGAGCCGAAGCAGACCCCGTGGAATTCGGTGACATCAAAGACCGTCGTACGATTGTCGGCTTCGTGTGCCACTCCGTAGTATTCCCAGCGCACTCCGAGGTTCAGAGTCAGGGTGGGAGTGACCTTACGCTCATCCTGGAAATAGGGCATATAAAATGTGCGCCGCAGTTTGTGGCAACACCAGGTCGAGGTGTACGAGATTCCGTAAAGGTTCGCGTTCTCAAAGCCCGTGTCCGCTGTGCTGCTCTCATCCTGAAAAGAGAGCGTGTTGCCGGCGGTCAACCCTTGATTCAATCGCACCCGGCGAATCTCCATGCCGGTCTTGAACGTGTTGCGGCCACGCACGAAGGTCAGGTTGTCGACAATGCCGAATGTGGTACCGATTTCGTGATCTGCCTGGTTATTGTTGATCCCGACCCAATTGTTGGTCTGGACGGAATAAGGCAAGGGTGGGATCTGTGGATTGATGAACGGGGCACGGTTCACAAAAACCTTGACTTCATTCAACAGCCGCGGCGAAAAAGTGTTCTGCAAGGCAACGTAGTAACCAGCGGGATGATTGATGGTCTGAATAAGGTCGTACGGAAGAGAGCCGCTGCCGTTGGTCCCGCTTACCAGGCTGATGTCCCGGTGCGCACTTCCGTATAACATAATCTTCTCGTTAACGTGGTAGTCCATTCGGACAAGCCAGGTGTCCTCATGGACCGTTGTCGGGGCAGGGGCCGTAAGCAGATCTGAGTCTGGCAGTCCATTGCCGGTTTGATCGGCAAAGGCGGCGTCGGGATAAACGTGCAGGGGATCACAGTTTCCGATAGGACCGGTAGATGCGCGCCAGGCATAAGCCTGAAGGATGGAACACATCTGCGGTGACGTAGCCAGAGTAGCCCGCTGAGTCGCGGGGTTGGGCACGAGAACCTGATTCGTCGTCGCTCCGTATTGACGAAGACCCTCGTAGTTCACGAAGAAGAACAGTTTGTCCTTCATGACCGGGCCACCTAAGGACATCCCATACTGCCCATAGCGGAACGGCGGGATGGCAGGATTGCCGTTAACGTCAAAATCGTTGAAATTCCGCGAATCGAAGACAGAGTTCCTGAGATACCCAAAGACCGAGCCGTGGAAATCGTTGGTGCCGTGCTTCGTCTCCACGTCGATTTGACCGCCGGCTTGCGTGCCGTACTCCGCATCGTACAACGCGCTGTTGACACGATATTCCTCAATGGCGTCCTGAGAAATTTGCAGACGCGTTTGTGACTTCTGCGCCTGCTCTTGGATACCGCCGGCGTCGACGCCATCAATCTGAAAGTTATTGTCATCGCGCGCGCGGCCGGCGAAGCGAATGGTACGCTGATCGCCACCGCCATCATCTTGAGCAAAAGGCGCAAGGAGCGTAAAACTAGACCAGTCGCGCCCGTTGTTGGGTAGGTTCTCAATCTGATCCGTACGGATCACGGTGGCTGCCTCTGCGGAGCTGCGGTCCGAAGGTGCGGCAGACGCTTGCACCTCAACTGTTTCCGTAGGCGCGCCCACCGCAAGCGCAGTGTCCAGTGTCCGCGTTTGTCCAACTTGTACGATTACGTCATCGATGACTTTAGACTTGAAGCCGGTATTCGTAACGGTCACGGAATAGCGGCTAATTGCCAGCCCCGGAAATCGGTAGTAGCCGTTCGAATTGGTGCGCTGTGTCTGTATGAGGCCGGTGTCGACGGCCACTATTTTTACAGTTGCGCCAGAGATAGTAGCTCCGCTCGGGTCGGTAACTGTGCCTTCGAGCACCGCGCGATCCACCTGGGCAAATGCTATTGTCACCGGCAACAGAAAGAGGAGCAGGCCGGTCACAAACTTCAAACAGCCACACCGGGTCGAGACGGGCTGATATCGATTCATGCAAATCCTCCTTAGACTTGAGGATGGCAAAACATCTGTTTCTGCCCGTGGCGAAAGATGCAACTCAGCGGATACTCCTCCGCTACTCTGCAAAAACTTTTCGTCCGGGATGACTGGGTATTCTAGGTGTGCTTTGTTACGCGGTCGTGAAAGGAAGGTTAATGTTTCTTCACATTGATTTCAGAAGATCGACTGTGGAAATCGGGAGCAGCGGTTTGATGACAGTGCCGAGGTCCTGCGTGCCAAGATCGATCGGCTTGTTGCAACTGACGATGTTAAGCGGCTACGCAAATACTATCGATTGTTACTCGTGTGCGACGAAGAGTAAGCGATCTGATCCCACATTGAGAATGCATTCGAGACGCTGAGCTCGCGGCTGTCGTCGATCTCGGACAACTGTGATGACTGCAGCGGAACTTTTCGGCCGGCTCCTCCGGGCAACTCGCAAGGATCGCAAGATGAGCCTTGGGAAGCTCGCCGAAAGAGTTGACATTGGGGTCAAACACCTGGGCAGGATCGAACGTGGCGAAAAAGTGCCCTCTTTCGAACTCATAATCGCTCTCGCCAGGGAGTTAAATGCTTCGCCCTCGACATTTTTTCATTTCGAGAACGCCAACGTAGACCTCAAGTTCCTAACACAGCAATTGCAAGCCCTGCTCGCAAAGCGTGACGCAAAGCAGCTTCAAAAGCCTATCGAGTACTACAAGCGCTGCGCGCGGTCAGTTCTTGTGCATCGACCATGTCCATATATATCCCTTGGGCTTGTAGGCGGCCGAGTGTATGGTGAGCGATCTATTGTTGTCAGCGGTGTTGCATGACAGCACGGGTACCCACTCAGGGGAGTTATAGAGGTTAGGTTCTTCGCAGCGTATTTCGCCCGAAGCAAGGACGGTGACCCTAAAAGCAGAATTTGCTTTCTTCACACCATCACCGCTAATCCGGTAGCCATCGGCAACTGAGTCAGATGATGCAAGCTTTGAAAACTCAATACCGCCTGGGTCGCAGCGTTGCTGCACATTCCCGTTCGGGTCGGCCTCGGCGCAGGACAGATTCCAGGTCCCTAGGAGCCAGCCGAATTTCGCTTGTTTCTCCGCTTCTGCTTTGTCCAGCCAATGTTTGTTCTTGAGTTGCCCTAACAACTCCTGCAGATTCGGATCGTCGCTGTCCGCCGCGCCTGCCGCCATAAGCTTTTGGCCGGCCTCGTAGCCAGCCCTCGGGTCAGTCAGGCTGATGGCTGCGGTCGCGCGCAGTTGCCAGAGCAACATCTGGTCTGGAAACTTTTGTAAAAACGCGTTGCTCTGATCCATAAACTGTTGCAGCAGAGTTTGTTGTTCTGATCGATCGGTGGCTTGCTTCGCCTGCCGCGCCAGTACGATGAGGGCGCTGTAATCTACCTTATCCATGCCGGTGAGTTGGTCGGCATTTGACGCGGGTTGTGCAGGTTGGCCGTTGCCCGGAGTTGCGTTAGTTGAACCGGCAGGCGAAAGTAATTTGTCAATCAGCGCCTTGGCTTTGATGAGCCGCTGGTCGTTGGGATAAGCCACCAGCAAGCCGGTGGTCAACTGTTGTGCTTCGGTGTATTTCCCAGCGTGGACCAGGTCGGTGATTTTCTTTGTCATGTCGTCCGACGCCTGGCTGGCCGGCGCTGGAGACGCCGCTGCTGGGTTGGAGCTGGTGGGTACTTGGGTCGCCGTTTGCGCATGGAGTAGCGGAAGTGTAGCCAGGGAGAAAAGCAAGCCGAGGATCACAGTTGCTGAATGTTTTCTTGAGAGCTTCATGCATCGCCTCGCCGTGTGAAACTTCGCCAGGATTCCATGTGTGTCCTGCTAATTCCTCTTGAGTAGGTAAGTCGCTGTGTAATCGCGGTCCCTTTTTCGTGGCCGGGTCAAGATCAGTAAAGGCAAAAACGATCTTAATTGCAAAGAACGCGATGAATGGAGCACCCGGTCTACTTCTTAGCACGCTCTAACTCAGAGCGCACTAATGCCCGCACCTGATCCTCAGAAGCACCCGCCGGAACTTTTTGCCCGTTGATGAATAGAGTCGGAGCCCAGGTCACCTGCATTGACTGCCCAAGATGCACTGATTGATTCACGCTAATTTCGGTTTCGCGGCTACTTGCGCAGACGGCGAGATTCCGTTCGTTGAATCCTGCGGCCTTTGCAAGCTCTTGCAACGTATCATCGGCGTTGTCCGGATTGATTTTGCTCTGGCTGGCGAAGATACTATCGCTGTACTTCCAAAACTTATCCAAATTTATGCGCGCCGCACAATCCGCGTATTCGGCCGCCTTCATCGCCCACGGATGGTGCGCTGGAGGCAATGGAAACTCCTGAAAAACAAGTTGAGCCTGGGGAAAGTCCGATAACAGCTTCTTCAAAACAGGTTGTATCGAGCCGCATGCCGGACACTCGAAATCGCTGAATTCCACTATTCGGACCGTAGGATTCAACGCGCCACGCACCGGTGCTGCCTGTGGCGGTTTTATGACTTCGTCTGCTTCTTTTTTCGCCTCCTCCGCAGCCTGCTTGTCCAGCCAGCCCTTGTTATTCAGTTGCGCTAGCAAGCGCTCCAAATTTGGGTCGGTACTGTCCGCTGCACCTGAGGCGATAAGTCTCTGACCTGCGTCGTACCCTGCCATCGGGTCATTCAAGATAATGGCTGACACCGCGCGAAGTTGCCAGAGTTGCATTTGGTCTGGATGCTTCTGCAAGAACACACTGGTGCGGTCCATGAACTGTTTCAGGAGCTTTGTCTGTTCTGCCAAGTCAGTTGTCTGCCGTGCCTGCCGCGCCAATTCTATCAGCGAGTTGTATTCCACCTTGTCCATGCCCGTTAGTTGCCCGGCATTCGCGTTTGCCGGGGGTTGACTGGGCTGGGCGTTGCCCGGAGTTGCGTTAGTTGAACCGGCAGGCGAAAGTAATTTGTCAATCAGCGCCTCGGCCTTGATGAGTCGCTGATCGTTGGGATAGGCAATCAGCAGCCCCGCCGTCAGCTGTTGCGCTTCGGCATACTTCCCAGCGTGAACCAGTTCGGTGAGTTTCGCGGTCGCATCGTCTGGTGCAAGCCCGACTGGCGCTGGAGTTGCCGCCGCTGCACCGGTTTCGACGTGCGCGCTAGCCGCCGTTTGCGCATGCAGCGGCGAAAGCAATACCAGTACAAGAGACAAACCAAGACCAAACCACTTTGATAATTGCCCCATAAGTTTGTCAGCAATCAATGCGTGCTGCTGTCGGTCTTTGTGAAGAGATGAATTTGCGGTCGGCTCGCGTTCTTGTCTTTTTGATCGTTCCAGGAGAGAAAGACCAACGTCATGGTTCCTTTATGCTCGTCGATTTCACAGGAAGTTGCTGGCTCCCATTGTTCCGATCCTGGGTGCCCTCCAGCGTGGCGCTCATTCAGGGCGTCCAGCCCCTCCCAATGCATTTCCCCTGAATCAACGAGGGTGCCTCTATAGCGAGGTTCTGCACTTTTGACACCTGCATTGACGTCATAGGCCTCAATGGCCGCAGATGATTTGGAAAGCTGAAATTCTTCGCTATGTTCAGATTTGGTGCTACCGCTCTTATATATTTCACCATAGCGACGAGCACCGGTATCCCTCTTCCAGGTGAAAGTGAAAGTCTCACTCCAAGTTCCCAGCATCCAGCCGTATTGTTTTGCCAACTCCATTTTTTTCTTGATCTTTTCCGCCCACTCCGTTTCCAGCCAACCTTGGTTTTTGAGTTGCGCTAACAATCCTTGCACGTTTGAATCGTTGCTGTCCGCCGCGCCCGCCGCCAGGAGTTTCTCGCCCGCTTCGTATCCCGCCATCGGATCATTGAGGCTTAAGGCTGACGCTGCGCGAAGCTGCCAGAGCAGCATCTGCATTGGATGTTTCTGCAAAAACGGGCTGCTCTGATCCATGAACTGCTGGAGCAACTTGCTTTGTTGTGGAAGGTCGGTGGTTTGCCGCGCCTCGCGCGCCAATACGATCAGGGCGTTGTAATCTACCTTCTCCATTCCTGTGAGTTCCTCGCGATTTGCGCCCGCCGGAGGTTGCACTGGCTGGCTGTTTGTTGGGGTTGCATTTGTGGAACCGCCGGGCGCAATCAGGTTTTCGATCAACGCCTTGGCTTTGATGAGCCGCTGATCGCCGGGATAGGCCGCGAGCAGGCCTGTAGTCAATTGTTGAGCTTCGGTGTACTTTCCCGCGTGCACCAGCTCGGTGATCTTCGCGGTCATCTCACTCGGCGCTTGGCCGGCCGGCACTGCAGTTCCCGCAGCCGCATTCGCAGCAGGCGCTTGGGCCGCCGTTTGCGCATACAGCGGCAGCAAAATCAGGGTAAGTGCCAGTGCGAGAATAAAGAGCTTTGATGGTTTTTCCATAGATGTCCACAAATCAATTGTGCGGTTGACCGGAGGCAGGCGCAGGAGCTGGCTTTAGTGCCGGTTGCGACGACGGAAACAGCAATTCCATATCCTTATCTTGCGGCAGGACTACATTCGAACGCGATGACGCGGGCGGTTCCGCATTAAAGAGCAGTTCCATGTCCTTATCCTGCGGCAGGGCAACATTCGAGCGCGGTGACGTGAAAGCCGGAGCTTTATTCGCCAAAATTCCGTCGAGCTGGCTAGCCAGGGATTGCGGAGATGTTCTGGTCGCGCCGCGAAGGTCCACCACGCCAGCATCCAGGTTCACCAAACTCAGGGCCGAGGCATTCGGGTTCGCGACGGCCGAGTGCGTCAATTGGTCAAAATCAAATGGACCCGCATTGGAGGGGACGTTTCCCAAGAACTGGCCTAACGCTTCGCTGGTTTGCGCGGCCGCCACGCCGTCTTTGAGTTGTTGCTTGGCTAATCTGAGATTGCCAGCGATGTTTGCGTCGTTTGGAGCAATGGCAAGAGCCTTCTGGAATTCATTGATCGCGCTGGCGTAATTTTTCTGTTTGAGCAGATAGATGCCGCTGTTGTTGAGTTGCTGGGCGGCAAGCTCCCGCTGCTGCTGGGCTGGATCCAGCTGTGGTTGCACTGTGGGTGTGCCGTAGAACAGATCATGAACTGCTTGTTGCACATATGGCATGGCAGCTTTTCCGACAGCCAAACCCATTTGTTGTTGAGGAGTGAGACCGGCGGGAGCGGTGGTCGAATCTGAGGTTCCCGAGCTGCATGGGGAGCCACTTTTCACCCACGAGTTATAGTCCAGACTTGAGGCCAACCCGCAGGCTTTCTTTTGGTCCGTCCACCATTGAGGTTCCTGAGCTGTTGCCAACTGACA
>JBAVQD010000203.1:0-22142 GCA_049693675.1 Candidatus Sulfotelmatobacter sp. | reverse complement strand
TATTGCAGGCGGCTCGCCAGCCCCGGAATCGTCTTCACCAGATCGTTGTAGATGACCATGACAGCGAACAAGACCAGGAAGACGAATGCTGCCTGATAGACGCGTTCCTTGATGTGCAGGCTGATGTCGCGTCCCATTAAGCTCTCGATAAGCAGGAAGAAGATCACGCCCCCATCGAGAATGGGAATCGGCAGCAGGTTAAAGACGCCAAGGTTCAGGCTGATGCCTGAGGTAAGCGCCAGCAGCGGCGTCCAACCCTTTTGCTGCGCCGCATAGCCAGCCTCCTGCGCGATGCCGATAGGGCCGGAAACCATACGCGGCGAAACCTTACCCTGTACCAGCTTCTTTGCCAGTTCCAGAAGCAGCATGGAATATTTCCGGTTTTCTTGTAGGGAAAGGCCGACGGCCTGGGCAAAAGGCAAGCGCTTGACGACCGTGTCTTCCTTGTTCAGAAATCCCAGCCGATACTTTTGCTCTTTTGGATCCTCAGTCTTTGAGAGCACCGGCGTTACGTGAAAAGCCAAAGTCTGGTTGCCGCGAAGCACGGTGATATCCACCGGCGTATCTTTGGTCTGCTGCAGGCGGTCAATCATGGCTTCAATCGATACCAGCGGCTGACCGTCCAAAGCGACGATTCTGTCGTCTTCCTTGAGGCCGATATGGGCGGCGGGCGTATCCGATTCCACCTGGCCGACGATTACAGGCTCCGAAGGGTACCATCCTGCGGAGCCGATTTCCGACGAGGTGATCGGCTTCGGAACAATGGTTTTTTCGAGGATCGTATCGCCGCGCTGGATAGTCACGGCCAGGGGCTGGTTGGGGCTGATCATGACCCGGGGCTGCACCTGCTCCCAGGTGGGATTGGTGATGCCGTCGATCTTAATAATGCGATCCCGGGGCTTAAGGTCGGCCTGGGCGGCGGCGGAGTTCGCTCTCACCCCATCAATCACGGCCGGCTTATCCATAAAAACCGGGTATTCGTAGTGCACCATGTAAACGCTGGTGAGCAGCAAGATGGCCAGCACAATGTTCATGGTGGGACCAGCGATGGCGATCAGAAAACGATGCCAGCGCGAATGCGAGAGAAACTCCGCAGGATCGCCGGTGCGCTCATCCATGGGATTCTCGCCGCTCATCTTGACGTAGCCGCCCAGCGGAATCGCGCTAATCCGATAGTCGGTGTCACCTTTGCGAAAGCCGAGCAGCCGCTTGCCAAATCCGATAGAGAAGACCTCGACCCTTACCCCCAGCCACTTGGCAACGGCATAGTGGCCAAATTCATGAATCAGGATCATGAATCCGAGGATGACGACAACGGCGATCAGCGAAATCAAAAAGTCAGGCATGATTGAGATACGTACTCCGCAATTTGGTTAGATTCCGAAATCCGGTCTTTAGATAAAAGAAGTTGCCCGAGGCCGTCCCGCTCGACTGAACTCGACCACTCGTTCTTGTGCATATCGGCGGGCTTCCGCATCGGCTTCAAGCACTTCTTGGATAGAACCCAGCTTCCCAGACTTAGATGCTGAAACCGCCTCTTCGATGACTCTGGGAATTTCATCGAACGCGATGCCGCCCTCCAGAAACGCAGCCACCGCCACTTCATCGGCGGCATTGAGCGCCACCGTCTTGGCCCCGCCCGCTTCGGCCGCTTCGTACGCCAAACGCAGACAAGGGAATTTATTCATGTCTGGGGGGCAGAAGTCCAGATGACGCAAGTTACCCACGGGAAAGCGCATATCCGACTGAATTCGCTCGGGATATGTTAGAGCATACAGGATCGGCAGGCGCATGTCCGTCACCGAAAACTGAGCAAGTATACTGCCATCGATAAACTCAACCATAGAATGGATTGTGGATTGGGGATGGACCAGCACTTCCACTTTTGCCGGCGGAATATGAAACAGCCTGCAGGCCTCGATTACCTCAAACCCTTTGTTCATCAATGTCGCCGAATCGATGGTGATGCGTTTGCCCATCTTCCAGGTCGGGTGGTTCAGGGCTTGCTCTACGGTGATCGAGCCGAATTCGGAGCGTGGCGTATTTAGAAAAGGCCCGCCCGAAGCCGTCAGCCAGATTCGCTCCACTTCTTCCATTCGCCCGCCCCGCAGGCACTGGTGCACGGCGTTGTGCTCGCTGTCGATCGGCAGCAAAGGCTTGCCCTGGCGGCGAGCCTCAGCCGTGATCAACTCACCGGCTGCGACCAGGCATTCTTTATTGGCGACGCCAACGGTCTTGCCAGCCTTGACCGCTTCGTAAGTGGCTTCAAGTCCGGCCACGCCGACAATGGCGCTGACTACGAAATCGACCTCAGAATGGGTTGCGACCTGAGCCCCGCCCGCGGGACCATGCACCACCTCGATCTCACCCAGACCTGCTTGCTTCAGACGCCCGCGCAGCAAATCAGCATCGCGCTCCGCGGCCATTGAAACCAATTGCGGACGCCAACGCTGCGCCTGCTCGAAGGCAGAATCCAGGTTCGCTCCGGCAGCGAGAGCCACGATCTGAAAGCGATCTGGATAAGACTCGGCGACACTCAGAGTGCTGCGGCCGATCGAACCGGTCGATCCCAGGATGGCGATGCGTCTCATGATCATTCGTGAGGAACTTATAGATCTTCACTTCGACAATGCAGTGGCGTGATGGTCAATCCAGTCTCTTTGCTCTGCGGTTTCCGGAACAGGAACCCCTCGCGCCTCCGAAACACAATCGATTGCAGCCCCAGGACTCATTCCCTTTTTTACGAGTAGACAAGCCGCAACCAACCCACTGCGTCCGACTCCTTGCCGGCAATGTACGAGGATGTTCTTGCCGCCCGAAAGATCGCGAGTAACACTTTCCAAAACCTCGGCCAACTTCGATTCTGATTTTGGAATCTGGCGATCTGGGATCGGGAACGAAGTGAAGCTCATGCCTTGGTCTCGTACTGCGCTTGCTTCATCGCGGAGATCCATATCACGTTCTTCGTCTGGCGTTAACAAAGAAAGCACGCCATCGACCTGGGCTCGCTTCCAACGTGAAACATCGTCCTTCAGCCACTCTCCTCCACGCGGACGGGGGCCGACGGCCAGCCTTCCAGGCCAGGATTCATCAAGCCAATAAAGTTCCTTCCGCATCTCCTGGTCTTAGCCCTTCACAACGATGTCCCTCGGGAGACCGTCAACATCCACGCCTCGCTGGCGCAGAATCTGGATTCGATGATGTCCATCCAGTATAGTTCCATCCGGTCGTGTTTTCAGACAATCTCGTAATCCCGGCAGTAGCGACGCGAGCAACGCTTCCGTCGAAAGCCGCTCCATTTTTGCAAGTTTGCCCGCGTTCAGAGCACTATCCGGATGAAGTAGCTTCAGGGGAGGAGACTGAGGAAATTCTATCATTGCCAACCCCTCACTGCATGACGCGCCAGACCGCGTAAGACCACAGCACCGGCGCGGCGAAGAGCAGCGCATCGATGCGGTCGAGCATGCCTCCGTGGCCGGGGAGAATAGAGCCGGAATCCTTTACGCCGGCTCCGCGCTTGATCAGCGATTCCACCAGATCGCCGAGCTGTGCGGCGATATTCAAGGCGACGGTCAGCAGAACGATTGGCCACATCTCGGGCTTCTCTAGTCCGAACAAGCCGTCGCGACGCCCGATGAGTCCCACACGCAGCAGGAACGAACTAATCTGGAGGGAGTAATCGAAGAGCAGAATCCCAACCCCCAGGCTCGCTACCAGCGAAGCAACGGCGCCCTCCCAGGTTTTCTTCGGGCTGATGCGCGGCGCCATCAGGTGCCTTCCCAACGAACGGCCGACGAAGTAAGCGAAGATATCGCCCGCCCACACCACAAAGAAAAGATAGAGAATCCAGAACGCGCCCGCCCACTGTTGCCGCAATTGCACCAGCATTCCCATGGGGAGAGCAATGTAAGCGAATGCGAAGGACGATGCTGCTGCTGCCGGGTAGGCTTCGCTCAACTGCGTTCGCCGCATCGCGATCGTCAGAAAAACAAACGGAGAAATGGCGCAGGCGAATCCCAGGCCTAGAACGAACTTCAATCCCGAAAGCTGCGGACTCTCGCCCGAAGCGCTCGCCGCCAACAGCAGAAAAAATAATCCCACAAAAATATAAGTGGGCAGGCGCAGCGGCTGCACATTATAGGATTCGGTGAGCCTTAAAAACTCCTGAACCGTGATCAGCGCCACTATTCCAGCCACCGCAGCCACGATCGGAACCGGCGCGCGCAACACCAGCAGCAGCACAATCGGAATGAGGACCAGAACGGTCGCGATGCGCTTTAGCAAGTGAGATAAGCCTCAGGAAATAAGGTCGTTCGATCCAAGGGGTGGTCGCGCATGAATCAGTGGAAACGGCCCCTTCTCGAGCTTCCGGCACAAGCCCAAACAACCACGAGGACTGTCGAGACGGCTGCTATCATCGCTATCGCTTCCATAGACAGGTGAGTCTGGCGCGGGCGCCAGCGCAAATCCATCCACGTAATAGCAAATACTAGGGGATACGAGAATAGAGTCAGCGCGAGATACAGCTTCCATCCTTTGAGCAGCCGCGCTTTTCTCATAACCTAGCCTGATAATTTAACCGGGATGGTTCAATCCGCCATAACGCCGCTCGCGCTTCTGATATTCGGCAATGCCTTCCAGCAGATGCACACCGCGGAAATCGGGCCAAAGGGTTGAAGTCACGTAAATTTCCGCATAGGCCAGCTGCCAAAGCAAAAAGTTGCTGAGCCGCATCTCACCCGAGGTGCGCACCACGAGATCAGGATCGGGCAAATCACGAGTGTAGAGATGTCTGGCCACGGTGTCTTCATCAATGCGCAAGTGTTCCACGCCGCCGTTCTGCGAAGCTGCGTTGACCATCGAACGGAACGCATCCACCAGTTCGCTGCGTGCGCTGTAGTTCAGCGCCAAAGTGAGGATCGTTCCGCTATTGTGCGCCGTACTCGAGCGCGCCCATTCCATGCGCTCTTGCACATCTTCTGGCAGTTCGTGCTGCCGGCCGATATATTCCAGCCGGATATTATTTTTATTCAGCGTGGGAACTTCCGCCTTCAGATAGCGGCTCAACAGGCGCATCAGGAAGTCAACTTCACTCGCGGGCCGCTTCTTCCAGTTTTCTTCTGAGAAAGCATATAGCGTCAGCGCATGAACGCCGATGCGCGCCGCCGTCTCCACCGTTGAGCGCACAGCGGCGACCCCGGCGCGATGCCCGGCCACGCGCGGCATGTGGCGCCGTTTTGCCCAGCGCCCGTTGCCGTCCATGATGATCGCGATGTGTCTTGGGAGCCGCTCTGGATCAAGCTGCCGGTAGATTTCAGTCTCTTTACGATCCAGCCCGGCAGGAATTTTTGCCTGCAAGGCTTATCCCCTTCCGAATGTTGACGCTACCACAGTGGGGAATGGCCTTGCAATGGAGCGCAGCGCTTGGACAGGAGCTAAGGAGAGGTGCTTCGGACTTTTCCTTTATCAGTGGCCCTGGACAGGGGGCGTGTCTAGAGGCAATTTATGTTTACATTGCACTTTGTCTGTAGACGTGTCATTATCATTGTCCCCATGATCATGAATGAATATGCCCCCATGCTGCTCACCTTGAAGTCACGCTTGGGCACAATCGACGCCGAGAGAGCTGAACTTGATGTGAGACGCTCCGAACTCGACTACGAAGCAATGAATATCAAGGCTACAATTGCCAAGCTTCTTCCTTTGTGTGGCGAGACGGCTGATCCGAATGACGTTTCCGGTTTGGGTTTTACGGATGCGGTGCGCCAAGTTATTTACTTAGCAGATAAGGCGCTCTCGCCGGCAGAAGTCAAAGAGGAACTTTCGAAGAAGGGATTTGAGCTTTCTATCTACAGTAGCCCGATGGCCTCAATCTACAAGATTCTGAGCCGTCTCAAGGACAACGATGAAGTCGACACGGAAATGCGCAGCCTTACAATTTGCTATAAGAAGAAGCCGCGCCACAGGGTCCTCAGGACAAGGCGTCGCAGACGCGAACAGCAGGGGTGAGCTTGCGCGAATGCAGGCCACGCATAAATCGGAATTCGGAGCAAATCATGCCACGTCGCTGGAAGCCGCCTAAGGAAGAGCGAGTCGATTTGGATGCGGTTCGGAGCGAGGAAGAGTTCCGGCGCAAGCTGCGCGACGTCCTGGAATATGGAACCGAGGATGATTTTGTGGAGGTGTTGAAAAGCTACAGACCGGAGATCGGAAAGGAAGAGTTGCTCACCTCGATTATGCAGTTTCGCGTTTACGTCCGCGAGAAGCGCGGACTCTGCTGACCACTTCGTCGAATTTTTTTTCCGCCTGACGAAACTCTTCTTCGGACATTCGTTCCTTTGCTTCAGACCTAATACGGCTGACGGAGTCGATCAGTGCGTCCATCGCGGATTTCGACTTTGGAGCCGACTTTGCCATCACTTGTTCAGTATAGTTTACTGCGCCAAAGAAGCGTAGATATTCGGGCATTCCCAAAGTCATACTCCTTAGGTGACCGCTAATTTCCGCGTTCGCTGGCCGAAGGTAGCGCCGCACCAGTTACTTCGCTTCTTCCGGAACGATCTTCAACGCCAGCTTCTCCGTGTGCCGCAGCACGGTCAGCGAGCAACTCATGCCCACGCGAACGTCGGTCAGCACGCGGTGCAGATCGTCCACTCCGGCTACTGGCTGACCCTCCAGCGCAATGATCACATCGTTTTCGCGCAGGCCACCGCGTTGCGCCGGACTGTTCTCTTCCACTGAAAGAACCAGAGCACCCGATTCTTTGACCAGGTCGTAGAACCGCACCACGCGCCGGTGAACCGGGACCGTTTGCGCGGAGACGCCGATAAAGCTGCGGCGAATTCGTCCGTCGCGCAGCAGGCGGCTGGCGATGAACTTCGCCGTGTTGATGCCAATCGCGAAACAAATCCCCTGCGCGGGCTGAATCGTAGCCGTGTTCACTCCAACCACCCGGCCGGCGGAATCGACCAACGGTCCGCCAGAATTGCCGGGATTGAGCGCGGCATCGGTCTGGATCACATCATCGATCAGGCGTCCGGAATACGATCGCAGTGAACGTCCCAGCGCGCTCACCACTCCCGCCGTCACAGTAGATTGGAATCCGTAAGGGTTGCCGATCGCAACCACGAGCTGCCCCACGCGCAGCTGCTGCGAATCGCCGAGCGCTGCGGTGGTAAGGCTGGGTTCATCTGCCCGCGCTTGTTCTATGCGAACGACAGCCAGGTCACTTGCCGGATCGTCACCGATCGCGGTTGCAGGCATGCGCCGGCCATCCGCTAGCGTAATTTCGATACGCCGCGCGTCGTGCACTACGTGGCTGTTCGTCAGAATCAGGCCATCGGGGGTAAAGACGAAGCCCGATCCTCCGCCGCGCCGTTCGCGCGGCTCGCCTGAACGTGTGCGGCCCGCAGATTGATGTACTTCGATGTTCACCACCGAGGGGCTAACCCGTTCTACTACGCTCGTGACCGCGCGAGAGTAAGCGTCCAACAGGGAACTGTCGGAGCTTGGGGCACTGGCGGCCGCCGCCACGGCGGGGCATTCGTCGATTCCCCAAGCTTCTCCCTCAGGATGACTCAGCGGAGCCGGGCGGATCGCTAAGGCAGAGAAAGCATTTCCAGTTTCTTCCAGGTTCATGATGGATAGATGTTGGTCGATCTATTTGGGATTCAGTTGGGAAGGTCGCGAAAAAAGATCGTGAAAAAAGCCGGCACCAAGGTTTTGGTCCCGGCCGTGAGTTGGCTGGTTTGCCCGGATAAATTGAGGCGTCCTGCGGGCGTGAGCGAAGTGGGAGCCCGCAGCTGAAATCCTGAGCCGCGCTTTTTGCGGCGAAGGATCCCTATATGTTTACGCGGTCCTTCGCGGCCGCAAGGTCAAATCCCGCACCTGAGTCAGGATGCTCGACATCTGCATTCCGTTCAGCTGCGAAACAAAAGGCAGAATCTCCGCGATGAACTGATCTTTCATCAGCTCGCTGATTTCGTCCTGGCGGCTCTTTTCACCACCACTGAGCAATTCCGGCACGGTCACCTCCAGGGCTCGAGCCAGCCGCTCCAGGGAAGACAACGTAGGCGTGGCTTTCTCGTTTTCAATTTTCGAAACATAGGTTCGCGGCACGGACATGCGTCCGGCCAGTTGCCGCTGGCTCAACCCGCTGCGCAGGCGCAGCGAGCGGATGGAGGTTGCGAGGTTCAGGTGCCCACGGCCCATCCCGGGCATCGGCATCATTACTGATGGCGTCATCACCACCGGCTCGGGCTCGGGTTCCTCGTCCAGGGACGAGTGGCAGCGTCGGCAATTGTTATTGACCGTACGGAATTGAACCAACAGGCAGTGATCGCAACGGACGACTTCCCTGGAATCTACTGGGGCAAGAGTCGTAGCCATCGGGTTGTGGGAGTGCCAGAGCCGGCTCTCCTTGGAACCTGAAAATTGGGGGAAGGTTCCGACTGCAGAGACAATCTGCGGTACAAGGCCTGTGGAAGTCAAGGTTAAAATGCATAGAACTGCGAGTGTTGCCGGCAAAAGCCGGAAGCACACGGCCAAACCCCGCAGCAGACAAGGCAAAAGCAATGATTGATCGTGAGTTGGCGTGGTGTTTACTAACTGAGTTCACTCAGTCAGAAAGTTTGCGCAAGCACGCGCTGGCGGTTGAGGCGTGCATGCGGGCATGCGCCAGCAAGTTCGGTGGAGACCGCCAAGGCGTTCGAAATAACAGCCGGGTCGCAGATAATGATTGGGCTGCAGATAGGGATCGGGAAGGGCACGAGTTTACTCGTGCCGCTAATTCGCCCTCATCATCTGGGGCTTCAGCCCCTCAGGGAATCTCCGAAGAAGATTTATGGGGCCTTGTCGGACTCATCCATGATTTCGATTACGAAAAATATCCCAGCCTGGAAGATCATCCCTACAAAGGCAACGAAATTCTGAAGGACCGCGGATGGCCGGAGATAATCCGCCGCGCAATCATGTCGCACGCCGAATATACCGGCATCACTCGCGATACGCCAATGGAAAAAGCGCTCTTCGCCTGCGACGAACTTGCTGGCTTCATCACCGCCGTAGCCCTGATCAAGCCGGGAAAATCGTTGGCTGAGGTGGACGCGAAATCCGTGCGGAAAAGAATGAAGGACAAAGCCTTCGCCCGAAAAGTGAATCGCGACGACATCGTAGGCGGCGCAGCAGCCCTGGGCGTAGATTTGGACGAGCACATTGCGTTCTGCATTGGGGCGTTGCAGGGAATTGCTGGGGAGTTAGGGTTGGATGGAAGCGCGGCGAAAACCGCTTAGAATCGCTTTATTAGGTTCTGGTTTATGTGGGGACAGCCGCCCTCGGCTGTCCGCCGGGCAGAGCCCGGCCTTTGTGCACCTACCTCAGCGCCTCCGCCACCTTCCCACTCGCAATCAACTCCGCAATTCTGGCAAAATCTTTGTACATAACCCGATCCTTATCCACCGTCGGACACACCGCCCGAATCGCCGTGTGCGCCGCCTGGCCGCGCTTCGCGGTTTTCAGCGGCGCGAGAAAATCGATCGCCTGCGCTACAGCCATCGCTTCGATCGCCAGTACATTCCGCGTGTTCTCGACGATGCGCTTCAACTTGTTCGCGGCCGTCATGCCCATGGAGACGTAGTCCTCTTTGTTGCCCGAAGTCGTAATCGAATCGACAGACGCGGGATGCGACAGCACCTTGTTTTCGCTGACCAGCGCCGCCGCGGTAACCTGCGCCATCATGAAACCAGAATTCAATCCGGCACCTTCGGCCAAGAACGGCGGCAACCCCTCACTGAGCGCGGGATTCACCAGCCGTTCGATGCGTCGTTCGCTAATGCCAGCCAGCGCACTCAAAGCAATGGCAAGAAAATCCAAAGCGAAAGCCAGCGGCTCACCATGGAAATTTCCGCCGGAGATGACATCACCTTCCGTCTTGTCTCCGTTGGTGATGAAGACCAGAGGATTATCAACAGCCGAGTTTGCCTCGATTTCAAACACTTCCCGACAATGCGCCAGCGTATCGCGCACCGCACCATGAACTTGAGGGATGCACCGCAAAGAGTAGGCGTCCTGCACGCGCCCGCATTCGCGATGCGACTCGCGAATCTCACTGCCCTCGAGCATCTTGCGCAGATTTGCCGCGCTCTTCATCTGTCCGCTATGCGGGCGGGCTCTGTGGATTCGTTCATCGAATGCTGTGTCGGTTCCTTTAAGCGCGTCGCAGCAGAGACCGCCCAATACGTCGGCGGAATCCACAAGCGTCTCCGCGGCCAGCAATGCCAGCGTTCCTACCGCCAGCATGCCTTGCGTTCCGTTGATCAGCGAGATGGATTCTTTTGCTTCCAGTATCAGCGGCTTGATCTGCGCCCGTTTCAGTGCGGCGTCGCTGGGAACGCGCGTACCCTCCGCGTCAACGCATTCGCCTTCTCCGATCATCGCCAAAGCGAGATGCGCGAGGGGAGCGAGATCGCCGCTCGCGCCTACACTGCCTTGCGACGGCACAAACGGAGTCACGCCGCGGTTCAGCATTTCACAGAGCGTATCGATGACGATCGTGCGTACCCCGGAATAACCCTTCGCCAGAGAATTGGCGCGCAAGAGCATCATGGCGCGAGTTTCTGCGATCGACAGCGGTTCGCCCACGCCGACCGCATGGGAGCGCACAAGGTTTACCTGCAGTTCGCGAATCTGGTCGCCAGCAATCCGCACATCGCTGAGCTTGCCCACGCCAGTCGTGATCGCATAGGCCAACTTGTTGCTGGCGACGATCTCATCGACGATGGCGCGCGCCCGGTCGACGGCCTCGCGCGCCTCAGCCAACAGCAGCACTGGACGATGTTGGTCGGCGACTTCGCGCACCGCCTCCAGAGTGAGATCGTTGCCGTTAAGGTGTAGTGCGTTCAAGAAGGCTTCCCGTTTCGTTTTCCCACCGCGGCGCGAAATATTTTTAAATATTTTTCTGGCAGCACCGCGATCTTCATCTGCTCATCGGTGACGATGTGCGTCGTTTCGCCTTCCGCGATGAGCGTGCCACCGTCACTGCTCCTCAACTCATAGCCAAAGTGGATGACAGAATCGCGCACGTTCAACATTTCGGTGCGTACCACAATCTCTTCATCATAATGTGCTGGAGCGCGATAACGGCATTTGGCCTCGGCCACGGCGATGAAGCGTCCGTCATTGCTCTCCATGTCGCGATAAGAAAAGCCCAACTGCCGCAGCAGTTCGACCCGGCCCACTTCGAACCAGATGAAGTGGTTGGAATGGTAAACCACACCCATCTGATCGGTCTCCGCATAGCGCACGCGCAGCCGGGTTTCATTGACTGCTCGAAGTTTAGAAGTCATTCGCCCTTCCACACGGGTTTGCGCTTTTCGAGGAATGATGTAATGCCCTCCCGGAAGTCGGAGGTGGTACGGATCGCGGCATTCTCGCGCACCGCAGCGTCAATCTGTGCATCCAGTTCGGTACGCGAGTGATCGCTCAGTAGTTTCTTAGTGGCGCGCAACGAAGCTGGGCTGTTTTCCATCAGGAGCGCAGCCAACTCACGCGCACGAGCCAACAATTTTTCGGGCGCGACGATCTCGTTGATTAACCCCATTCGTGCTGCCTCGTCTGCTTCGAAAATTCTTCCGGTCAGCAAAAGATCGCGCGCCTGCTTCTCTCCTACTTGGCGCAGTAGGAAAGTGGAAACGATGGCGGGGACAAATCCGATACGAACTTCGGTGTAGCCGAACTTGGCTTCCGGCACGGCCAAAGTGAAATCGCACAGCAAGGCCAGGCCGGTGCCGCCTGCAATGGCTGCACCGTTCACCGCAGCGATTGTTACTTTGGGAAATTCGTAAAGCGAGCGGAACAGTTGGACCATGGTTTGGGAATCTTCAAGATTTTGCTCAGGCGAACGTCCGAGCAATGCCTTTAAGTTTTCCAAGTCCATGCCGGAACAGAAAGCCTTGCCCGCGCCGGTAAGGATGAGCACGAGCGCGTCGGATGTCTCTACCTCCTGCAGCGCGTGCAGCAAATCGTCAATCAATTCGAAGCTGACGGCATTACGCTTGTCGGGACGGTTCAACGTGATGGTGGCGACGCCGGAATCGTAGTCGACCTGGATTGTTTTGTAATCCATATTTGTGAACCGTTAATCGTCACTCAGAGAATCGTCGCTCAGGGAATTAGCGTACCTGGCTCCGATTTCCGCCGTCGCGCGCAGCAGCGCGTCCAGCGGCTTCAGAGGTGGCAACTCCGCGCCACGCTGCTTCAAAGCTGCAAGCACCTTCTCGGTCGCAATGTTGCCGACCAAAGCATCTTGTGCGAAGGGGCAGCCTCCCAGGCCGCCGATCGCGGAATCGAAACGTCGACAGCCGGCGTCATACGCGGTAAGGATTTTCGCCTCGGCATGTTCAGGGCGGCTGTGCAAGTGCACTCCGATCTCGAGATAATCGTACTTCGCCATCACTGCCCCGACCACTTCTCGGACTTGTTGGGGCGTCGCCATCCCAACCGTGTCGGCCAGGGAAATCATGCGCAGGTTGTCAACCTCCATCAGCGAGATCGCTTCGATCACTTCCTCCACGTTCCACAGGTCGCCGTACGGATTGCCAAACGCCATCGAGATATAAACCACCACGTCGAGCGCAGCATTGTCGGCTTTTGTCTGAATCTTTTCCAATTCTTCCAGCGCCTCTTCGCCAGACTGGTTCTGATTCTTGCGCAAAAAGGTTTCGGAAATCGAATAAGGAAATCCGAGCGTGTGTACCGCGTGTGTATCGATGGCGCGCTGTGCGCCCTTTTCGTTGACCACTATGCCGACGATCTCCACGTCGTCCGGCGGATCGAGTTCCTTCAACACTTCTTCTGAATCCGCCATTTGCGGGACGGCTTTCGGCGATACGAAAGAAACCGCATCGATGTGCTTAAATCCCGCGCTGATCAATGCCTGCAGGTAGGCGCGCTTGATGTCCTGCGGAATCTGACCTTTCAGCCCCTGCCAGGCATCGCGCGGACACTCGATTAATTTGACGGTATCGGACAAATCATTTCACCACGGAGACACGGAGGCACGGAGATCGAGAGTCAAAGAACCTTTCGAAGGATTCCGCCTCGGGTAAGGACTGAAACATTGAAATTAAGAATCAGTCCAACCCGTTTGCCGGTCAGCTTCAAGTATGTCAAAAGTTGTGCTTCGTGGACTGGCAGCGTGTGTTCAACACACTTGAGTTCCAGAATCAGCGAATCCTCAACGACTAAGTCGAGGCGATATCCGCAAGCGAGACTGACGCCTTTGTATCGCACCGGTAAAGCCATCTGCCGCTCAAACTTTAATCCTCGGAGATGCAGTTCATGACAGAGGCACTCTTCATATGCGGATTCCATCAGGCCCGGCCCTAGTTCGCGATGTACCTCAATCGCGGCCCCGATGACCTGTTCAGTGAGCTGATCATGAAGTAGCTTGCTCCGTGCCTCTGTGTCTCCGTGGTGAATCATGTTTGCAGCACTCCCACCTTGAACTCCGGCACATCCGGATTCAACGCTGCCGCTTCCAGAGCCTGGGTGATGGCATCGCGGGTCTCGATGGGATCGATGATCTTGTCGATCCACAACCGCGCCGCGCCATAACGCGGATCGGTTTGCTCGTCATAAGTGCGCTTCGTCGATTCGTACAACTCCTTCTTTTCTTCGTCGCTCAATTTCTTGCCGCCGCGTTCGAGCTGTTTCACTTTGACTTCCACCAATGTGCCCGCTGCCGCGTCTCCGCTCATCACCGCGTAACGCGCGGTCGGCCAGGCAAACACAAATCGCGGATCGAACGCTTTTCCGCACATCGCATAATGTCCTGCGCCGAACGAACCACCCACAATCACCGTAATCTTGGGCACAACTGAATTCGAAACCGCGTTCACCATTTTCGCGCCAGCTTTGATGATGCCGCTCCATTCTGCGTCGCGGCCCACCATGAAGCCATTCACATCGTGAAAGAAAACCAGAGGGATCAAGTTCTGGTTGCAGTCCATGATGAAGCGCGCCGCTTTTTCTGCCGATTCGGTATAAATCACGCCGCCAAACTCGGTACGCTTGTGGCCTTCATGGTCAGTGGCCTGCGCATGCATCTTCTGGTTAGCGACAATGCCAACGGCAAATCCGCCGATCCGTCCGTAGCCGCAAATCAGAGTCTTGCCATACTCCGGTTTGTATTCGTCGAAGCGGCTCCCATCGAGCACGCGCGCCAAAATTTCCTTCATATCGTAGGGCCGGGCGGGCGAGGAATCGTAAATGCCATAGATTTCTTCAGCGGCCAGCGCCGGTTCAACGGGCTTCTTGCGGTCCCAGCAGGACTGGCGCCGATATCCCCACTTTTCAACAATCGACCGGATGCGCGCCAGGCAGGCTGCATCGTCCGCTTCGCGGAAGTCCACCGTGCCACTGATCCCGGCGTGCATCGCCGCCCCACCCAATTCTTCTGCGGAAACTTTCTGTCCGATCGCCGCTTGCACCAACGCGGGCCCAGCCAAAAATAATCCGCTGCCGTCGGTCATCAAAACGTGATCGCACATCACCGGCAGATAGCCGCCGCCAGCCACACACATGCCCATGATCGCCGCCGTCTGCGGAATTCCGAGTGCCGACATCACCGCGTTGTTGCGAAACACACGGCCAAAATCGTCTGTGTCAGGGAAAACATCTTCCTGCAGCGGCAGAAAAACCCCCGCCGAATCCACCAGATAGATGGTTGGAATACGGTTCTCGATGGCGATATTCTGGGCCCGGATCACTTTCTTCGACGTCATGGGAAAGAATGCGCCCGCCTTTACCGTAGCGTCGTTGGCGATAATCATTACCATGCGGGTGTGAATGCGCGCTAAACCGGTAATGACCCCGGCAGCGGGCGCTCCGCCCCACTCCTCATACATGCCGTGCGCTGCGTAAAGGCCCAATTCGAAGAACGTTTTAGGATCGGCCAACAGCTCAATGCGTTCGCGAGCGGTCAGCCGTCCCTTGGCATGCTGATTTTCGATGGCCTTGCTGCCGCCACCGTCACAAATCGCCTCGCCTTCGTTGCGCACCTGCGACATGAGGTCTGCCAGAAACCGCATATTGGCCTCGAAACGAGCCGAGGTCGGATCGACCTTAGTTGCCAGGAGGTTGGTCGCCTGAGCGACGGAGGACACGGGAATTTCACTGCGATCAGCCATGGGTGGAAGAGAAGCGGACTGTTTACGGTATAACACTGGCGCGGCACTGCGCAACGCGTCTCTCGCCTTGGTAGTGGCTCAGTTGAGCCACTACCCTCGCCTTCCATTGCATCCGCCACTATCCCGCCACTACAATCTTCCGTGTTCTTTGGAGGAAGGACATTTCTAAGAAAGGACATCCATGAAAAAGCTCATCGGAGTCATCGCCATTTGCTTCTTGTTTTCGATTGTCGCATTTGCGCAACATCACGACGTCGGCGGCGGCGCCAAGAACATTCCCTCCCACGGCCCGCGGCCCACACCAGCATCCCATCCCGCACCTGCGACGGAGAACCGTCACTTTAACGATCAGGCCGGCCACCCCGACGCCCCACACGTCCATGCGAATGGCAGGTGGATCGGCCACGACACCGGCCCCAACGATCCCCACTACCACCTCGACCATGCATGGGAACACGGTCGCTTTACCGGCGGTTTCGGCCGCGGCCACGTCTGGCGGCTCGCTGGTGGCGGCCCCAGCCGTTTCTGGTTCGGTGGATTCTACTTCAGCGTCGCTCCCTACGACATCGGCTACTGCGGCGACTGGCTCTGGGACGCCGACGACATTGTCATCTACGAAGATCCCGACCACCCCGGCTGGTACCTCGCCTACAACGTTAGGCTAGGCACCTACGTGCACATCGAATACTTAGGAACCTAGTGTGAAACGATGGCGTGAAATCATGCGGTAAATGGGGCCGGGGGCTCTGCTGTTGCCCTCGGTTCCACAAAGTCCTCGCAACTTTTTCCCGCTCCTCCCCCTTGACTTCCGTTAGAATCCTTGTAATAACTATTCGGTCCTTCCGGACGGGTTTGGGGGTGTGTCTGTTTGGCGGAAATTCGACTGCAAGAGGGTGAGTCCCTCGAAAACGCTCTGCGCCGCTTTAAGCGCAAAGTGCAGCAGGAAGACATTATCAAAGAGGTCAAGCGCCACTCCTTTTACCTGAAGCCCGGTGAGAAAAAACGCGTGAAGGCCGCTCTCGCTCGGAAGCGCGCTCGGAAAAAGGTTCGCAAAGAGCAGGATTGAAGATTCGTATTCTTAACCGACGGATTCTAAACAGGGGTTCTAAGCAGCACGACCTGAAGGAGTAACACCGCATTGAAGGGTCGTCCCTTTCCCGGGGCGGCCCTGCTCTATCTGGCCCCCACCAGAAAAGAGTTGCAGCTGGGATCATTCATTAACTCATCATTCATTCGGCATTCAAGCAGGAAAAGCTGTATCCACGCTCCGTTCTAGGCGCGTGGCGGGCCGAGTCCAGGGGCAGTTTGAGGGGGGATGTAGACAACCTGTTTTGCTTTTGCCATCGCTTTCCCCGCGTGTGGCGACTGCAAACCGGGCACAAGGGAGCCGTCCTCAATGGAATTTCAGGATAAAGTACTGACCTGCATCGACTGCGGCACTGACTTTGTCTTTACCGCCGGGGAACAAATGTTCTTTCACGACAAACAATTCAAGAACCAGCCCAAGCGCTGCAAAACCTGCAAGTCGAAGCGCGTGGCTGTCCTGACCGCGCCTCACGCACCAGGAAACGGGAACTACCACTCCCGTGTTGAGACCCGCGCCACCTGCTCACAATGTGGCAAAGATACGACTGTGCCTTTTCGCCCCACGCAGGGCCGGCCCATTCTCTGTCGCGAATGTTTCACCCAAAAGAGAAACGTAGCTACCGCCTGACCGTTTCATCTCCCCGATGACGGCGCGCATTCTGACGTGGACCAGCATCGCGCCGGTGTGTGTCCGCTAAGGCGTCCGCAAAATATCCTCGGTTTGCGCTACCATGATCCTGTGTCGACTTATCACGTACAAAACTTCGGCTGCCGCGCTACGCAAGCCGACGGCGCCGCCATCGAGCGCCAGTTCCAGACTCGCGGCCTCGTCCCTGCTCCCGTCGATCAAGCCGGCCTGATCATTCTTAACACGTGTACTGTCACAAATTCCGCCGACCAGGACGCTCGTGCCGCCGTACGGCGCATCCAGCGGCAGAATCCTCTGGCAAGGATCATCGTCACTGGATGCTATGCGCAGCGCGCTCCGGAAGAAGTCGCCGCGCTTCCCGGCGTTAACACGGTGATTGGCAACTCTCATAAACACCAGCTCGCCGACTTGGTGCTGGGCGAGAATTTCGCACCGGGCAAAGATTTTCTCCCCATCAGTGCGCTTACCGAGAACCGAGAACTGCGCGCTGAGAACTCGATTTTCGTCTCCGACATCTTCGCCCACACCGAACTTCTCGTCGCGCCGGTTTTCGAATCCGCCAGCAGTCTCAGTGGTCGTGCACACGACCGCACCCGCCCTAACCTCAAGGTCCAGGACGGATGCGATAACCGCTGCTCGTTCTGTGTAATTCCCAGCGTTCGTGGACAAAGCCGCTCGCTTCCCGCATCGCAAATCATTGATGAGGTGAACAGCCTTGTAGCGGCGGGCTATCGCGAACTCGTCATCAGCGGCATCAACCTGGGCCGTTGGGGACGCGATCTGAAAGGCCCGCTTCCGGCATCCCGCTTCCGGCGACCTCTTTTCGAGGATCTGATCCGCCGTATTCTCAGCGAAACCAACCTCGAAAAGTTACGCATCTCGTCCGTCGAACCCATGGATTGGTCCGATGAACTCATCGCGCTCGTCGCTGCTTCGCCGCGCATCGCCAAACATGCCCACGTTCCCCTGCAATCCGGCAGTGACGCCGTCTTGCGCCGCATGCACCGCAAATATCGGCCGTGGCACTATCGCGAAAAAATTGAAAAGATTCACGCCGCCATGCCTGCTGCGGCAATCGGTGCCGATGTCATGACTGGGTTTCCCGGCGAGACCGACTCCGAATTCGTATCCACGCACCGCTTGATCGAAGAGCTGCCATTCACCTATCTGCACGTCTTCACTTACTCCGCGCGTCCGAGCACACCTGCCGCCGCGATGTCGAATCAAGTCCCAGTCCATGTGGCCCGCGAGCGTAACCAAATCCTGCGCGACCTAGCCACGTCAAAAAAGCAAACCTTCATGCAGTCGTTTATGGGAAAGCGATTGGAAGCGATCACGCTCAGCGCGATGCAAAAGAGACCAGATGGCGACTTCACCGAAGCCCTCACCGACAACTATCAGAAGCTGTTTCTGAAAGGACGCCACGAAGCGAATCGCTGGATCCGGGCAGACATCGCTGCAGTGGAGGATGGAGCACTCCTGGGAAGCCTGGCAGTTTCTACGCCATCCCCAAACCTTGGTTTAGTGCCCTCCAAATTGGCCAATACTTTCGCATCGGCAAGGATCTCCGTTTAAAGCAAATCAAATCTGCTCCGGTTCCTCTGGATCAGGCTCGCGCACCGGCGCGTCAGGATTCTCCATGGGAGAAGGTGGTTCCTTAATGGGCGGCGGCATCGGCTCCGCGGGCTGGCGAAAAAAAGACGGCGCGAATAGATGCATTTCAAAATTGTATTTCGAGATTCATACCACTCAGATGCGAAACGCAGTCCAAGGGAAGCCGGCGCCCTTCCCTGGGTCGAATGGTAGCTTGTAAAAGATCGCGCGTAATGCTCATCTGCCCAAGTCGGAGTTGGGGTGTAAAAGCACATTGCATCAACGATCCTTGTACCCCCGGCGCCTCACCGCGCCGCGTGCTGCACCCACGCCGCAAAAGTCTGCCAGAGATGGCTCTGCCCGATCGGCCCGCGGATGTGCTGGAGAAATAGAAACACCACGCTGCCCCACAGCGTGGCGCGATGAATTCTCCTGATCGAAAAAAGATCGTAAGCGAACAGCGGTAGCAGGAACAAATCGGTTGTCCATTCCGAAGGATGCAGGCCCCACCAGTTGGCATGAACCGGCCAGCGCGCCACCGCGGCGTCCAGAATAGCAATCGTCGCCAGAAGAATCAGCCGCTTGTGAGTCGCAGCGTTCGAGCGATACTTCCACGCGAAAAAAACCAGCGGCATGAAAGCCAGAATGTCAAACGCAGGAACGGCGAAAAAAGCCAGCGCATTGGGCCGGCTGGCGTGCCGGACCATCGAATCGATTGCCGCCAGAATCGCGACCACCGGCATAATGCAGGCCAGCCCGAAGCCGACCAACCCTAGCCGCCGGTGAATATCCACCCGATGTGCTGAGACCAGCGCCGTCTGCGTGATCAGAAGAACAATCCAGCAGGTGAAGATGGCGCCGTGAATGTGCACCAGCCGGTTCGGCAGCGGCGCGTGAAAAACTCCCGCAAGATAATACGAACGGCCAAAGCCGACAAAAACAGTTGCGAGAATCAGCAACGCCATACCCGAAAAAAAGACATGGTCATATCGCCGTCCCGGTGCGGGAGATGGAGCGTAAGCAGATGGAACAACCGTAGTGGCCAGAATGCCTCCCAGAACGCAATTGATCGATTAACTTCTATTTCGCCGGCGCGAGTATCGCATCCAGACGGTCAGGCGTCGTTTCCGCTCGCTCCAGATGTGGGTATCGCATCCCGTTGTGGTAGTCGAGAGATACGGTAATAAACTCGTCGCCACGCTTCAGCAAGAGCTTGATCGGCTCCTCACTTTTTTCCGCGCTGAGAATCGTTTCGCGCAGCAGCGCAGCAGTGTATTTCTGATCGTTAACCGCTTGCAGTTGCATATCAGGGGTTATGCCGGCCTTATATGCCGGACTGTCCCACCAAACATTATCCAGCCCGCCATGCGACTCAGAGCCCATCTCTGCCTTCATCGAGAAGCCCAACGAAGTGGCGAAGCTCACTCCGCGAGTGTTCTCTGACTTCTTCAGCCACTCCGGCTCGTTATCGTTGTAGACAAGGCGATATCCTCCTTGCGTAAACCCGTTCTCCGGAACCCTCGGGTTTACCTCATAGACCCGCGAGCGGAAGAATCCTGCCCAGTCAAACGGTTGCACGCTATTTAGCGCTTTCACCAGATCTTCCAACGTGTAAGGAACAGTGACGTAGCTTCCGTTATCGATCCCGTAAAAGAGTTTCGCGAAATCGTCAAGCGACTTCTTTCCATCACTCAATTCGCGGATCTTGGTGTCGGCGTCAAGCCAGATCAGATCTGACTCCGGGTAGTAGTCGTAGGAGCGCTGCCAGCTCGGCCACGCCTCCGGGAGCAAACCGTGGGAGGAAACAATCGGCTGGTTGGTAGTGTCTTCGAGAGAGCGCCAGGTGCGTCCCGGGCTAATTTCAAAGGAAGCGGCGATTTGTGCGAATACGTCGCGGGCCTGCTCGGGAGTGCGCATTCCAGAGCGCGCTGTCAGAACGTTTCCGTAATAATCCGTCAATCCCTCGTAAACCCATAACAGGTCATTGCGCATGGGCACGTTGAAGTTGGGCGTCCACAGGTCGGCTGGCCGGCGGAACTTGCCGTTCCAGGAGTGAGTGTATTCATGCGGCAGCAGAGCCCGGCCCCCAACGCCCGCACTCCAATCTGTAAAGTACTTGGCCGGGGAACCGTCCTCACTCGATTGGTGATGCTCCAAACCTTTGCCGCCGATCGTGTCACTCACGGAAAAGAGAAAATCATAGTGATCGTAGTGGTGCGAGTTGAAAAGCTTCTGCGCTTCGATCACGAGGTTTTTGTGGTATTGCAGTTCATCCGGCGTGATCTCAAGATCGGCCGGCTTATCGGCAAAGACATCGAGGTACACCGGGTTATCCGGCCCAGTGGATAGATCCAAACGCTTGAAGTTAGCGCCTGCATAGAGCGGCGCGTCGACCAGCGTATTCAGCGTGGTTTCTTTGAACTGAACCTCGCTGCCATTCTGCGATTTCACATCCAGTGCGCAGGCAAATTTCCATTCCTCCGGCAAATGGATCGCAGTTTCGAATTTAATATCCCGCGAAAAATATCCCGCTGGATACAGCAGCACGCTGTTCCAGGTAACGTCGGCGAATTTCGTGGAAATGCGGCCCCGTTTTGCATCCATTGGCGCAAGGAATTGGAAGTTTAGGTCGAGCGCGGTTACATCCTGCGGCGCTTCGACATGGAACGCGTACATGTTCACCCGGTCGCGCTTCCAAGGGATGCGTTTCCCATTCCCCGTGATGACAAGGCCCGCAAGCTCGCCGATCGGGTTCGAAGGTGAGTGCGTCCCGGGAAGCCATTCCGGATAGAGCAGAGTAATATCGCGGCCCTTGATCGGAATCGTCTCCTGCACATTCAGCACGCGATCGTTAACGTTGGTGATATCCACGGCCAGCGAGATTGTTCCCGGATAAGGCGTGTCCGCTGGCGCAACAATAGGCGGACTCATCGGCACGGGCTGTGGGCCAGGTGAATTCTGCGCCTGCGAGATTGTGGTTACCGCAACGTATAAAACTGCAAAAAACAATCCCGCGCTTTTATGACGAAAAAATGAACGTGGCATGCCGGCCCCCTCCGCGGAGCTTTCGACGATACGACTGCAGCGATGAACCTGCTAAGTACTGGAGCAGAATCCTACGTGCGCGAAGAGGACCAAGTCAATCGAGCCGGGAGACCGCAAAGTTCGGTTGGCGCGTATGATTTTTCCCTCGAACACCATTGCGACTTCAAACACTGCCGATTATTTTTCCTGATACGCTTTCCCGCCGTTTTGCACTATCTGCCCAGAGGGAGCAAATCCAATGGGCAGAAAAGACTTGATCAGAAAACATTGTGGCCAACCGAAACGAATCCAAAGGGAGTTCCGCCGCGTGCTGCTCAGCGTGAGTCTTTGGGCGATCTTTGCCTCCGGGATCGCAATTGAGTTGCTCGCGCCACGTCTCAAGGTCGAGAATCACGCGTTCGTGATGCCGCCAACGCTCCTGCAGCAGGGAGCGCAAATTCGTCCCGACGCGCTAGTCGACCACGAACGGCACATGCAGTGGGCTGCCGGCATTCTCACCACCGGAGGCGCTATCGCCCTCGCTTTCTGGAACCGGCGAACGCTGGCTAACGCATTGCTCCTTCGCCGCAGTTTCGATCTGCAAG
>JBAVQD010000202.1:0-22366 GCA_049693675.1 Candidatus Sulfotelmatobacter sp. | reverse complement strand
CCAAGTCAATCAACCCCAAGTCAATCAACCCCAGGTCAACCGGCTCCAAGTCCATCATCGCCGGGCCAGTCAGCTCCAAGTCAGTCAGGTGGGGGGCAGACCCCACCGAGTCAGAATTCACCCGCTGCGCAGACATCGACTGCGTCATCGAAGAGTCCGTCATCGTCTGATGAAGGGGATGGAAGTTATTACCGGCCGCAGTTGCGGCGGGGCAAGCCGACTGCGTCGGCGCCGCCAGACGAAGATGACAAGGGGGTAGCGGCAAAAGGGAGTGGGAGCGCGGAGTCGGCAGCGGGTTCCAAGATGGCGAGTGGAGCGCAGGTGCGCATGGTGGCAGCGATTTCCGATGCGGCGGGGCCGGATCCGCAATCCTATAAATTTTTCTGGAAAACTGGGGAAGAGGAAGAACGGCGCAATCAGATGTTAGAACTGGCGGCGGCCGAGGTGAAGGCGTATGCCGCCGCGATGGCGAAGAACCAGATTCCGGCGCGTCCGGTGACATCGAAGGCGGCACCCGGTAGTCGCAAGGTTTCGAAAAAGCTATTGCAGCCGGTATTTGAGAACATTCAATTTCGCGGATTCAACCTTTGGCTCACCGATCAGCCAGTGATGATTTTGAGTGCGGAGGCGCGTATTCCGGTTGCGCCGGGAGCATCTGCTCCCGCAGCCGAGCCGTACACTCTAATGCTGGTGGCGCGAACCGATATTTATGGGGATCTGCGGAAACTGTATTCTGGCGTAACCGATCGATTTCATCTGGACGTGACGCCGCAGCTGGAGTTGATTGATGTGGTCGATGCGGATGGAGATGGTCGTGGAGAGCTTTTATTTCGCGAGACAGCGGATACTGGCAGCGGCTACTTGATTTATCGCGCCACCGCGGACAAGCTGTGGAAAATGTTCGATAGCTTGAATGCAGAGTAGGGCAGGTGTTGGTTTAGCAGTTAGCAATTAGCAGTTAGCAATTAGTGGTTAGCAGTTGTGCTTGATGCGTATTTGGGAGTTGAGAAATAATTTCGCTTGGGTTTTTTATTCTTTAGGTTTCGATGCCTACGTGGCAGACGCGGCCGACGAGATAATCGGATGCGGATTTTTCTTCCTCCATGGCCATGACGTCAATGGGATAGTCCTGGTTGTGGGGGCGCAGAATCAGATTATTTCCAGCGGTCTCGACATATTTTACGGTGCAAGTTCCATCCTTGAGAACGGCATACATATTGAACTCGCCCTTGCGATAGGGTTTGAGTGAATTGTAGTGGCGGTCGATGAGGAGCGTGGCGCCGGGAAGCAAGCGCGGATACATGCTCATCCCTTCGCGGGCGTCCACTTTAATTACTACGAAGCGTTCCCACTGCTCGCGATCGCCTTCAATTTCGGGTTTCAGTTTCTTGAGAAATGTCTTCTTGAATTTCAGGATTTCTTTCACGTCCATACTGGTGAGCAAGGGTTCAGTGGCGGCCACGGTTCCATCGGTGAGAAGGACATTCTGAAACTCGTCGTTGCTGGGAGGGAGGATGGAAGCGCGCTTGTTCACTTCGGAGGGGTCGAGCAGATCGAGCACGGAAAGATGTTGAACAGCGAGGACCCGGTCCATGCCTTCGAGACTGAGGCCGCGTTTGCGATTGAGGAAGTTGGAAATGTGAGCCTGCTTGAACCCGGTCTGTTGGGCCAGACGGAGGCCGGTGAGATCGCCTTCCTCGATACGCTCCCAAAGAGCATTGCGGAGATTGTCTTGCAGGACTCGGAATTTCATAGCGGAAGTATAGCACGGGTTATAGCAATGCGCTATTTCAAAACCGATTTCCACAGCTGTTTGGGTATAACGACCTTGACTGCGAAAATCAGGAGCTATACGCTACCTGGAGTTTATAACTCACTTAGATTTTACGGGAGCGAGCGGACCATGAGCGGGTCGGATAACTCGAATGAAGGGAAGAATTTCATAGAATTCCGCCGGAAAGTAAGGGCATCGGAGGCGCTTTCCGCCTCAATGGAAAGTCTGCTGAAGACTTTGAATTTCAACGGAAGGATCAGCGTGGTTGTGCAAAACGGGCGGGTTTTAAAGTCGGGATATGAGGAGGGATTTTTCCGGCAGCGCGAGGCAGGCTCGTTGTTGGCAGGAGGCACACCGGCTGAATTGTAAGGCTGGGCAGTAGCGGAGCGCGGGTTCGAGCGTTCCGAACAATTAAATAGCGCAAGCAGGTCGTCGTAAGAAAAACGAGCCCTGCGTTCGATTTCCGCTCTGGGAGCGGCGATCGGGCGCAGGGCTTTTTGCTTTGGCGGCTGGCGTCTGCGTTCAAACCAAAAGCGCGTCAACCACGAAGGCTCAGGGCGCAGCGTGGAGCCTCAGGAGGAGCGATGAGAGCAAAGAGCATTTCGACGAACGAGGTGAGCCTAGAGTTGAAATATTGCGAACGCTGCGGCGGGTTGTGGCTGCGTCCTGTGGGTGGCGAACAAATTTATTGCGTGGCTTGCGGACGGGCGATGGCGGAATTGCCGCCAGCTTCCCGCGAGATAGAGAAGCCAAGGGTGCCGCGCGGGCCGCTGCTGGCAATCAATGCAGTCGAGTTTGACGCGGATGAAGGAACGGACATGGAATCGGTGGGAGGTGCGGCATGAGCAGCGACGTGAAGTGGATGGGGGCAAAGGGGGATGGCGATCTGGGAAAAGACGTTGCGGCTGTGCTGATCTTGGCAAACAACGGAGGGGCGGCGAGGACGTGGCCTAAGTTGGACTCGCATACGTTAGGGGCGACGATTGGCGCCGGGATGGAAATCGAGATTGCGGCGCAACATGATTGGCAAAGCGACCCTGATATATGGCTGTATAGAAAGAAAACGACGGCATTACTGCGTCGTTACATGAGATGGTCGCTGGAAGCGGGACGACTGCCTTCATTGCTGGGGCGAGAGTTATTTCGGGCGAAGATCACAGCTTTTACAGCGACGACTTTTGAGGCGAGGGTAATTTTTCTGCACGACGTGGAGAAGTGCCTGGATCGGTTGAAAAGTTTCGACCGGCAGGTGGTGGCAAGGGTATTGTTGCAGGAGTATGACCACGAGTCAGCGGCGAAGATTCTGCAGTGCACCCGCAGAACGCTGGAACGGAGACTGCCGGAGTTGATCGACGAGCTGAGCGAGAGTCTTTTGCGGTCCGACTTGCTGGAACGGTTGCCGGAGACGACGGAGAATCGCGATGAATAGCAACGGTGCGCAGCGGCGGGGAAAGAACTTCTCAAAAAATCTTGTCAAGAGGGGGAAGGGGGTGATTTTTGCGCAAGTAATTGAAAAGACGACGAAAATAAATTTTGAAAAATGTCCCATTTACTCTATGCAGTATGATATAATGGTTTTGTAGAGTTAATAAAAAGATATACTCTCTCAAGGCGCGCTGAAAAGCGCGCCTTTCGTGTTTTCGGGGTCGCGGATGACTAAAGCGAAGAGCAGGAGCCGGGGGAAGAGCAAAGGCGAGAAGCGATCTGAGAGTTGTGACAAGTGCGAGACAGCTGCGAAGGGGATTGCGCCCGCGGGATTCGATATGAAAGTGCCAGTCGATTTTGCGGAAGCCCGAAAGAACATCGCGACGCTGGTGCGGATGTCGGTGAATGAAATTGTGGTTCAGTTCATCGAACTGGCGAAGGATGGGGAAGTGGGTCCCGCGAAGTATCTGTTTGAGGTGTGTGGACTTTATCCGGCGACGGCCGAGACTTCCGCGAAACCGGAAAACTCGCTGGCTTACTCGTTGTTGAAGCGGTTGGGATTGCCGACTGATCCCATGGTTTGTGAGGACGACGCGCCGACGGTTGGGTTGTCAGAACGGACGGTGAGGATGAGAGGCGCTGAGGATAATGGCAGAAAGCCAGCAGACGAATCTTATCCCGAACAGAAGTAGAAACCGGACAAATGCAAGAGCGAATGCAGAGGTTGTAGCGGAGGCGCAAGGACGTGGAGGATGCCGTAGAATGAACCGGAGTTACGAGCGGATGCAGTGCACTCCGGGGCTTTCGATTTCGCCGCGGGGAGAATCGAATCTGGGGAAGTTGCCGAAGGCGACCTCCGCAACAAATTCGATAAGACGGAAAGTTCGGAGCTCTGGGAAAAATACGGCGGGGAGAAAGGTTCGGGTTGCACGGCCTAAGATGGGGATTGACATTACGTGGGTGACGGAACGGATTGGCGTGGGCGGGGGGATCTGGACAGCGGAGAACATGGCGGCGGTAGCGCGCGCCGGAGTGACGCACATCATCGACATGCAGATCGAGTTTGACGACACGCCGTTGGGAGAGCGGCATGGAATCGCGGTGTGTTGGAATCCGGTGGACGATGACTTTGAACCGAAGCCGAGCGCAATATTCGCGCGTGGCGTGGATTTTGGCCTGGCAGCGCTGGAAGAAGATGGTACGAAGTTGCTGGTGCATTGCGCGGCGGGAGTACACCGAGCGCCGATGATGACTCTGGCGCTATTGGGTGTGATGGGCTGGAGCGTGGAAGATGCGATGCAGTTGGTGGAGGCGCGACGGCCGGTGGCGGATTTTGCCGAGGTCTATGTACGGAGCGTAAAAGATTTCTTACAGGGACGGAGTTGAGAGTAGCGTTCAAGTAGACCGTATAGCGTTATCGTAAAGCAATCAAATGCGTTGTTGGGCAGACAGCGGTCTGAAGGGACGAGGGATCCTTGGGCTGCGATTGCGCTTCGTCTTCGCGAAGCACAATCTTCGCTCCCGATGACAAGATTGAGGAGGAAGTATGTTTCAGATATGCCGTCCGGCGGGGCGGCTTTTTTATTTGGTACTTGCGGTGGTGATGGCGGCATCGGGGGTTCGGCTTGTGACGGGTGAAGTTGCCGCGAAAAATGGGGAGAATCCGACGAGTCCTTCCGAGCCTAAGGGGCGGGCGGGCGAGCCTGCGGTGAATGGAGCAGCTCCCAGTCCACAGAGCGGTCCGACGCTGACCAGCGTGGTCGACACCGTGTATTTGGCGGATGGAACAGCGGCGCAGGGGGTATTGGTGATTACGTGGCCGGCGTTCGTGACGGCCAGCGGGACCGCGGTGGGGGCGGGGGCGCTGGATGTGACGCTGGGAACGAGCGGAGCTTTGAATGTGGCACTCGCGGCGAACGCGGGGGCAACTCCGGCGGGCGTTTATTACACGGTGGTGTACCAGTTAGGGCCGGGGGAAGTGCGAAGCGAAGATTGGGTGGTCCCGACGAGTTCTCCGGCAACTTTGGCGATGGTGCGAACGACGCCGGGAGCCGGAACGGCTGCGCAACCGGTATCGATGCAATACGTGAACTCGGAGCTAGCTGGGAAGGCGAACGATAGTGCGGTGGTGCATTTGTCGGGAACGGAGACAGTAACGGGGACCAAGACTTTTTCTACTCCGCCGAATGTACCGACGCCGGTGGGGGCGGGAGATGTAACGAATAAGTCGTACGTGGATTCGTCTATCGAGGCAGTGGGAGCGGGGAATTATCTGCCAACCGCGGGCGGCGCGATGACGGGGCCATTGACATTGAGCGGCAATCCGACAGCGCCACTGCAATCGGCTCCAAAACAATATGTGGATGCGAGCGTGACAGTGAAGGCAGACCTGATAGCCGGGTTGGTGCCGACGAACGAGTTAGGAAGCGGCACGGCTTCGGGGCTGAATTGCTTGCTGGGAAGCGGAGCGTGGGGGCCGTGCGGATCGAGCGCGAACGCGACCGCGATTCAGAGTGTGCCGGTGGCGGCGGGGACTCCCGCAAACGGGCAGGTGCTGACCTATTCTTCAGCGTCGGGACAATATGCTCCGGCAGCGCCGGGCGGCGGATCAGGCGGAGTAACGATAAGTCCTACGGGAAGCCAGAGTATTGTGCAACCGGCGGGTTCGCAAATGACGGTGAATAACCTGAGTGGAGTGCGATACGTGACGGGGAGCGACAACTGGAGCGCCACGCCGAGCGGGAGCCTGGCGGCGGGGCTGCAGGCGACGGTAACGCTGGCGCCGTGCCCGATGGGAATCGATACGAGTTCGTATCAGATGTATTTCATGTATGTGCAAGGTGGTGGAGGAACGGCGGAGCCGGTTTTGGCGCAGGGAGGGACTTGCACACCGGGTGGGGCTTCGGGGACGGTGGTGTTCACGCCAAAATATGCGCACTCGGCCGGCTATACGATTGGCAGCGCGTCGAGCGGGATTCAGGAGGCGATTAACGATGCTTGTGGTTTGCCTTCGGGAGTGAACTCGGGAAATCCGAATGCGCATGTGATCCTTCCGGCGACGGGCGCAACTGCGAGTGCGTTGCCGGTTTATGGATCGATTTTTGCGCACTGCAGCCGGTCGCTGATCGAGGGCCATGGAACGCTGCTCTCGTGCTCGACGCGAGACCGATGCATGTTTCTGGGCGATCAGGTGAACTCTAACCACTATGGTGGGATCACGTTGCGGGGAGTGAATTTTACGTCGACGGTGCATGCCGATGGCTGCCTGATTCTGAATACTCAGCGGCAGACAAATGTGGTGACTATCACGACGGTTTCCGCTTGCAGCACGATTCAGACAGGGGACCGGGTCAACATTAACTTTACGGACAATCCGAGGTATTGGGGGAATCACGGGCCGGTGACGGTTTCGGGAACCTCGATTACATACAACCAGACTGCGGCTAATGTGGCGTCGGTTGCGAGTCCGGGAACGATCGCCATTGAAAATGCCGCAGTGGAAGACAATGCGATGCCGGGGACGATGGATGACATCAAGTCTTCGGCGGGAGGCGGGGGAAGTTTCAATCAATTTTTTGTGATGGACGACGATGAGGCTGCGACCATCCGGAATTTCGATGCGGATGGAACTCAGGGGCTAACCTGCACGGCCAATCACTGCGGTTCGTATGTTTACGCGGCGAATTGGGGCGCGCCGGTGATTTGGATCGACAAGGCGAACATCAGTCCGCAGTGCGCGGGGAATGGAGTCACAAATTACTCCAACAATGTGACGCGGGTGACAGACTCGGTGATGCAGGGCTTTGGGATGTGGGGTGTGAACACCACGACGATCCTGGGCAATTACGGGGGAACTGAGCTAGACAACATTTATATGGAAGAGGGCGCGGGACCTTGTCCAAATCCTTATCTGGGCAGTTCGTTCGGGGCGACGGGAATTATTTATGAGGCCAACGTGCAACCTCTGACGGTGCACGGCGGCGAACAGCCGGCAGGGCATGGAGTGTCATTTCCTTTCAGTGGAACTTCGGGATCGACGCAGCTGAACTATTTCGTGATTGCGCACGACACTACGGCGGGAATTTATAGTGCGCCGCTGCTTGCAGGAGTTACTTTCACCAATGGCGGAGCGGGCAATGTGTCGGTGCAATGGCCGCATATTCCGCCGCAGAGTGCGGGGGACATAGTGGTCTACGACATTCTGCGCATGCAACCGTCGACCAGTTTGACGGCCAATGCTCCGAGTTTTCCGATTAAAGGATCGTGTACAGGTGGAAGCGTGACTGCGTGCGGAAGTGTGGGCGTGAACGAGGCACAGTGTTCGGGACTAGTCTGTACTTATACGGATGCGGCAGGAGCGAACACGGCTGGTTACACGATTCAATCGCTGAGCTGGCAACCGTTGTTGCCTTTCTGGCCGGGGAGTGCGGTATTTTCGGGAGATGGATCGTCTACTTACTACAATCCGGTGGCTTCGTTCGATACCGAACCGACGGATGTAGTTTCGGTGGAGTGGAATGCGCTGCCGACGCTGCAAGTTCGTGACTGCGGAGATGCAGCAGCAATCGGCTCATGGTTTGGTGGGGTGTGGGAGCAGTGCCTGGAAGGGAAAGTAACTGGAGACTACCCGCCGGTTGGTGGGCTGCTGTTTCAGGACGGAAGTTATAACAATGGCACGGGCAGCGGAGTGAAGGGAAGAATCAATTTTGAATATCCTACGACTGGAATAGGAAACATCCAGCCGCATCACATTATTACTTTGGTAGATTCCAATTTTGCGAAGACGCTGGCCACGATCGGCTTCCGTCCGCCGAACGATCCTGGTGATACTTACATTGGACTGGATGTTGCGGCGGTTCCGGGAGCAGAGCAGTTGGCATTTGGGTCGCCGGTAGCGATTTCGAACTACATCGGAAATGCGGGCGATAATTCCAGCTACCTGGAGAGACTGACGGCGAGCGCGAAGACGTTCAACGTGCCGGTGCACATTAATGGGAATTTGACGGTGACGGGAATTTGTACGGGTTGCGGAGGCGGAGGCGGATCGGGAACGGTGAACAGCGGGACTGCGGCGCAGGTAGCGATGTATTCGGCGAATGGGACGGCGGTGAGTGGAGACAGCGGACTCACGGATAACGGTTCAACGCTGACTTATACGGGAAGTAACGGGATTGCGGCGTCCTCGGGAGCGTTCAGCGGAAATCTTACGGTGAACGGGCAGTTGCTGGTGGCGGGGCCATGGGCGGTAAGTTCGGCGGTTCCGGGGACAGCGATGGCGGCCGCGGGCGCGGGGACTTCATCCTTCGGTCTTTCGAACGACGGGAACTTTTACATTTCGGCGAACGCGGGTGCTCCGCAAAAAGTGGCGACGACGGGGAGCAGTTCGTTTTTTTCCAATCTGTTTCAGGAAGATGCGAGTGACGTGGGCGAGTATGGAGCGACAGCGCAGAACTTGCATGTGTACTCGATTTACACGAACAGCTCGACGTGGCAGCGGACTTCGCTGGGATATGACGCGACGGATAACTATGCAGTAGTGCGAAGTGAAAATTCGGCGGCTGGAACGGCGCCGGGGTTGGGTTTTTGGGTTAACAGCGGGTTGAAGTGGGTGGTGGATGCGAGCAGCAATTTCAAGCCGTGGATCGACCAGACTTATAACGTGGGATCGTTCAACAATGCGGGGACCGGCAGCGGACTGCGACCGGGGACAGTTTACGCGGCGGGGAATTCTACGAGTGGCAGCGGATTTGAGTTAGGGAAGTTCGCCAATCAGAGTTACGAACTTTGCAACGATGCGACGAATGGAACGATCATCAACGGGTTAGCGGTGCTTACTACGGCGGGCTGTGCGGCTAAGCCGGGGAGCGCGCTGACAAGTGGAGCGATCGGGGTGGTGATTGCGAATGCGGGAACTTCGGGAGTGGTGACACTGGCGCGAATGGGGTCGGCCTATTGCAGCTTTGACGGAGCGGCGACTGTAGTGGGGGATTTTGTTGTGCCTTCGAGTACGGCGAACGGCGGATTTTATCCTTTGTGCCACGATGCGGGAGCGACGCAACCGAGCGGAACACAAGTGCTGGGGCGAGTTTTGCAGGCGAGTTCGGGAAGCGCGACGGTGCAGATGTTTTTGGATATGCCGGGTTCGAGTGTAAGCAGCAGCGCAGCGTATTCGATTCCCTGGCTCACTACGAACACGACGGGGACGGCGATCAGCTTCTCGACTACGGCGAATAAAGCAGAGGTTTGGGGTGTAGTGCTCACGTTTCCGCTGACGACGACGCAAGTTACGTATGACGTTTCGACCGCGGATAACTCGAGCAACACATACGACATTGGCGTGCTGAACAGTTCGGGGAGCCTCGTGGCGCACATCGGAAGCACTGCGGGGACGACATTTGCGCCAAGTGTGGGATGGAAGACGCTGAGCTGGACCGCGGCCGCGACGCTGCAGCCGGGAAAATATTATCTGGCGATTACGAGTAGTTGTATTAGTGCTTGCGCCCAGGTTTATGGGGGGACGTCGGCGGGGTTTACGTTCCTGGGCGGGAGCAGTGGGACGGCAGAGAGTGTGACGGCGGGGGGAACGCTGAACAATGGGATCACGATTCCGGCGGACAATCCAACGCAGGCGACGATTATGGCTTGGGAGATTCATTAGGGTTGGCGGTGAGGATGGGATGGCCACCGGCGAAAGCTGGTGGCTTTTTTATTGGGCGCTTTGCGAGTGATTTTGAGCATGCAGGGAAAGGCAGTCGAGCTGCGCTCGAATGGACAGCCGAGGGCGGCTGTCCCCACATTCATTTCTTTGGGTCTACATATTCTTGAGAGGGGAAAACTTTATGGGCTATGCGATTGATCCGGAAGCGGGGGAACCATCCAGCATGCAGGCATTTGAGCAGAGTGACCGGAACCCAGCGATCACGAATTGGAATGGCACGGATTCTGAGGGCGGACAGCTGGCTACGCCTGCGTCTTCAGAGAGCCGAGTGACTCAGCCTGGACCGGTGCCTTCTGCGAACGCTGGACTGGTGGACTACGACGATCTCGACAGCGCAGACAACACGCAGGACGAGGCGGAACGAGAGGGGTAACGAGCGCACAGTTGCGGGCCATCGGCGAGAGCCGATGGCTTTTTTATTGGAAGAGAAAAGCCCGCAACCACAAAGGACACGAAGTTACACGAAGGAAATCTAACGATATGAGACGGATTCTCACCATCATGCTCGTTACGTACGCCAGCGTAACGTGGGCGACGACGTATTACGTGAGTTCGAGCACCGGTAATGATGCGAACAGCGCGACGTCTATCTCAGCGCCGTGGAAGACGATCGCGCATGTGAACGGGCAGACGTTTCAGCCTGGGGATTCGATTTTATTTAAGCGCGGGGATGTTTGGAATGAGAGCCTGGCGCCTGGTTCTTCGGGAAGTTTGGGAAATCCGATTACGTTCGATGCTTACGGGAGTGGAGCGGCGCCGAACTTGACGGGATATTACGCGGTGCCTTCGACGGCGTGGGTGCTAGTGACGGGGAATGCGTGGAAGGCGGCGGTGCCGTCGACGTATACGGCGATTAACTTTTGTTTGTTTGGTTCGGTTTGGGGTCAGAAGGTGGGGGCGGTGTCGTCGAACCTGACGGCGGCGGGAGATTTTTATCTGGCAAACGGGTACCTCTACGTTTTTGCAGCGTCTGGAAATCCGGCTAACTTTTATAACGAAGCGATTGTGCCCATGGCGCTGAGTAATGTTCCGGTGATTAACGTGAATGGGCAGTCATGGCTGACGTTTCAGCATTTTCTGGTGAACTGGTTCGATCAGTATGGGGTTTATGTGCAGGGAGCAAGCGATCATCTGGTTTTCGCGAATATGGAGGCTGACTCGATGATTCCTCAGGGAACGCAGCCGCTGGGATTTTATGTGGATGAAAGTGCACCGGGGCCGGGAGATATCAAAATCTATAACTCGGAGGGGCACCTCAATTACGATGCGTTTCGATTTGATGGGGCGGCGACGTCGATCACGATGGTGAACGACAAGGCCTACGCTAATCGGGACGGGGCGCTGGTGGATAACACGGGAGTGGTGACCTACTCCTATTGCCATTTTTATGCTTCGAGCCTGGCGGTGGCGGGATCGACGGATGTGGAGTGGACCAGCGGAGACGGTCCGACGGCGGGAGCAGGAAATATTGCGGCGGATACGGCGCCGGCGGTGCAGGTGTACCAGCGATATCCAGCGGAGATTACGTTGACGGTGGACGATTCGGGGATGACGCCGGGAGCGGATACCTATTACCAGAATACGGTGCTGCCGGTTGCAGATGCGGCGGGAGTGCCGGTGGGTGCGGCGATTACTGTTGGGTACAGCGCGACCATCGATCCGATTATTTCGGAAATACAGGGATGGATTAACGCGGGAAGAGACGTGACTTCGCATTCCATTTCACACACTTACTACACGAATACGGACGCGCTGGACATTCAATACACGGGAACGGGAAGCGCGGCGACTTTGAGTATCAGCGGCAAGACGCTGACGATCACGGTGACGGGCGCGAGTGACAGTGTGAGCTACAACCTGGCGCAGGGACAGACGGAGGGGACGATCTCAGGATTGCAGCAGGCGCTGGCTGCTACGGGAAAATATACAACGTCGTATTTCACGCCATGCCAGGGACCTTACGGGACAGGGTGTTCGGCGTACACGGCGAAGGCTTTGCTGGCACAGGATCTGGCGGATGTGAGTGGGCAGGATGTGCGAAGCGCGGTTTATCACTTGCAGTTGGATGTGACGCGATTGACGACGGACGAGATTACATTGTCGCGGCAGTGGATGACGACGAATTTGACGGGGCTGCCGGCGACGCCGGTATATGTGTATCCCGGAGGGTATGAGACAACGGCGATGCAGGGAATTGTGGAGGGCGTGCCGTATCAAGGCGCACGCGGAGCGCTGAAGCAAGATCTGGGAGTGAAGGACACTTACGCAGACGGCTTCAACGTACAGAATATTACGAGTTTTGGAGTGAATCCTTCGTGGATGGGATTGCCGCCGGCGAGTTTGAATCAGAAGATTCAGGCGCTGGTGTGGAAAGAGTCAGTGTGGGGAGTACCGTGGGGAGTTTTCTGGCACTTGAATGAGCTGACGAATATAGATCCGGTGGGCGGGACGGAGATTACGAATCTGATTCAGGATTTCAAGGCGAGTGGAGCGACGATCCGGACAAATACGGGACTGGTGAACTGGCTGCTCAGCGGGACGCAGGAGACGGGAACGGACGGAAATGATTACTACACGTTTCCCGCGACAAGCAGTTTTTCGTCCGGAGGCGGGGTGGATTTTCGTCCGACCAAGAATTCGCCGGTGGTGGATGCAGGGCAGAACTTAGGAGCGGCGTATGAGCTCGACATCAATGGAGTGAATCAGAACAGTTTCGGGAGCGGATGGGAAATTGGGGCGCACGTGTACCAGGGGTATGCGGTGTACGGGCTGGACCAGCCGGGATCTTATTTCAAGCTGGGAACGGGCACGGCGAGTTGCGGGCCGCCCCTATATCCCTGTTCCTCGATCAGCAGTGCGGTAGTGCAGACGCCGAACACGCCGCCGATTTCGACGGCTTCTTCCACGGGGACGACTTGCACAGCGGGTGCGGCGAACGGAAGCGGGAACGGTTGTTACAACAGCATCGGATACGACACGAGCATCAATCCTTCGGGCGTTGATCCAATGCTTAGGGCGTCCGACGGGACGATGCTATCCGGACATTCACCGAGTTCAACAGCGTCTGGTGGAGACAATGACGAAGGATGGAGTTGTACTGGACGAACCGATACTTCGACGGCGTGCGCGAACGCGACAGTATATTTCCTGTCGGCGACGTACGGTGGGTGTCCATTTGTGGAGGCGATAAAGATCGTTGGAGGATTGCCAACCGTAGTGGGACCATTTCCGTCGTCGTCGAGTTCGGGGGCGCATCCCACGCCGTGCGGACTGTTGAGTTTCAGCAATCAAGATCCCACCGTAGCGTTTGTGGAAGGGGCAAACAGCGGCGACCCCACGATTTATAAAGTCACCTATGCGTGGGATGGAGTGGTGGGCGACTCACCAACCTTAACTCAGACCACCCTGTACGACTTCGGAGCGAGTTGCTCCGGGCTGCCGAATGGCGCCAGTTTCAATCAGATCTATAGCGGAGGCCTGAGCCACGACATCAGCGACAACGTGTTTGCGGTACCACTATCGAATGTAAAAGGGATCACGTCTGGCACGGATACGATCAGCGTCACCAATGGATCGGTAAATTTCACGGTGAGCGGAAGCGCAGCGCTGGCTACGGACGGCTCATACGTCAATCAAGTCATTAAGATCAACGGCGTTGTCTACAACATGGCTTCCATTACCAGCGGCACCACCGGAACCCTGACGGCCAACTATGCCGGAACAACAGGCTCCGGCATCTCGATGGCTATCCCTTCTGGTCAGGGTACTGGAATCTATATCGCCGCAGCGAAGTTGAGCCCGGCGGCATGCGCGGTCTACAACACCTACGCTGGTACGGTTGCGGCCACTGGATCATGGACCGGAGGAGTGATTGATTCGGGTTGCCACAACATGTACTTGCATGACGGCTTTTTGATGCGAGACGGAATGTACGGGCAGTGGAGCGGCGCCTCCACCGGAGTGAGTTGTGGAACCGGGAGTAATTTCTGGGAGACAGGAACAACCCATGCGGTGAGTTGCACTGGCACGATTACGGGCGGTAGCTCTCTGTGCGAGGGACACAATACCTTCGGTTACCATAACGAGGTTACTATCTCCAATCCGAGCTTCTTCCAGTTTGCTCCGCAGAATGCGTCCAGTGGCACGCCGGTGAGTTCTTTTGGCGCAATCAATGGCAATTGCGAGGACCACTTCAGTTGGCGGAATGCGACTTTGGGAGACACGCAGCCGATCGTGGGATCGTCGTCGCAGAATAACTACTCGAGTTCCAGCACAACATCAACCTGGACATATCCTGGCCAGAATGAGAATTACGCACTCCTACAAAACGGGATACTAAAACGCTTTGGACATAACTTCATCCTCGGCATGGGAAACAGCGCAGGCTGCGGGACTACCAATGCGGGGCCATTCGATTTCTATTTCAACGGTGAAGAGGCAATCGGTACGGTGAGTCAAGACGGCAGGCTCTGGGTGTTTAGTTCCAGTATGCTCGGACAACTGGGGCTGGACGTAGACGGCAATACGCGGCAGGACGATTTCGTAGTTGAACTGCAATGAGTGAGCCCTAAATCGTGGAGAAAGAATGCGAGGGAAGAAGATAAAAAACTGAAGAACGTTTTTGGCAAGCGAGGGCACGGCGGAAGCCGTGCCATTTTCTTTTGGGCGGGAATTACATAATCCGGAGGCGAACTATGAAGAACGCGAAGATCGGGAAGGCGTTGATAGCGACAGTATTGGCGTTAAGCCTGATGTTGACGGCGTGTTCGACGGCGTGGATGGGCGAGGCGGAGCAGATTGTGGAAGCGCTGATTCCGGCGGTGGCGAATCTTGTGACGCTGGTGGCGACGCTGGAGGGGAAAGATGTTACGGCTGGCGATTTGCAGACGATCCAGAGCGCGGGGGCCCAGGCGGGAGCTGATTTGCAGCTGATGCAATCGCTGATCAGCCAGTATGAGAAGGCGGATGCGACGGCGCAGCCGGGTTTGCTGAACCAAATTCAGGCGGCGATGAACGCGGTGCAGGCGACGTTGAATGGTTTGCTGCCGGCGTTACACATTCAAGATGCCGCGACGCAGGCGAAGATTACGGCGGTGGTGGGGCTGTTGATTTCGGAAGTGGAGTCGATGGCGGCTATTGTGCCACTGGTCAATCCTAGTGCTTCCCCGGCGATGATGACGATGGCAGTGAAACAAGCGAAGAAGCAACCTCCGCTCACGGCAGATGAGTTTGTGAGTTCGTTCAACGCGAGCATCACAGCGAAAACTGGCAACACTGAACTGGATCATGCGACGGCCGGGTTGCGGGTTCATCTGCATGATAAGTTCGCGCGCTGGGCAAGCGCAGGACTGCTGAAGTAGGCTGCCGGGATGTTTGTCCAGGAGATGATTTGTGAGCGATGAGTGGAAGTTGCAACATCACGAAGGGCGTGAAAGCGCGGACTACATTGACCACCCATCGCAGGGGCGGCCGGGAATCCATGTATTTCCTGACAAGTTGCATGTAGTGACGATGCTGGAGAATCCGCTACGCTGGCGGTCGCGTTACTGGAACTATTGGATGTTCGAGCGCGAGTGCGCGGCGGCGGGAGCGATTCTGTATACGGCGGAAGTGGCGTTTGGTGGGCGGCAGTTTGAGGTGACGAAGGCGGGGAATCCGCGGCATTTGCAACTGCGAACGAGTCATGAAATCTGGCACAAGGAAAATGCGCTGAACCTGCTGATTCAGCGTTTGCCGGCGGAAGCGAAATACGTGGCGTGGATTGATGCGGACGTTAAATTCAGCCGGCCGGATTGGGCGCAAGAAACACTGCAGCTACTGCAGCATTATGACGTGCTGCAGATGTTCAGCCATGCGCAGGATGTAGGGCCGAACTATGAGCCGCTGACGACGACGCCGGGGTTTCTATACAAGTGGGTAACCGATCAGCCGAGCCCGCATGAGCCAAAGTTTATGGCGCAGAAGCCGGCATACGGATATTACGGCGTGCACAGTGGGCAGTTCTGGCATCCGGGATTCGCGTGGGCGGCGAAGCGCAGCGCGCTGGAAAGTGTTGGGATGCTGATCGATCATGCGATTTTGGGGCAAGGCGACTGGCACATGGCGGCTGCATTGGTGGGGCAGGTGCATCGGTCTTTGTACTCGGGATATTCGACGGCGTACATCCAGCGGTGCCGGGAATGGCAAGAGCGGGCGGAGAAATATATCAGGCGGAATGTGGGTTACTTGCCGGGGCTGGTGAACCATCTTTTTCATGGAGCGAAACGGAATCGATCCTACGACCAGCGCTGGAGGTTTCTCGCGCAATCTGGGTATGACCCGAATCTGGATTTGAAACGAGACTGGCAGGGGCTGCACCAACTGACGGACCGGAGTCTGATTCTGCGAGACGGAATCCGGCAGTACGCGAGGATGAGGAATGAAGATTCGCCGGAGGTATGAAGCGCCACTGTTAGCGGGGCGCTACATCTCTACAACAAACAAGGTTATGGCGCATGCAGGTTGCGAAACCGAAAGGTGAACTGTGGAGGACGATCTTTACCTGTTGCGACAGTTCGGATCATTTCTCGACCGGCGGCTTGCGCAAATAGGCGAGCAAAGTCTGCGAGACTTCTTGATTGCAGAGTGGTTGAAGATTCGGGTGAAGGAGGGGGGAATTGAGTCGCTGGAATTGAACCGGCCGCAATTGGAGTATTCCCGCAGGTGCACGAAACAAAATATTGTGCTGAAGGCCCGCCAACTGGGTATTACGACGTATATTGCGGCGAGATACTTCGTACAGACGATAACCCGACCGGGCCGGCTGACGGTGCAGGTTGCACACAGCCTGGAATCGGCGGAATCGATTTTTGGTATTGTGCGGCGCTTCTGGGAGAAACTGCCCGAAGGGTTGCGCAAGGGCGCGCTGATCTATTCGCGCGCGAATGTCCGCCAACTTGTGTTTCCGCTGCTGGACAGCGAGTACCGAGTGGAAGTGGCGGACGCGAACGCGGGGCGCGGGATGACTATTCATTACCTCCATTGCTCGGAGGTCTCCCGCTGGCCCTGCGACGCGGCGGAGACAATGGCATCTTTGCGGGCGGCGGTGGCGCCGGGGGGCGAGATCGTGCTGGAATCTACACCGAACGGTACCGCCGGGGTTTTCTACGAAGAGTGGCAGAAAGCGGACGAGACGGGGTATACGAAACACTTTTTCCCCTGGTGGTATGAGAAGAACTATCGGGGAATCTGGAATCGTGGGGAGATTCTGGTGTTGACTGAGGAAGAGAAAGAATTGGTGGAGCTGCACGGACTGGAGCGAGAGCAGATTGAATGGCGGCGCAGGCAATGGGCGACGTTGCGCAATCTAGCGGGACAAGAATATGCGGAGGATCCGAGCTCGTGTTTTCTCGCTTCTGGGGAGTGCGTGTTTGACCTGGAAGCGATTGGCACGGCGGCGGCTGGTGCTGCGCCGGCATTGCGATCGCAGGATAATGATCGGCTGGTTGTCTGGTTTCCGCACCAGGAAGGGCGGCGCTACATCATTGGGGTCGACTCCGCGGGAGGAGGGTCTCAGGGAGACTACGCTTGCGCAGAGGTGATTGAGCGGACCATTGGATTGCAATGCGCTGAGCTGCGAGGACATTTTCCGCCGCTGGAGCTGGCACGCCGGGTGGTGGAACTAGGAAAAGTCTTTGGGCAGGCTCTGTTGGCGGTGGAACGAAATAATCATGGGTATGGAGTGCTGGCTCACTTGCGAGATATGGAGTATGGGAACATCTTCGCGAAAGATGGGCAGTTGGGATGGCTGACGTCGGCGGCGACGCGTCCGGGGATGATCGAGAATATGGTGGCGGTATTTGGGGCGGAGCCGACCTTATTCCATAGTCCGCGATTGCTGGAGGAGTGTCGGACATTTGTTCGGCGGGCGGACGGGAATGCAGCGGCGGCGGATGGGGCGCATGACGATTGCGTGATGGCGATGGCAATTGCGTTGGCAGTGCGCAGGGAAGATGTGGGGCGAGGTTACAAGAAGAGAGGGTTGGAGATGGCGAGCCTGGTAATGGAGTAGCGGGTAGTTCAACTGTCACATCGGAATCATAAGCAGTTAGAGTAATATGACGGGCTCTGTTGTCGAATGGAAACGGCATCTACTGATTTCGCGGGCGAGGGCGCCCGCGCCACACGAGCTTGGTGGAAGCGGTCCAACACGTGAGGAGAATGCGGGGTGGAGCGCAAGGGCATTTGATGCGCTGCTCCGACGGGCAGTTCTACGTGGTGAAGTTCCGGAACAACCCGCAGCACTTGCGAGTGCTGACGAATGAAATGTTGGCGACGCGGTTGGCGGAGCGTGCTGGATTGCCGGTGCCGCGAACGGAAGTTGTGGAGGTGGGCGAGTGGCTGGTGGAGCATACGGACGAGCTGAGTATTCATCTAGCGCATAACACGATCCGGTGCCAGGCGGGACTACAATTCGGATCGCGGTATGCGGTGAGTCCGCTGGAAGGACAGGTGTTCGATTATCTTCCGGCGGAGATGTTTGGGCTGGTGCGGAATTTGGAAACGTTTGCCGGAATGCTGGTGATCGATAAGTGGACGGGAAATGCGAATGGAAGGCAGGCGGCGTTCTGGAGAAAATTGCGGGAGCGAAAATACACGGCTGCATTTATTGATCAGGGATATTGTTTCAACGCCGGGGAGTGGACGTTTCCGGATTATCCGCTGCGGGGAGTGTATGCGCGGAACGAAGTGTATGAGCGCGTGCGGGGATGGGAGTCGTTTGAGCCGTGGCTTTCGCGGATCGAGAAGATGGATCAGGATGTGGTGTGGAGTGTGGCGGGAGAGATTCCTCCGGAGTGGTACGGCGGGGAGTGGGACGAATTGGAGAAGCTGGTGCGGACTTTGATTGGGCGGCGAGAACAGGTGCGGGAACTGATTGAGGCATTTCGGGTTTCGGCGCGGAGGCCGTTTCCGGAGTGGAGGGAAGTGGCTTAGAACCAAAACCTTTAACACAGAGGGCACAGAGGACCACAGGGTAGAGCATTGATGGCTGATCGGCGACAGCTTGAGTTCTTTTTGCTGCGGTATGTTCCGGACGCGGTTAAGGATGAGTTTGTCAATATTGGGCTGGTAATGGTTGAGCCTGGGGCAAACGGCGGCGGATTTGCGGAGGTACGGTTCACGCGGGATTGGCGGCGGGTGCGGTGTTTGGATCCGCAGGCGGACGTGGATATGCTGGCTGCACTGGAGCGGGACATTCGTGGACAACTGGCAACGACGCATGATCGTGAAGTTTTGCTGCGCAGGTTGGAGGATTCGTTTTCGAATGTGATTCAGCTTTCGCCGGCGAAGGGATGTTTGGCGGAGGATCCGGTGCGGGAGATTGAGGCGATGGCTTCGATGTATCTGGAGGCGGCGAAGGTTGGGGGCAAGCGCGAGGTGAGCGGGCGACAGAGGATTTTGGGGAAGATGCGGGAAGCGTTTGAGCAGGCGGGGATTGCGAAATTTGTTCTTCCGGTTCCGGTTGCGCCCTATACGAAGCCGGGTGATCCGTTTCAGTTTGATTTTGGATATCGAGTGGGAGGGGAGATCAAGTTGTTTCATGCGGTGTCGCTGAAGGCGAGCGTGGACGCGGCGGTTTTGCTGGCGGCGAGATATCCGCGAATTGTGCCGGCCATGTTGAAGGTGACGGAAGCTGCACCGATGCTAACGGCAGTGGTGGATGACGATCTGGATCGAGGGCAGGATACTGTTCAGTTCGCGTTGAGCATGATGGCGGAAGAGAAGATTCGCATTGCGGTGGCGGCGGAGATGCCGATGATTGCGGAAGTGGCGCGGCGGGAGTTAAGAGCTTGAAGAGAGTCGTGTCGGCGGTGACCGAGTTTGCAGTAGGCTTGGCGTTTGTTGCGGCCTACGTCTTCCTCTTTCGCTACCTTCACTCGTTCGGGCCGAGGCAGGAGGCCAGCCTGATCTGGATCAAGTTTTTGCCGCCGGCGATCCTTACATTAGTCGGCTGGTACCGTTATGGAAAGCTCCGAACAAATCTAGCTTCGGCGGGGTGGAGGAAGGCGGCTAGTGTTGTAGCACTGCTAGCCGAAACATTGTCGATAAGCGTTCCGTGGTTAGTTGCCCACTATGATCTCAGGGTCGTCGGCTTCGACATGCGCCGTTATCCGACGTCGAAGTTTCCCGGCTGGAAGGTTATCGATCTCTATCTAACGTTTCGCACTTGTTCGATTCTTGGCCTGCTCACGATGGCATTGGGCTTCGCTGCTCCGAAGAGGATTCGCTTGGCGGTTGTCCTGGGGGGATTTGCTATGTATTTGCTAATGGATACACTCGCTGTGAAATAGTAGTTCTCGGTGTTCTGCGAACGAGGCCCTGCTATGGCGGGCTTTTTTGTTGGGGCGTGTTTATCGCTCGGGGATAGAGGTCGCGGGCGAGGGCACCCGCGCCACACGAACTGAGTCGAGCTGCGCTCGACGGACAGCCGGGGGCGGCTGTCCCTACATGAATCTTTAGAGAACAACTTCTATGAATATTAGAGAGACGTTGCGCGGCGCGATGCGCCGGATTGCGGGAGTGTCTGCGACTGGCTCGTCTTCGCTGATCAAGGCTGAGAAGAAGCGGCGGACACTGCCGTTGCCTTCCATCTTCAACTCGTACGGGCCGCCCGGCGACATTATGCCGAAGCCCACGGCTTACAACCTGCGGAGGTTTTCGGAGATTCCGGTGCCGCGGCGAGCGATTAATACGATCAAGGATCGCATCGCGGGGATGCGCTGGCGAATACAGCCGCGACAGGGAATTGCTCTAGAGGGGATTCCCGATGGTGCGGAGCGGGTGCAGATTCTCACGCAGAACTTTCACGCGCCGAATCCGGACGATTCGTTCCGCTCTTTTTCGGAGCAGGTGCTGGAAGACATCATTGTCGGCGGATACGGTGCGATCGAAGTACAAACGTCGGGCGACGCGAAACGCCCACTGCTCTTATGGCCGGTGGATGGATCGTCGATCCGGATGAATCTGGATTGGGATGGGTCGCCGCAAGGGCAGCGCTATTTGCAAGTGACGGATCAGTCGGGTCCGAAGAGCCAGATCAAGCTGGATGACGATGAGCTGATTTACCTTCGTCTGAATCCGCGGACGCACACGCCATTTGGGTTGGGGCGGCTGGAAGTTGCGTTTGAAACGATCAACGCGTTTCTGGGCGCGCACCGGTACGCGTCGCGGCTGGCCTCAAACTCGGTGGTGCAGTATGCGCTGTGGCTGCAGGATTTGACGCCGGAACATCACGAGCGGCTGATCCGGTGGTGGCAGGACGAGATTGAGGGAACGGGGCGAGTGCCGATTCTATCGGTCGAAAGCAAGCCGGAGGTGCTGCGGTTCGGAGGCGGCACTGATGCCGACCTGCGATTGCAGTGGCAGGAATTCTTGCTGCGTGTGATTGCAGATGCCTTCGATATTCCGCCGTTTTTCCTGGGTGTGGAGCGGGATGTGAATCGGTCCACGGCGGAGGAATACAACGATATGGCATTTCGCCAGGCAATTGTGCCGACGGCGAGATTGCTGGCGGAGCATCTGACTCGGGATGCGATCCAAAAACGGTTGGGATGGAATGATCTGGAGTTTGTGTTTGCGGAGCTGGAGACGCAGGATCCGCTGGAAGAAGCGCAGATTCAGCAGATTTTGCTGCAGAACGGAGTGCTGACCGTGAACGAAGTTAGAAGGATGCGGGGGTTGCCGGATTTGGAAGCGGCCCGCGACAGCTAAGCGCAGTGACTTTTGCGGCAGTGAAGAGGGGCAGGGATCCTTCGACTGCGGCTGTGCTTCGCATTCGCGAAGCGCAGTCTTCGCTCAGGATGACAAGAATAGAGGACAGGATGACGATTGAGTTGAAGAGTATGGCGGTGGCGATGCCGGAGGTTCGAGGGCATCCGAACCGGAGGGCATTTCAGGGAGTATTGACGATGGTCGATGTACCTTCGGAACGTGCGCCCTCGGGTGCAAAGGGACATCTGGTGGTATTGACAAGGCGGGCAGCGGAGGCGGCTTTGCCTTCGCTCCTGGGGATGGGCGTGGACTATTCTCCCGCGCTCGACCGGCATGATGTGCGCTGCAAAGTGGGGGTGATCACGCGAGCGGAAATTGTGGGAAGAAACGTGGAACTGGGAGGATATCTGTTTGCGAGGGATTTTCCGGAAATTGTGGAAGAGATTGCGAAATCGGCGAGGGAGAACGGTCGCAAGAGTCTTGAGTCATCGAGGAAGACGTCTGATCAATCTTTCAGCGTGCATGCGGTAGCCCTGGATCGCGCCGGGAAGTGGCTGGCTGAAGGACGTGGTTTGCGATCTTCACTGCGCGCTGCCGCGCGGGAGATTCTCAGCCTGGCCGAGGGTCTGGGTGGTAAGAACAAACGGACGCAAGTCAGGCCACTCTTGTCGAGCATACGTGCGGAAACCGGGATCGCG
>JBAVQD010000201.1:0-19150 GCA_049693675.1 Candidatus Sulfotelmatobacter sp. | reverse complement strand
GCACAAGCTCTGAAAATCGAGGAGACAACTGACAGCATTTACAGTTGGCTTCCTCTTTACCATGATATGGGGCTGATAGCCTGCTTCATGCTACCCCTGGTTTACCATTTGCCCATCGTGATGCAATCGCCCGTCGATTGGGTGATGCATCCGGAAAGCATGTTGCAAATCATCACCGAGCACAAATGCACCTTGGCGTGGATGCCGAATTTTGCCTTTCAATTCGTCCCCCGGCGCACACGACAAGAGCAATGGGCGCAATACAATCTCTCTTCTCTGCGCTCGCTGATTAATTGTTCTGAGCCGGTTCGCAGCAGCAGCATGCAAGAGTTCCAAGCTGCCTTCGCCTCGATCGGGTTGGCGAAGCATGCCCTGCAATCGTCCTACGCCATGGCGGAGAATGTTTTCGCGGTCACGCAATCCGATATAAGTCGACCCTCTGGTCCCGTCCGCATTTGGGCAGACGGGCGTCAGTTTCGGGTTCGACACTCGATCGCGCGGGTCGCGGAGAGCGCCGCCGGCTCGCTTTCACTTACTTCTTCGGGCCGTTTATTGCCGAACTGTGAATTGCGAATCTTGTCGGACAGCGGCGAGCTTCTCGATGACGGAAACGTCGGCGAGATTCTCATCAAAAGCGACAGCCTGTTCGCAGGATATTACAACCGTCCGGATCTTACGGCCACAGCGATTCTCGATGGCTGGTATCACACTGGCGACCTTGGATTTTTGCTAAAAGACGAGTTGTTTGTCGTCGGGCGCAAAAAAGACCTATTGATCGTTGGCGGGGAAAATCTTTATCCCCAGGACATCGAGGAGATTGCTGGCAGTCACTCCGCCATTCGCGACGGTCGCGTGGTAGCGATGGGCGTGTACAATCCCGATCTTGGGACGGATGAGATTGTCGTTGTCGCAGAGGTTGAGCGCGAAGAGCTTCTGGAAAACGCAGAGGAGATTGAACGCGACGTTCGTAATCTGGTAGTCGCTGGAATCGGCGTAGCTGTGCGAAATATTTTCTTGAAACCACCAAAATGGATTGTGAAGAGTACCGCCGGCAAGCCGGCTCGCTCCGCCACCCGCGCCAAATTGTTACAAGAGCATTCCGAACTTTATCTTCAATCCAATCTCGAACCTAATCTCCAAGCGGGGGAAAGCGAATTCTCATGAGTCCTGAAGCGCAGCACATGATCGATCATATTCTTCGCCTGGTTCGAAAGCCAAACCTGAAGATCGACGAAAACACTCCGCTCGTTTCTTCCGGGTTGATCGACTCCATGGCGCTGGTGGATTTGCTGCTGAAGCTGGAAGATCTCACTCACATGCGCATTCCGGCGGGGAAAGTACAACCGAAAGACCTGGACACCGTGGCTAAGATGTTTCTTACTGCGCAGCGCGTGGGAAAACCTCGCAAGTAGAAGAGTCGCAACAACGAAACCCCAAGGCCTCTGCCCCGGGGTTTCGCGCAAGTTTTGATTACTAGGCGGCAAGCGCCTCGACGAAGTGCTCACACACCGCAGTCTCCAGTTTGTAGTAGTTCACGCGCACGGGAGTTGTCAGGAACGGCTTCAGGATTTCAAGACTCTTAGGATACAGCTCTCTCTCATAGCGCTCCGCGTCCGACTTAGTTGTCCACAGGCTGACGCACACCACCTTTTCCTCCTTCATCCTCTCCGGAAAAAACGGCAGGATTTCCAGAAAGCCAGTCTGTTTCTTAAGGATGGGAACGATTTCATTCTTTACTACTCTCACAAACTCATCTTTTTTTTCCGGCTTCACTTCAAAATTCAGGATGCGTGCAAACATGGGAGATCTCCTTCATGGTGAGGTTAAAAACATTTCCAGGCGGGGGCTCTCGGTGTAGCGGAGCTTGAACGCTTCCCGGAATCCGGGAACTCGAGCCGTGTGAAATCTAGCACCATCGATTCCAGGAATGCGGTGATGAATGAGCGTCTGTGATGTGTATTAGGTCACAGTGGACGCCTTTCAAACACTGCCGCCCTCCCCCGCGGCTTTACAAGCCAGCACCTTCCTATTAGATTTTAGAAACGTCACTTTGAGCTTGGAGTTATGTATGCTGCCTCGCCCAGGTCCCGGTGAGAGTCGTTCTCCGCTCTCTGTCAAAACCATGGCTGATGCTCTTTTTTCTACCGACCTGCTCGAAGCGTTGCCGGATGCCATTGTTGCCGTCGATGGCGACGGAATCATTGTTCACGTGAATTCCCAGGCGCAAGAGCTTTTCGGTTACTTCCGCGAAGAATTAATTGGGCAGAAAGTAGAGATCCTGGTGCCGGAGGCCTATCGCGCCCAGCATCACCGCCATCGTCAGGGCTTCGCGGAAGCTCCCAAAACGCGGCGCATGGGCGCAGACCTGGATCTCTACGGGAGACGGCGTAACGGATCGGAGTTTCCTGTGGAAATCGCCCTCAGTCCGGTCTCCACCGAGAACGGATCATTCGTGTTGAGCGCGATCCGCGATATCACCGATCGCAAGCGCATCGCGGAAGAACTGCGCCGGGCGAACGAAGAACTGTATCGGAAGACAGTCGAACAGATCGGCGAATACCGCTCCCGGCTGGCGTCCATTATTGACTCTTCCGAAGACGCGATTCTCAGTAAGAATCTTGACGGCACCATTGCCAGCTGGAATCGCGGCGCCGAGCGCATGTACGGTTACACTCTGGAAGAAGTCTTGGGCAAGCACATTTCCCTTCTTGCTCTGCCCGATCGCGCGGACGAAATCAGCGAGATTCTTCAACAAATTATTGCCGGGGAAAACGTCGAGCACCGTGAGTCAATCCGAGTCACCAAAGATGGTCAGCACTTGAACGTTTCCATCTCGGTGTCGCCCTTGCGCAACGCCATCGGTGAAGTCGTCGGAGCTTCGGTGATCGCGCGCGACATCACCGCCCAAAAACGGACTGAGTCCCAGCTTCGTCAATCCCAGAAAATGGAAGCCATCGGCCGGCTGGCGGGGGGAGTGGCGCATGATTTTAACAACATCCTCGGCATCATCAACGCCTGCACGGAATTTCTGCGCGACCGCCTCGATTCGGCTGCTGATACTTCCAGCTATGTTGAGAACATCCGGAAAGCGATTGACCGGGGCAAGGCGCTGACCCGGCAGCTGCTTACTTTCAGCCGCACCTCGGCGGTGCAGCCGCAGCTCCTGGACCTGAATGATCGCCTGAAGGATATTGGTAAGCTGATACGGCCCCTGCTGGGAGACGATGTTGAAGTTCTGATTGTCTCTAGATCATCCTCTTCGGTAATCGAGGCAGATCCCGGGCAACTGGACCAGATCGTGGTCAACCTGGCGGTCAATGCGCGCGATGCGATGCCCCGGGGCGGAAAGCTCATTCTGGAAGTTCGCCAGGTGAAATTCGAAGAAGCTTACACAGATCGAAAGCAATCCTTGGCGGCAGGAAGGTATATCCTCCTCACCGTGAGCGACACGGGCACCGGCATGGACGAAGCCACGGTATCGCGTATCTTCGAGCCCTTTTTTACCACCAAGGAATTGGGCAAAGGAACGGGCCTGGGATTGGCCACGGTGTACGGCATCGTCAAACAAAGTGGTGGCCAGATTCTGGTTTACAGCGAGCCGGGGCAAGGAACCACCTTTAAGCTCTATTTTCCCAGTGCGGATCACAAGATTGGTCTTGCATCCAAACCTGCTGCCGAAACGGTCGCTCCCCAATCGCACGGCAAAACCATCCTGCTTGTCGAAGATGACGAGATTATGCGCGGGCTGACTCGACAGCTCCTGGAGCAACACGGCTATACCGTATTTGAGGCAAATGATGGCCAGTCCGCCCTCGACTGGATTCGCTCTCATCCCGATCCAATCGACCTGCTGTTAACCGATGTCGTGATGCGGCGCATGAGTGGTCCGGAGCTGGCCGAGCAACTCAAATCCTCTCATCCCACATTGAAGGTTGTGTACATGTCGGGTTATACCGGGGAACTGATGGCGAACCGCGAAGTCCTCAAGCCGGGAATTATGCTGCTCGAAAAGCCCTTCGGTCGCGCCGCCCTCCTCAACACCATTCACAGCTCGCTGGGCTGAGCCGGTTGAACTTTAAGGTTGAAGGTCACGCCGAGAGCCCTTCGGTAACCCGCCGGTAGGTGATGAGGATCACACATAACTGTGGGAAAGGACCCAGTTTTTTGGCACCAACGCCGACCGCTAACCAGCCACACGATCTGCTCAGAATCCGATAGGTCCATTATTATGTTGCATTTAGGTCCGCTTTCGCTTCATTTGGTCCACTCTCGTCAGGAGTGGCGGAGAACCTGCCCTAGTGTATGTGAACGGAGGCAACACATATGGCCGCTCACACCGTAAACCACAGTGGGAAACTTGGATCTTTAGATAAAACCTTCTGCGATTTGTCTCCCGCAGTCGCCGATGCCCTGGAGCACGAATCCCTTACCACCACCTACCCAACGGGAGCGGTGCTGTTCGCCGAAGGCCAGTCTCCGCGCGGAGTGTTTATCGTGCGTCGAGGCAAAGTAAAGCTTTCCATTTGTGGCAGTGACGGACGAACCCTGATTCTGCGCATGGTCGAACCAGGCTGCCTACTGGGAGTGGCCGCTGTGGTTTCCGGATGCAACTATGAAGCAACGGCTGAGACTCAGGAGCCCAGCGAAATCAGCTTCCTGCGCCACAGCGACTTGCTGCGCCTTATGCGTCTTTACGGCGAACTGGCCCTGTGGGTCACCCAGCAAATCAGCGCGGATTACGCCTCCACCTGCCGCGAAATCCGCGACTTAATTCTTTCCGATTCGGCCAGCGAAAAACTGGCGCGTCTCCTGGTGGGTTGGCTTGATCAGAATAGCGACGCCAGAAATCCCAGCCAGATGAAGCTGGCTCTCACTCACGAAGAAATTGGTCAAATGATCGGGACTTCCCGCGAGACCGTCAGCCGTCTATTCGCCGGATTCAAGAAGCAGCATCTGATTCAGCAAACTGGCTCGACTCTGGTCATCCCCAGCCGCATCGCTCTGGAGTCACTGATCACGGCATAAAGCTGCAACCAAGTTCGAAGGGGCCGCTTCCTCCTCGGCCCCTTCGAAGCCTGGCACTTCTCAACGCAACACCCTGTTCGGCAGCTCCGCCAGGTATCTATCTGCGCGTCCCTAGTTTCCGAAATCCTCTCGACCTCTTGTCTCATGTGCAACGCTTTGCGCCGTGAGCCTGTGGATTCCTGCCAATCTTTGACCGATCAGAAGCTAAATGAATGGGTTACAATTTTTCAATTATGGTTTGAAACGTGCTCTTGGTGCAGCAGTTTTGAGCCTCGATCCGCCCGAGGTAGGCTGGAGCAGATTCAATCTCTCAAGGCTGGGGTTTCCATCCGCAAGCTCAGGAGGCGGTCATGAAGCGATTTGTTCTCGCAACTTTATTGGGTCTCGCCTTATCGCTCGCGGCCTTCGCCGGCGAAGTGGAAGTCATTAACAGTAACGGCACGCTGGTGGGAAATGCTTCCGGTCTGTCCCTCGTATCGAATCTCGTCGAGGTCAGCCTCTCGGCTGGCCTCAGGGGCGCTGATATCGGAACTTTAAGTCTTACCACTGGCGGTCTGTCTTCAGGAAATCTGATCGCTGGAGGAACATTCAATTTCGCCTCCAGTTCGTTCACCATCAGCATCAATCCCGGGATATTCTCCGGCTTGCCCCAAGGCGGCACACTCTTCAGCGGCGCTTTCACTCGTCCGGTTACCTGGTCTCCGATTTCCGGAGAACCTGGGTACTATCAGATCCTGGGTACCCTCGCAGGAAATTGGTGGACCGGGCTCCACGCCGATATGGGATACACTTCACAAACCTATTTCGGGACGTTTAACTCGAGCGGCGTGTTTAGCGCGAAAGCCGGCAGCGGTCTTTCCTTCATTAATCCTGAGCCCGGCACCTTGGCGTTGCTCGGAACTGGTTTGATTGGCCTGGCTGCAATCATTCGCAAAAAATTAAAAGCCTGACTCCGGTTCATCCTCAGTGGCGCCTGGCATGCCGCTCGCACGGGCCTCAACTCCCTAATTCTTTATGACCGGATCCTCGATCGGGCTGAGGACCGCAGCCTCGTGCGCCTCTTCCGAATTCGCCGGCTCCTCAGGCAGTTCGATCAGATGTGCCCGTTCCAGAGCGCGGTAATACGCCGGACGGGCGTGCCGGTAATGATCGGCGGGAACCTTGCCGTTAAGCCACGCCGTATCCATTGGATAGACCAGCGGGTCAAAGATCACCATGTAGAAGTGCCAGATCAGGATGGAAAATGTCGCCAGCAGCGCTTCGTAATAGTGCACGGCGGTAGCCGCATCCGACACCCACTTCGGGAAGTGGCGCAACGTGAAATTATTGAACCAAAGCAGAAGGCCGGAGACCGTCATCACCACCGTGCCCCACATGAAAGCCCAGTATTCCATTTTCTCCGCGTAATTGAATTTCGCAAACCGCGGCCCGATTTTCGTGAGTCCAAGGTTATAAGAAAAGACCCGCAGTAAATCGGTGGCGTCCTTCACGTCCGGCAGCATGGCTTTAAGAAACAACCGATCTCGCTTGTTTATCGCCAGATGAATCACGTGATAGAGCGTTGCAGCCACCAGCACCACGGCCGCAGTACGATGCACGGCGCCGCGAAAGGCGAAGTGGCTTTCCAGCAACAGCATCGGGCGCGCCCACCACGCCTCCGGAAATTTCAGCGCGAACCCCGTATACACCAACGTTGGAAAGCTAAGGACCACGCCGGCATGGGCCAGGCGAAAGTTCAGATTCATCCGTGATACTTTTGCGCCGCTTTCATGGCGCGCTTGCCGGCGCATCAGCTTGGCAAAAAAATCCACCAGGTTATGAACGATCATGAAACCCAGGGTCAATGGGATCAGCGCCAAATAAGTCCAGCGGATCCACTTCACTACCGGATGCGCCGAACCAGTCGAAGTCCGTACGTGCACTGGCCCTATCGCGAAATGATCGCCTGCGCCGGCGTGACAATTTCCGCACGTCTTGGCAAGATTCGCGGCGTTCACCGTGGAGCGAGCATCTTTCGAAGGAAAGATATTGTGTACGCCGTGGCAGGACGCACAGTTGGCCACACTCTGCGATCCGCCCCGCATGGCCAGTCCGTGGTAGCTGTCGGCGAAAGACGGAACACGGTCGGCGGGCAGGTTGTAGCGCAACGCCAGACGTTCATCGCTGTGGCATCTGCCGCACGTTGCCATGGAGACGCGCGACGCGTTCACCAGCGACGCGGGCTCTTTTGGCCCCAGAATCAGGTGTTCTCCGTGGCAGTCACTGCATACCGGGGCATCGCGCACCCCCGCCTTCATGGCTTGCCCATGCACACTCTGAAGATAGGTCTTGGCAATTTCGCCATGACATTGTCCGCAGGTTGCGGGAATATTCCAATGATTAATTTTGGAACGAGCATCCTGGGGTGGGAGAATCCCGTGACTGCCGTGACAATCCGAGCAGCTTGCGGCAGCGCCGTCTCCATCCGCCACTGCGCGCCCGTGAACACTTTGCCGATACAGCTCCACCGGGTGTGCGAACGGGATGTTATGCCGCGCCAGAAACTGCTGGTTGCTGTGACAGGTGGCGCAAGTGTCCGGCAGATTCTTCTTGGCTACCAGCGAGGTCGCATCGCTCGAGCTTTGGATCTGGTGGATCGGTCCATGGCAGGAGATGCAATTGGGTGCGTCAGGGTCGCCGGATGCGGCCGCTTTTCCGTGGATACTCTGCTTGAATTCTTTCACCTCATCCGCGTGGCATTGCGCGCACTTTGCCGGGGTCAACTGCGCCGCAGTCGTAACCTCGTGATGTTCGCCGTGGCAGGATTCGCAAGCTGCCTCACCCAGCGCGCTGTGCACGCTATTCGGCACGTGCGAAGCTTTGTCGGCGTGGCAGGTCGAGCATTCAACCTTGACCACTTTGACGGGGTGAGGATAGTCCTTAATTGTGGAGTGGCAGTCTTTGCAGCCCAAAATGCCATGAACGCTGGCGGCATGTTTCGCGGGATCGATCGAGATACTCTTGCCTTTTTCCGAGGTCATCCCCGGCTGGCCGTGACAGGCAAGGCAGCTTTCATCCTGTTTGAGAGGTTGCGGCGCTTTGGCTTGTGCTCGCGCCCGCGCATCTGTCGAGGTAACAACGATAAGAACGCAAAATGTAATCAGCCCGGCCGAAATGATTACCCGTAATCGTCTGACTGCACCTGCCGCCCATTGCGTTCTCTTCGACACCTCAGCTCCTTACTTCATTCCCAAATCCGTCAACACCTTGGGATGCTCTTCTCCCGCCGCCAGCACTTCATGACAGGCAGAACAATCATTGGTAATCGTCTGGCCGTCCGCGCTGGTATGGCTTCCGTCGTGACAGCGAAAGCAACCCGGTGAATCGTTGTGCCCCAGATTATTTGGGTGCACGCCCCAGGTCACTCGCATCTCCGGGAAAATATTGCGCAAATAGATGTTTGCCACTTCATCACCCGCTTGCTGCACCAGCGTGCGCCGCGTCTCATAGATCTGCGGATAATTCGTCCGGTAGAAATTGTTAAGCTCGTCAATGATTCGTTGCTTGGCCACATCGCGCGCCGGATAATCAACTTTCAGAACCTCGACCGCTTTTTTCTTAATAAACGGCAGATCGGGACTGATCCGGCCCAACGACATTTGCCTGTCCACCGCGTTCTCGGGCAATTCGAAAACGTGCGTCGGCCGGTTGTGGCAGTCCACGCAATCCATCACCCGATGTTCTCCCTTATCTAATTGTTGTTGAGTTGGTTTCGCGTCAGTGGAGATAAATTCCGTAGTCTTTCCCTGATCGTCGGTGTAATAAACCGCCGGAATCGTCTGCCGCTCGGGATCAGTCGAAATGTAGCGGATCCGCGCTCCTTCAGCGAGATGATGACCGTGGATGCCGACCGATCCCTGCCACGTTCGTCCACCGACTTTCAGCAATAAGACATCGGTCTGCGGAGTGTTCTTCTCGTCATCCTTATAACTCGTATTCACCAGAAACTTGTCGCCAGTAAAGCGCTGCGGCCAGTGGCACTGCTCGCAGGTTTCACGCGCCGGGCGAAGGTACTTCACCGGGGAAGGAATTGGGCGCGAATACGTATGGAACGTTACGGCAACGACTTGCCGCAACCCGGAAAGCTTCGAGCGCACAAACCACCCTGCTCCCGGCCCGATATGGCATTCGACGCACTCCACACGCGAGTGCGGAGAATTCTCGTAGGTCGTATACTCCGGAGCCATCACGGTGTGGCAAGTGGTGCCGCAGAAACTCGCCGAATCCATGTACTCCACCCCGCGGTAGGAGGCAGTTCCCAGAATCAGGAGATTCACCACCGTCGCCAACGCCACCCATTCAAACGTGCGCCGCACCACCGGCAGGCGCAGATCGATAGCAGGGAAGATTTCCGGCAGATGCCCGCTGTGGCGAAGACTTCGTCGTCTCCACCAGATTCCGATCGGAATCAGCAGTAGCCCGAGGATAAAAATGCCGGGCAGGATCAGGTAAACCAGCAGGCCAATATAAGGATGCGGCGGCCCCGGCAGAAAAAAGTCATAGAACCAGAAGGCAATCGTAGTGAGCGCCGTGCTCGTCGTGATCACCGCACCCGTCAGAGTGATTGGGTTTTGGCCCAGAAAGTAGATCGGCTGCGCCCAATCTCGGATGCGTTCTCGCATAGTCATAGCAAACTGCCGCTCCTATCTTTCCCTTCTCAATCTTTAATCACCCACGCGAAGATACACTTGGCGCTGAGCAGCGAACGCCCCGCCGCTTTTGGCCATCATGCTGTTACGGAAAGCGAGACCTATTTCTTCAGCGTTCGGATGTAAGCTACCAATCCCTTAATCTGTTCGGGCGTCAAAGAGCTATATTTCGGCATCTTGCCTTTGCCGTTTGTAATGGTCTCGGTGAGCTGCGCGTCCGTCATACCCTGTACGTCGGCGCTCGTGAAGTCATGGGCTCCCATCTTCTTGCCCATTGCGCTGCCCGTTCCATCTGCGGCATGACAGCCGGCGCATTTCGACTTAAACAGCGTTGCCGCGTCTTGCCCGTGCGCCGGCATGGAAAAGCTAAGAGCAACCACAAATGCTGTTGCAATCGTAAACAGTTTAAGATCGATTCTCTTCATCATCAGCTCCATCGAATTAGATTCGTCGAACATCGCAAGGAGAATACTCCAAACATGTTGCAATATTGAACTCTTTCGCGCAGATGGTGCTGTGACCCATATCACAGATTGATGTAATCCATTCCCGGAAAAGACCAGCAGCGGGAGTTATTCTCGCGGTGAAGGGTGGGTGATGACTCTCACGACGTGCTGTGACCGGCGTCACGGCGTAAGGACAGAGGAGCGCACACACTAGCAATGAGGATTGGGCTATGCCAACAGACAAGCGGAACCTGCTGGAGGTTCTCAAATTCGAGTTGGAATTTCTTGAGCAAGGCGGTTACGGCCGATTGCCCCGCAAAGCCTGGCGCCCGCGATTTATCTTCGAGGATTCTCCTACCTGCATGAACTTTAACTCCAAAGATAAGGAGCCATGCAGCGAGTGCCTCCTGATGCAATTCGTCCCGTCAGAAGCGCGCAAGGAACAAATTCCTTGCATTCACATTCCCTTGTCGCTGAGTGGGGACACACTCGAATCTTTGTACCGGACGGGAACGCAACAGGAAATTGAGGCCACCCTCGGCGCCTGGCTGCGCACAACGATTCACCGGCTGGAGGCAGAAAAAGCAAAACGAGAGGCGCCCAGCGCTCCACCTCGCTGACTGATTTCCTGCGTGGCGAATCCTGCGGGCCAAGTCCCGAACCATCCGCCGCCACAAAGATCGGAGGGACTATCTCAACACTCTCCCAGATACACAATCCAGAAACCAAGGTTCAATTCAAGCAGATCTTAATTGCCACGGACTTCTCGTCTTCGTCACGATGCGCACTCACTTATGCTCTCTCGCTGGCACGGCGGTATAGTTCCACTCTTTCCGTCGTACATGCCATGGCTCCGGAACCGAGAGAGCCTATTCCCTTAGAACGTTTGCCGAGAGAGTTAAACGTGCCCAGGCTGGACGCGGAACGGGAAATGCACCAACTCGCCGAGAATGCGCGACTGGACATTGTCGAGCATCACCTCATCATTAAACAGGGTCCGGTTTGGGATGTTCTTTCCTCCATCATCCAACGCGAGAACGTTGATCTCCTAGTGCTCGGCACGCGAGGACGAGGCGGACTGAAGAAGCTCGCTCTGGGCTCAATCGCAGAGCAGGTGTTGCGGCTGGCGACATGCCCGGTGCTTACCATCGGTCCACATGTCCCGCCCCCTGCCTCGGGACCGATCCAGTTCAGAGGCGTCCTTTTCCCAACCGATTTTGGTCGGGCCGCCGATGCCGCATTTCCTTATGCCCTGTCCCTTGCCGAAGAGCATCAGTCAAGGTTTGTTCTGTTGCACATGTTGCCGCCGATGCCTCTCACTGACGTCGGCCCCGGCGCTTACTGTCCGTCACCTTACGCCGCCGAACAATTTGTGAAGTGGCAGCACAGCATGCGAGAACAGAGCAGGATAAAACTAATGAAACTCCTTCCATCCAGCGCGAAGCTGGCCGTGGAACCGGAATATATCGCCAGTACAGATTTCCTTCCCGAGGGGATTCTGGAGACTGCTGCGATACGCAGAATCGACCTGATTGTCATGGGTGCAAACCGCACATCCTCGCCACGCGTATCCGCGCACATCCCGTGGGCTCTCACTCACGAGGTCATCTGCCGTGCGAGCTGTCCGGTGCTGACTTGTATGGCCTGAGTAAGAAGACGCGGCAAGCTGCTTACTTCCACCCTTGCTGCCCTTCGTGAATCGTGATGTAACGGTCGATCGGAAGGTCGATCAGTCGTTGCTTCAATCCGCTGGGCTGCGGCCAATCGATCTCGACCCAGTCGATTTTCGCAAGCTTCCCGATTCCCAATACCAGACGTGGATCATGCGACGAAAGATGGCTGCCGCCGCCGACTTTCATACGGCTCCGCTTCAGATCGCCCGCGTGGTAAGTCACGCGGGCTCCATGCCATCCACCGGTGGTTACTCCACCCCCAACGCTTTCTGGCAGACCGAGAGCAAGGTCGGCGGATGGGTCGCCTCCGCTTCCATTGCCCGAATAGTTTCCGCCCGCGCCAAGACCGAAGACTTGGGCTCCCAGTTCCCCGGCGTTGCCCGGGTAGAACACATTGAGGTTATAACGTTGCAATTGAAATCCGGCCTTGATTACATGGCGGCCGCGAGTGTAGATCAGCGAGTCGTCGAACTGGGTTACAGTGGACGAAAAGTGCTGCGGATTCACGATCGAACCCAAATTTGTGAGCGCTCCCTGCTGACCAACAGAGCTACCCGTACCACCGTCGAAGCCAAACTCTGGCAGTCCCGGGATCCCTGCCGGGTTCCCGTCAAGAATGCCAATGGAGTTCGCCAGGTTTCCGACTGAAGAATCGAATGTCGTCGCTTCCGCTAGCTTCGATCACAAAGTTGTCTTGTTCAAGGCTTTCCCCGCGTAACATCGCGCCTGTCAAGCTGTACAATCGAGCTCGTTCGAATTTATACATTGCGGAGAAACCCCGCGCCTCGCGGGCGAATCTGCATTGCGGAGACTTAGGTTTGTATATCCGGCCAAAGACCGTGGATGATGCGCTCGCGTCGCTAGCCACGCACCAGGCGCAAATTCTCTCCGGAGGAACGGATTTCTTTCCTGCTCTCGGGGACCGTGCTGTTCGCGGGACCGTAGTCGACATCTCCGCGATTGGCACGTTGCGCGGAATCACGGCCACTCCGGATCAAATGCGAATCGGCGCGCTCGCCACCTGGACCGAAATTATTCGAGCCCCGCTTCCGCGTTGCTTTGATGCACTGAAAGAGGCGGCCCGCGAAATCGGTGCAATTCAAATCCAGAATCGAGGTACGATCGCGGGGAATTTGTGCAATGCATCGCCCGCCGCCGACGGAGTTCCTCCGCTGCTTGCGCTGGATGCGGAAGTGGAACTCGCTTCAAGCGGCGGTCTGCGCCGAATCCCACTGGCGGAATTCATTGTTGGCAGCAGAAAGACCTTGCGGCGCCCCGACGAGTTGTTGACCGCGGTGATCGTGCCCCGAACGCTTGACGATGCCTCCTCGTCGTTCGTGAAGCTTGGAGCCCGACGCTATCTCGTAATTTCGATTTCGATGGTTGCTGCCGTGGTGCTCGCCGATGGCGAAGGTCGAGTAGGAGCGGCACGAATAGCGGTTGGATCATGTTCGGCCGTCGGTCGTCGTTTGGCTCAGCTTGAGGACGATCTCATCGGAGCACCTGTTGATTTCGCTCTGGGAGCGCGAGTCAGGCCGGAACATTTGTCTGTGCTTTCTCCGATTGACGACGTTCGAGCCACTGCTGACTATCGCCGTGACGCCTCGTTGACGTTGGTTCAGCGCGCGTTGAGCCGTTGTGCGGACAAACATTGCGCGGAGAAACGCGGCGCGGAGAAACATTGATGGCGACGATACCGGAACTGGGCGTCGCTGCCGATGTCAGTTCCATTGCTCTCTCGATCAATGGACGTCAGATGGTGCTTTCCACTTCTCCTTTGCGCAGGCTCTCTCGAGTGTTGCGCGAAGACCTGGGGTTTACCGGGACCAAAGTCGGATGTGACGCGGGAGATTGTGGCGCCTGCACGGTTCTGCTGGATGGTGAACCGGTGTGCTCGTGCCTGGTGCCAGCGGCACAAGCCGAAAATTGTGAAATCACCACCATCGAAGGCCTGGCGCAGTGCTCGCAGTCGGGCGCGCGATTGCAACAATCCTTCCTGCAGCATGGAGCCGCGCAATGCGGAGCGTGTACGCCGGGAATGCTGGTTTCCGCTGCGGCTTTGCTCGATCGTAATCCCCAGCCAAGTGATGCCCAGGTCATGGACGCGATTGGCGGCGTGCTCTGCCGTTGCACCGGCTATCGCAAGATCATCGCTGCGATTCTCGAATCAGGTAAAGATTCGCCGAAGGTCGAGCTCCCGGCTGCGGGCAGTGCGGTCGGGAAGCGCCTGGCGCGTCTGGATGGAAAAGCCAAAGTGCGCGGAACCGAGATTTTTGGTGCCGATGAAATCCCTGCAGGGGCTCTCGCCCTGCGAGTGATCCGATCTCCTCATCATCGCGCCCACTTCGAATTTGGTGATCTGGATGCATTCATTCGAAATCATCCCGGCCTGAGCGCGGTGCTCACGGCGAAAGATGTTCCTGGAAAAAACTGTTACGGCGTGATTCCGCAATTTGCCGACCAGCCTGTCTTTGCAGAAAAGGAAACGCGCTTCCGTGGCGAAGCGATCGCAGCCGTTGTTGGCGAAACCACTGCTGTGGAATCCCTTGATGTGGTCGATTTTCCTGTTGTATGGGACCAACAGCCTCCGATTCTTGACATCGATGCGGCTCTAGCGCCGGGCGCTGCACTGATTCATCCCCACCGCGAAGAAAACATTCTGGTGCGCGGACGAGTCGTGCGCGGCGATGTCGACGAGGCGCTGCGGCAGTCTGATTTCACCGCCGAGGGTGAATTCGAAACCGGATTCATCGAGCACGCCTATATCGAACCCGAGGCCGGTTTCGCCCGCCGCGTCGGCGATCAGATTGAAATTCAAGCCTGCACGCAGGCGCCATATATGGACCGCAGCGACATGGCGGCAATTCTCGGCATCGCCCCCGAGCAGGTGCGAATCATTCCAACCGCCGTCGGCGGAGGCTTCGGCTCAAAGCTGGATTTATCAGTGCAGCCTTTTGTCGCCCTCGCCGCCTGGAAACTTCGTCAGCCGGTGCGAATGGTGTATTCCAGAATAGAATCCATCATGTCGACGACTAAGCGGCATCCGTCACGCATCCGCCTTCGAGCCGGTTGCGGCCGTGACGGAAAATTGACCGCGCTGGATTTCGCCGCCGATTTCAACACCGGCGCATATTCTTCGTGGGGTCCGACGGTTGCGGGACGCGTGCCGGTGCATGCTTCCGGTCCTTATTATGTTCCTCACTACCGCGCGCTTACCCAGGCCGTGCATACGCATCTGGTGCCCGCCGGCGCGTTCCGCGGCTTTGGAGTGCCGCAAGCTGCCATCGCGCAGGAGCAACTCTATGACGAGTTGGCCGACCGAGCAGGCATCGACCGTCTCGAGTTTCGAATCCTGAATGCTCTCGATGGAATTACTCCAACTGTGACCGGACAAGTTTTGGGCGAAGGAGTTGGCATCCGCGCATGTCTCGAGGCGTTGCGCCCCGCTTGGAAAGCTGCGCGCACAGCGGCGTCGAGTTTCAATTCCCAAAATGGGGGATTACGGCGTGGCGTAGGAGTGGCAGGCATGTGGTATGGGTGTGGCAACACTTCCCTTCCCAATCCTTCCACCGTGCGAGTGGGATTGAAGCGCGACGGCAGAATCTCGTTGCATCAGGGCGCGGTGGATATTGGCCAAGGCTCAAACACGATTGTGACCCAGATATGCGCCGATGCAATCGGCGCTGCCGTTGAACGTTTTGATCTGATCTCCGGAGACACAGCGCTGTCGCCCGACTGCGGCAAGACATCAGCTTCCCGGCAGACCTTCGTGACCGGCAAAGCTGCGCAGATGGCCGGCTTGCAGTTGCGAAATAAAATTCTGGCGCTGGCGAAAGCCTGCGAGTCTGCCATCATCGATTTTCAAGACGGTGCCGTGATCGTAACTGAAGATGGCAAACCAGCAACTCTTCCGATTCTCGTCCTCCCACTCGACAAATACGGATACGTTCTCACCGCCGAGGCCACATTCGATCCGACGACGCAGCCGCTCGATGAGAATGGACAAGGAACGCCATACGCCGTGTTCGGCTTCGGCGCTCACTTGGCCGAGATCGAAGTCGACACCGAACTGGGAACAGTTCGCGTATTGAAGATCACCGCGGCCCATGACGTTGGACGCGCGATCAATCCCACGCTGATTGAAGGGCAGATTGAGGGCGGCGTTGCCCAGGGCCTCGGCATGGCGCTCATGGAAGAATTTTTCCCCGGCAAAGGCGAAAATCTTCACGACTATTTAATTCCCTCCGCCGGAGATATCCCGCCCGTGGAATCGATTCTCATCGAAGAACCCTCGCCCGTGGGCCCGTATGGAGCCAAAGGAATCGGTGAGCAGGCGGTCATTCCGACCGCCCCGGCGATCTTAAATGCCCTATACGATGCGGTCGGCGTTCGCATACGAAAAATTCCCGCTACGCCAGACCGCGTACGCGCAGCGATTCTTGCTGCCCGCGAGAAAGGCGGCGCGCGTGGCTGACGATGCCATCCGCTGCGATGCTTGTCCCGTCCTGTGCTACATCAAGCCGGGAAGAACCGGATCCTGTGACCGCTATGCAAATCATGACGGACAACTTGTACGCATCGACCCGCACATTGTTCTCGATCGGGCAGTCTCGCGGGGCGATTCGGTTGTGCCCTTCCTCGGAAAAAATCGCGAGTGGGATGGTTCCCTGATCAGCGGCGCCGACACGTTCGTCACTGCCATCGGCGCGGGCACAACCTATCCCGATTACAAGCCTGCGCCTTTCATCATCTCCTCTGAAACCGAAGGTGTCGACATGGTCACGGTCGTAACGGAAGGCATCTTCAGCTATTGCGGAGTGAAATTGAAGATCGATACCGATCGGCATCTCGGTGCGGAGTGCAGCACGGTTCGAGCCCAAGGCGAAGCCGTAGGTCATGTCACAACGAGCGAATACGGATCCCAAATGCTCTCGCTCGGAGGCGTGCGTCATCTCACCGGAGGCAGCCGGCAAGAGGGAGTGGTGACCTGCGACACCCTTCTCAACCTGTGCAATGGCAAAGCCGCTGAACTGGAGATCGACGGCGGAGCGAAGATCGTAGTGCAAGCCTCGCAGCCGCCAATTGTCGATGGCGTTCGCGAAGAGCGCATGCGCGTCGGCTGCGGTTCGGCCACCATCGGAATGTTCGCCAAACAATGGGAGGGCAAAGTCGATGAGGTCGTAGTAGTCGACGACCATATTACGGGGGTCTTATCGGAGCATCAGGCAGGCAAACTGCTGGGCATCCCAGAAACCGGGATCAAGATGAAAGGCCGCCGCTCCACTCCCGGACGCTACTTCAAAGTTGCCGACCCCGGCACGTCGTGGGGTGGAACCAACATTACCGATCCGCTCTCGATCCTCGCTCCCTTCGACTCCAAAATTTCGTGGAAAGGCCTGCGCCTGCTGATGGTGAGCACCACCGGTGAGCACTATGCTTACTTCGAACTGGACGATGCGCGGCGTCCGATCGAGAAGGCATTGCCAGTAACTTTGCGCGAGTCGGTAGCGCGGATTCGCGAAAACTGCGAACCCGCATTATGCACTGTGCTATTCATGGGCGGTGCCGGCGGATCACTCCGCGCGGGCGTTACGGAAAATCCAGTGAAGCTCACGCATTCGGTGCGTGAAACGCTCACCCGCGTGACCTGCGGCGGAGCTCCGGTCTACGTCTGGCCCGGAGGTGGAATCACCCTCATGGTCGATGTAAGCCGCCTGCCTGAGAATGCGTTCGGCTACGTGCCAACTCCGGCCCTCGTGGCTCCGATTGAGTTCACCATGAAGCTCGACGATTACGCGAAGCTGGGCGGATACATGGATCACGTGCGTCCTCTCAGTTCCATTCAGCAAGCAGAAGAAAGTCGAAGCCGGATTGCGGCACGCCCAGAAAATCCGTGGCCGCTGGAAGTTGGCAACAAGGAATCTAAACGTTGAATTCGCGCGCGCAAATCCAGCTGCTGGCCGATGGTCGTCGCCTTCATATGCAGGATGGGCCCATCGATTTAATTGTCGAGGCCTTTGGAAACAATTCGGAAATAAAGAACGCCTACCGCGCAGCTTCCAATCGTTTCCTGACTGTGCTGGATGAGTTGTGCAATGAACTAACCCCGCTGCGGCAGCCGTGGCGCCACGATTTAATGGTCCGGGGCGCAATCGCTCGCCGCATGGTACAGACCGTCGCACCGCATGGGCGAAATACGTTTATCACTCCAATGGCCGCAGTTGCCGGCGCAGTCGCGGAAGAGATTCTTAAATCGATGACCGCAAACGCGCAGCTTTCAAAAGCCTATGTGAACGATGGAGGAGACATCGCCCTGTATCTCTCGGATGGCGAAGAATTCTCTGTAGGGATGGTTGAGCGTCCGGATCGTCCTTCGCTCTTCGCTACGCTGCGGATTCACGCTACGCACCCGGTTCGCGGAATTGCCACCAGCGGCTGGCGCGGCCGGAGCTTCTCACTCGGCATCGCGGATGCCGTCACCGTGCTCGCGCGCAGTGCCGCCGATGCCGACGCCGCAGCGACGATCATCGCGAATGCAGTGGATCTTCCGGCAAGCGAAAAAATTGTTCGTGCGCCAGCTTGCGAACTCGCTCCCGATAGCGATCTCGGCGAGCGATGGGTGACGCAATCAGTCGCTCAACTGAGTCTCGAAGAAATTCAGCAGGCATTGGATGCAGGTGCAAATGTCGCCGATCATTTGCGGAGCCAAGACCTGATTTGCGCAGCCGCGCTGCGCCTGCAGGGAGAAACACAAATCGTGGGCTCACGCCCACATTCGGTATTGGAGCCACCAGCAAACCACCGGAGACTCGTGCATGCCTGACGTTCGACTTCGCAAGAACGTTTTCATCTTAGAAGAGATTTTCCACGAAGGCGGCCCAGTCGCGCAAAAGCCGCTGAAGCGCGTAGCGGCGTTGGCGGTGATCCGCAACCCGTATGCGGGCGCGTACGTGGAAAAGATCGAAGCCTTCATGGACGATTTGAAACCTCTCGGCCTCGAAATGGCCCGCAGAATGGTGGCTGCGCTCGGTGGCGATCCCAGGCAGGTTGAAGGCTACGGAAAAGGCGCAATCGTGGGTTCCGCAGGAGAAGTCGAACATGGCGCGCTCTGGCATGCTCCGGGCGGCTATGCCATGCGCGAGATTTTGGGCGGCGCTAAAGCGATTGTCGCTTCAACTAAAAAAGTTGGAGGCCCCGGCACCCGGCTCGATGTGCCCATCACCCACGTCAACGCTTCCTACGTGCGCAGCCATTTCGACGCGATGGAGATTGGCATCACCGATGCTCCCCGCGCCGATGAAATTCTGCTCGCTCTCGT
>JBAVQD010000200.1:0-19820 GCA_049693675.1 Candidatus Sulfotelmatobacter sp. | reverse complement strand
CTAAGCATGGCCCCGTAGCTCAGATGGATAGAGCAGCGGTTTCCTAAACCGTTGGTCGGCGGTTCGACTCCGCCCGGGGCCCCCAGTTTTCGGATACAGCCGATATCTGGTAGTTCTCTTGATCCCAAGTCATTATCCGGCATTAGATCGAGCGCGTGGTACGATCCCGTATGAAACGAGTCGGAGTTTTCTTTGGATCTATTACCGCGCTATTGCTGGCGCTGTTCGTCTTTCAGGCCTGCAATGCACTCAATCCAGCATGCGGAAGTGCGCGGCCAGCCCCGACCATCGCTTCCCTATCGGCCAGCACAATTACGCTAGCTCAAGTGCAGCAGGGCTTTGTTCTCACCGTGAATGGAAGCCGGTTCGTTTCTTCTACGGTCGGGGAGATCAACGGAACCGCGCTGAGCACCCTGGTCACAAGCAGTACACAGCTGCAGGTTACCATTACGAGTGCCGTGATCTCGGCGGCCGGAACAGCGAGTGTGACGGTGAACACTCCGAGTGGGAACACGGGTGATTTGGGCTGTACCAGCGGCGGGACGAGCAGCGCGCTTGTGCTGACAATTACCTAGGGGCGGCGGGAGGCCTGTCCCGCGGAACTGGCCGTTCCGCGAAACTGTACCTCTGCCAAAGCTTCCCCGCTGATACTCAATCGCTGGAATCGTTTGTCCAGCTTCCGCGGCATTCCTACACTTACAGTCAGCGCTAAGCAGCTTTCTTCGCCGCCCGCACCTTGGCCCAGCGCGCCCGCTGTGCAGCAGCGATTTTTTTGCGGGTCGATGCCGACATGGTGTGCTTGGCAAGAACCGGGCCGGTTGCTTTCCCTGCTGCCGCTGCTGGTTGGGATTGCTTCCGAACCCGCATCCATCGCGCCTTTTGCGCGAGCGCCATTTTTCGCCGTGAAGCGGCTGATATGACTCGTTTCGCGGGATTCGTTTTCAGAGATTTTCCCGATCCGTTTAACGACTCGATTACCGAAATTGCTTGATCCAGCTTCTCAACATGTAACTGCGCTTCTCGTCGCTCCGCACGAAGCTGCTGGAGCGCGTTTTCTAGATTTGCCATTAATCCCCCTCAAGATTTACAGCGACCCTGATTGTATAGGATAGGGATGCTCTTTTAGCTAATATTAGATTCGGCCTGATAGGCCGGTTCCTCCAGTTCTAATTCTGCTAAGCTGGTCGGCGTAAATATCGTGGGTAGAGGACGGAACTGTGGAAGTAGTGGCCGGTGTCGATCTGGGCGGGACTGCCATCAACTATACGTTGGTGGACCGGGAAGAGCATTTTCTGATTGAGCAACTGTGCGAGCATCCGGCACTTTCTAAACAGGGGCCTGAGATCTGTCTCCAGCAGATCTCCGACGGTTTGAAGATCGCAACCGACCTGGCAGGAATCACAGTTGATGACGTGGTTGCCATCGGACTGGACACTCCGGGGCCGGCCAGTGCCGCTGGCCAGCTCAGTGCGCGCGGTTCCACCAATTTTGTGCATCCCAAGTGGGCAGGATTCGATATCCGCGAGGGCCTGGCGCATAAACTCGGCAAGCCCGTTTCTTATTTGAATGATGCCAACGCGGCGGCTCTGTGGGGTCATTACACGATTTTTGGTGCAACCAGCCGCGAAACGTCTATTTCCATCGTCGTCGGTACCGGCAACGGCGGAGGCATCATTCTCGACGGCAATGTTGTCAAAGGCAAGAACGGATTCGGCGGAGAACTTGGCCATGTTCTGATTCCGTACCAGAGCATCGCCGGTATCGCCGGAGTCAAACCGCAATGCAATTGCGGACGAATCGGGGATTTAGAGTCGCTCTGCTCGCTCACTGCGATCGAGAAAACTCTGCTGCCGTATTATTTGCCGCGCTATCCCGGCCACCAACTGGCCAAGCAGGACTCTCACCAGGCAGCTAAGCTGGTTCGCGGCCTGGCGGAGCAAGGCGATCCCATGTGCAAAGAGATTTTCCGAGTGGAGGCCCATGCCCTCGGACTCTTCTTCGACGAAATGATAAATACGTTCGATCCTGATGCCTTGATTGTGGGGGGCGGGGTTCTGGAAACCAGTCCGGAATTTCAGAGTTGGTTTCTGGGAGAAATCCGCGTCGGGATGCCGAGTCAGCGCGAGGAACAAGCCGGCATTCCGATCCACGTGATGCCGAATGGCGACACCGCGGGCGCACGAGGCGCGGCTCTGGAAGCTCTTAAATTGGCGAGGCAAAGCGGGCTTGCATAGCGGACTTCGGGGCCCTTTTACGCTGATCTCTTCAGCAGTAAGTTGCGGTGTGGCATGTGTCGGACGGCAGGTAGAGATCTACTTTGGCGGCGGGCCTTCGACCACTTCCACGAAATCTGCAGGCCGGATCCATTTCGCAAAGGCGGCACGGACCTCTTCGGCCGAGAGCTTTTGGTATCGTTCCGCGGCGCGAACGGGCTCGTCGAGCGGCAGTCCGATCATGGCGCGCGCGAGGAATCCATCCGCAATTTCTGACTCGCTCGATTGACCGAGCGGAATCTGACGGATCAGCATGGCGCGCGCTTGCGCCATTTCTTCGGGACTCGGCGCCGCGGTCTGCATCGCGGTCAAATCCTGCTCTATTAATGCCCGCGCCTTGGGTACGTTCACCGGATCAGCGCCGTAGGAGACGCTGAAGCGCGTACGCGTACGGCCTGCTTCCAGTTCTTCGTCAACGTTATAAACGTAACCGGTTTTCTCCCGCAGATCGCGGTAAAGGCGCGTGGCGTAGAAACCGCCGCCCAGAATGTGATTGCCCAGCTGCAACGGATAGTAATCCGCATTGAAGCGATTCATGGGAACTTCTTCGGACAGCGTGACCTCGTCTTGAACGCGCGCGGGATCGGGAACCTGACTGGCAGCAGGCTTGTTCGGCGGCACGGGCGGCAGATCCAGCTCCGGCTTCGGCTGTTCCGTCTTCCATGATCCGAAGTTCTGCATGATCTCTTTTTTAGCCTCTTCTGGTGAAATATCTCCAATCACCACGATTTTCGTTAGATCTGGGCGGAAGGTTTTCTTGTAATAGTTGTTGACGTCCTCCAGAGTCAACGAGGAGACTTTCTCCGGCGTGGCTTCCCGTAATGCCGGATCGCCGGACGGCAAAAGGCCTTCCAGCAGCGAGCGACTGGCGCGGTAGTCGGGACTTTTCAAAAGACCGGCAACCGACTCTGCCGTCTCCTGCTGCACTACTTTGAAGGCACTTTCCGGCAGCGCAGGACTGAGTTCGTTTTGCGCAAGCAATTGCAATCCGCGGTCGAAAAAAGGTTTCAACACCTGCAGTCCGAAGCCTTCGCCTGCGCTTTCGCTGGCGGCAATATCGTCCAGAGCCTTCTGAAAGGCGACCCGGTCAAGGGTGGTTGTGCCATAGGAAAACAACCCGTCCAGTACAGTTGCGATACCTTCTTTTCCCGGCGGAACATCGAGAGCAGTCTCGTGGCGTATTTCACCGGTGATGGTTATGGTGGGCGTCAGCGGCTCGGTTTCAACGATCAGGTCAATTCCGTTCGGTAGCGTGCTCTCCACTGGGTGAAGATTCCACTTGGGTACTTGGACGTTTTCCATTAACGATTGCGCCCACTTTGGCAACTCGACCGCCTTGGTAGGAGTGGCAGTCACTTTCTCTGCACCGCCGAATCCCTTGGCAGCGACTGCCTGTCCGGAGGCCTCTGGCACGAGTGTAGCGACGATTGCATTCTGGCTGATCAGGTATTTTTTAGCGACGCGGTTTACATCCTGCACCGTAACCTGCTGAACCGCGTCTACGTCTTCCTCGGGCGAGTTGCGGCCTTCCGCGGCGAGCGCTTGCGACCACAGTGAGGCCAAGCCGGGAATGGAGTTACGTTCAAACTCAAACGACGCTACCTCGCTGCGCTTCGCTGCCTCCACCAGATCGGGCGGAACGCCGTTATGAGCATACCGGTCAAGGATGCTGCGTAGCGTTTGCTCCATCGCGGAGGCGTCGGCGGTGGTGGGGGTGACTGCGTAGGCGAGTGCGGCGCTGGCCTTGCGGTAAGTCTCGCCCACTTCAAATCCGGCATCGAGAGCCTTTCCATCAGGCACAAGGCCGTAAATATCGGCACGCTGGCTTGCGAGTACATCGCTGAGGACGCGTGCTGCCGCGTAGTCGCCGCTGTCGGAACCGGGCATGCGGTAAGCGAGGATCGTGATCGTATATGGGTAATCGCTGGGGAGGGTGAAATGCTCGGCCTTGACGGGCTGCAACTCAATTTTTGGTCGTGTCGGAAGAGGCTTCCTCGGAATGTCTCCGTACAACTGCTTAATCAGGTCTAACGCTTTTGCCGGATCCACTGGCCCTGTAATCACGAGAATCGCGTTATTGGGCGCGTACCATTGTTTGTGAAAGTTCTGCAGCATCGCGCCGGTAGTGAGCTGAAAAGAAGGCCGTGTGCCGAGAGCGTCGTCTTTGTAGGGCGTACCGGCGAACATATCGTGATTCATGCGAACCAGAAACTTGTACGTGGGATTGGATAGATCGCGCGACACTTCCTGTTCGATAGCGCCGCGCTCTTGTGCCCACTGCGCCTGGGTATCGTCAATATTCCTCATGCAATTGGCATTCGCATGGAGGGCAATTGCCAGGTCTTGAGACGGCACTGTCTCGAAATATTGCGTGATGTTCTGCTGCGTATCGGCGTCGTTATCGCCGCCCAGTTGGGCGAAGATTGCCGCAGTTTGATCGGCTGAAACGTCGGTGCAGCCGCGAAACGCCATGTGCTCCTGAGCATGCGCCATGCCGGGAAAGCCGGCAGGCGTTTCGTCTCCACCCACCAGATAGTTTTCTTCAACCGTGACGACCGGAGCGAGATCATTGCGCACGATAACAACGCGCAAGCCGTTCGGCAGTGTCGAGCGCGTGATGTCCTCGGCGGAGGGTTTGGGCAAGGGAATAGTCTGCGCGACGCAGAATGTGCTTCCCAAACAGATGGCGAGCAAAAGAATATGCCGCCACAAAAAAACCGATACGTTTTCCATGGTGCGCTTGCAGTACCAACCGGATGTCTAAGTTATGTAATCAGTTTACTTGGAGTATCAAATCTACCCCGAGGTTGCGTCTAGGGAAAACGAATCCCTGTTCAGGGTAGATGATTCCGGCAAGAAATGTACTGTATGCGTCCGATGGCTGGGTGGGGGTCCAGATACTACTTTTTAGTTTTGGATGGTTTGCACGATATGCGCGTAATGGCCATTCACGAAAAGATGCGGAGTAGGACGGAAGGAATTTGGCTGCCATTTCGCGGCTACATGGTGATATTCCTTCTGACGATGTTTTTGGCTGCGCCCGATGCCAGCGCCTACTCGGTTCTTACTCATGAAGAATTGATTGACTTGGCATGGAACGGTTCCATTCGGCCGTTATTGCTGGCGCGTTTTCCCGGCGCGACCGAAGAGCAGCTCCGCGAGGCGCACGCCTATGCCTACGGTGGCTGTGCCATTCAAGACATGGGCTATTACCCGTTCGGAAAACAATTTTTCAGCAACCTTACGCACTATGTGCGAACCGGCGATTTCATCGCATGGCTTTTTCAGAATGCTCGCACTATCGATGAATACGCGTTCGCCATTGGCGCATTGTCCCACTATCTAGGGGACTCAGTCGGTCACTCGGAGGCGGTGAATCCGGCAACCGCTGTTGAATTCCCCAAGCTGAGAGATAAGTATGGCCGCATTGTCACCTATGGCGAAAGCCCTCACGGTCATATCCGAACCGAATTCGCGTTCGATATCGACGAAATCTCGAGTGGCGCGTTTGGGCCGCCAGCGTACATGCGTTTTATTGGATTCAAAGTGCCGAGAAAGTTTCTGGAATCGGCCTTCGCCAATACTTACGGATTTGACATCCATGAACTCCTCGGTAGAGCGCATCCCGCCCTGCGAAGCTACCGAACGTCGGTACGCAGTTTTATCCCGGCATTTGCCGAAGCGGAAGTCGTGCTGCACCGGCATCAGTTTCCCCAGCACCCCGATGATGAGGCGTATCGCATTTTCGCCGAGCGCGTGGCCCGCACAAATTATGAGCGGAAGTGGAGGCACACCTACCGTGGTCCTGGAATAAGCGCACACTTGCTCGCGGTGCTGGTCTTCATTATTCCAAAAGTGGGCGCTGCTTCCGATCTGGCGATAAAGATTCCAAAACCTGACACAGAAGAATGGTACTTGCGCAGCGTCAACCGAACTGTGGATGATTTTCGGGGAATCCTGGATAAATTGCGCGCGGATGGTGAGGCCCCGGTTGCCCTCGCGAACCTTGACCTGGACACGGGAAGCCGAGCCAAACTCGGCGCTTATCGACTGGCCGACGAAACCTATGCTCAACTGCTTGCGCGCATCACGTCGAAGCGTGGCCGGGTGATCCCGGATGGCCTGAGGCAAAATATCGTCGCTTACTATGGCGGCAATGACGCGACTGCGTTAACGCCGCAAGAGAATGCACAACTCAAAGCGTTGAGCGAAATGAAGTCAACTGAAGCTCTCAGTCGAAAAGGCGATGCCGCGGCAGTCGAAATTGAGCAACACTAATCCTAGTGCTCACAGTAGATATCTGCCGGGAGGCCGGACACTTTTAAGGTGCCCGGCCGGCTGGAATTGCGAGGTCTCTTACACCTTACATCCCTGGAGTTTCCTGAGCTTGACGCCTGCTGTGAAGCGTAACCCGCACACCGCGTTGTGCGTTCAGGCGTGTAGTGGCGCTCCAGTCGATGTCGTCGGTGCTGATGACGCCGCTTCCACCGCTGGCCAATGTGTAGGTAATGCGGCCATCCTGATATCCATAGCCGCTGACGGAAAGAGCCATGCCGGTGGTCAGAACGAACACGGGCATGCCCGGTGAACTGCCTGGATTTATGGCCGTAGACCTTGTTACCAGGGAGGCATAAGAGGCCTTCGGGGCGACCGTCAACTCCATATCGTGGGTCGAGGTGACGGCGCGTATAGCGAGTTGAGGCGTGCTCCGCTGCAATCCGGATTGCTCGTAGGATTCATTCCTGGGCTGACTGAAATAATGCCATCCCGGGCCAAGAGTCGTACGCTGCGCCACCTGCGGCACCTGGACGTCATCCATGAGGCGAAGAGTCATTACGGACTCGCCCTTGAGCGCCGGTTGTGGACCCCTCGCGGGCAGCATGATCACTTTCCACGGCCACAATGGCGGAAGCATCCATTCCACTACGTCGCGTTTGGCATGACCCTTCCCCTTGATATCGCCCTCTTTGTCCACCTTATACCCGCGCGTGGCGATTACCTTGGCATCTAGGGGAAGATCGCCGCTGGGCAACCCAATGCGATCAAACTGCAGCCTCATGTTCCCCTTCCCTACAAAATGTCCGGGCTGCTTCGCTGATTCCAGATGCCCCACCAGATAACTGCCGCGGGGGAATGCCTGTTGGCCGAATTCGGTAACACCGCGCAGGTGGCAAAGAACAGGATCGCCCACCGCCGCCGTCGAGGGAGAGAAGTTAGGTTCATTCAAAGTGCATTGCAGAAGAGTGCCGGCGGGAAGGACAACGTCCCGCGCGCTGGCGCTTAAGGTCAAGCCTAATGTGAGAGTTGCAAGGGTGGCATACACAATGGACTTCATGGGGTATCTCCTTGTAACGCACTGATTCGCGATATGGGATCGCGCCGAACCCGACCAGTCCGCGAAGTTAATCACAAATAAGTGGCACGGTCAATCGGGAACCCAGAGTAGATGAACCCCTTGGCTTGAAATAAGTTGCGAATAAAAAAGCGGGGGTCGGAAGGACTACAATCTCCGCCAAGGAGATTGCCCATGTTCCTACGCAAACTCTGTTGGCTTATTCTCGCTGCTGCCCTCACCAGTTCCGCTTCCGTGGCAGTTCTTGACGTAAAAATAAAGGAATACGATGTGCCCACCGCCCGATCGCGCCCGCACGATCCCGCACTCGCTCCCGACGGCTCCCTTTGGTACACCGGGCAGGGGGCAAACAAACTCGGCCGGCTTGATCCGAAGAATGGAGCGTTTAAGGAATTTCCACTGAAAACGCCCAACTCCGGCCCACATGGGCTGGTTGCCGACAGAGATGGCAATATCTGGTTTACTGCGATCTCTGCCGGCTACGTCGGCAAGCTTGACCCGAGCACGGGACAGATCTCCGAGTATCGACCCGAAGGAGGCGTGCGGATTGATCCCCATACCCCGGTATTCGATCACAAAGGCATTCTGTGGTTCACCAACGAGGAGACAAACTATATCGGACGCCTCGACCCTAACTCCGGCGAGATGACGCTGACCAAAGTGCCGACTGCGCATGCCGTGCCTTACGGCATCGTCATCTTGAAAAATGGTACGCCGTTCTTCTGTGAATTCGGGGCCAATAAACTAGCCAGCGTCGACCCAAGTACCATGACGATCCGCGAATATGTTTTGCCGGATGCCGACGCCAGGCCACGGCGTATCGCGCTGGCGCCAGACGGCTCAGTGTATTACACGGATTTCGCTCGCGGGTATTTGGGACACTTTGATCCAACTTCTGGAAAACTGCTGAAAGAGTGGAAATCGCCGGGGGGATCGGAGTCAGAACCGTATGGCATTGCTGTCGCAAGCGATGGCACGGTTTGGTACAGCGAGTCAGGTGTGAAGCCCAACACGCTGGTAAAGTTTGATCCCAAGTCAGGGAGCTTCAGTGCCGAGCCGATTCCCTCCGGGGGTGGAGTGGTCCGCAACATGGTGGCAACTCCTGATCGGCGGCTCTATCTGGCTTGCAGCGGAGTGAACAAGGTCGCAGTGGTGGAGCTCAATTGAAAGTCCAACTTTGTTGCCGGCTCTACTTCTGACAAAAAGAAAGATGGCGTTCCGTTACGCGGAACGCCATCTTGGGTAATGAGTTGAACTCACGCCCCCGCGCTTGCCGTTCGCGAGAGTGGCGTAGTACGCATTGCGTCTGCGATGCGGCCAAAGTACAAACGGTAAGAGTGGTGGATCCCATACATCACTGGGAACAACACAACTGCCGCTTGCCAGCCGAAGTGATGGCCCACCAGGCTGAGCATCGATGCGATTCCCGCGCTAAGCACGTAGTACGGGAATGACAGCTGCACAATGCTCCTCCAGGCCCGACCCATAGACGTGTTCTCGCTCAGTTTGATGATGGCTGCCACCGGAACCGTTTGCCCCAGAAAGAAGGCAGCAGTTGTCGCCGACAGAGTAAGTGGTGAGGATGTCCAAGTCGCCTTGTTTAGCCATGAGGCATTCCAGATCAGATTTGCCATGCTGCCGGCCACTGCCATCATGCTGATATTGAACACCATCTGTTCCGGCCGAAACTTCTTGTTCTGCTGCGGCCAGCACTGCACGACGGTGGAAACAGTTGCGATAAAGATTGCTTCCACCGCGCTGAGGTTCACCACCGCCAGCAACAGGAACGGCAGGTTGACTGACATGTTGCCTTCTATGCCTGGCAATCTAACTTTCATCCGCGACGTCGCCGCCGCCAGCGCCAGTAGCGCCAGGGCATAGAAGGGGTGAAGTGTATGGCTTCCGAGTCCTGCGTAGGCCGTGGCTGCCATCGCTGCCAGGACCATCATTCCGATGAATGTCCGAGTTCGCCGTGTAGTGTGATTCATGATCTTCTCCTTTCTTTGGTTTAACTGCACACGGCTACTGCTCGTCGTCTCCGGCATCGGAGAACGCACCATCGGTGGTCGATACGGCGGCGCCCCAAACCACGCTCGTGGCTTGCATGCCCGTCCCCGTGCTCGAGCCCCAAACTACGCTAAAGGCACTGAGAGAGTTGGTATTCCAGGGCAACGAGGCTCCCCAAACCACAGAGCTACCGGTAACGCTTGCTCCCCAGACTACCGACGCTCCCCACACTACTGAAGTTCCCCAAACCACCGATCCCGCTGCCACGCTGCCGTTTCCCTCAACCAGGGAAACTGCGCCTTTGGAGTTGATGGTGACGGATGGCGACAACGCCGCGCCCACTGTCGCCGGGGCGACGTTGGTGTCAGCCACCGCATTCTGCATGTCGAGCAAGCCCGCGCCGACTGACAGAAGATCGTAGAAGTCAGTGAAGGTCTGCAGCAGATGCGGAACATAGGCACTGGTGGAGGTTGGCCACGCTTTGTAAGTGGTCTTCATCAGGCGCGCTTTCACCTGGTCGGGTGTCAGCGCATTGTTTTGCTGAAGAAGCAGCGCAACCGCGCCAGTTACGACGGGAGTTGCCATGCTGGTGCCGCTCAGCGTGAAATAGTCGTTATTGCCGTCGCTGCCGTTGACCAGCTCCGACGGATAGGATGCTTCCAGAGTGGCGCCAGGAGCCGATAACGAGACGATATCGTTGCCCGGAGCCATGAGGTCAGGCTTTACCACGTGATCGTATGTGGTTGGGCCCTTGGAGCTGAAACTCGCTTTGGTCTCCGCCGCGGGATTGGAAGATCCGTTGCTCTTCATCGCGCCCACCGTGATCACGTAAGGATCATTGCCTGGCGCGGTGATGGTTCCGAACCCGTTGCTGCCGTTGACGCTGACGCGTCCATAATTACCCGCCGCTACAACCACCACGATGCCAGCCTTCCAAGCGGCTTCCACCGCCTGACAAAGAGGATCCTGAGTGTAGCTGACGAAAATGCCACGGCCGAGCGACAGATTAATCACTCGGATGTTGTAAGTGCTCTGCAGCGCAATCGCCTGCTCGATGGCCGCGATCACATTGCTGTCGCTGCCGGAACCATTCAGATCAAGCACGCGCAGGTCGAGCAAATTCACCCCAGGAGCAACCCCAGCGTAATTGCCGCCCGAGAGATAACCGTTGCCGCCGATGATTCCAGCGACGTGCGTACCGTGACCGTACAGGTCATACATGGCGCCACTCGAGTTGGAATTCGCGGTGCCGGTGAAATCCTGGCGATAGACGACGCGTGAGTTAGTCTCCGTTGAATCTTTCAAATCGGGATGGCTATCGTTAATACCGCTGTCGATCACGGCCACGCCGATTCCAGCTCCGTTGTAGCCGGCACTCCATGCTGAGGTTACGCCGGTTGCGATATCGGAAATGTCATCGAGCCCCTTCATAGGGTGGTCGATGCTTACGGAAAGAACCTCAGGGTCCGCTTCCAGGGCCGGCAATGCGTTCACCGGAATGGTCAGCGCGATACCTTTGACCGAGTGAAGCCGGTGATTCAGGCGGCCACCCAGAAGATGCGCCCGGCCTTCTTCGGCCGCTTGTGGAATCTGCTTGTACTGCACGATGACCTTCACGGTCTCGCTGGCTTTCGCGCCATGATTCGCTCGCGCGGCAATCGGCGCGAGATCCGGAGCAAACTTGCCAACCGCTTTGCCACCTTGGGCAAGCGCGGTCTCTGCCAGCAAGAGCAACAGGATCGCGCTCCAGCGTTTTCCCCAAGCCGCGCTGTGACGCTCGCCTCGGCTCGGGCTCTTAGGTTTCAGTGTCTGCCGCATAACTCTCGCTTTCTGTGGCACGGAATTGTGCTTCGACTCGGCTAAGCTAGTGCACGGGCCCTGCCAATTGAGCTTCCGTAAGTTGTTGCTGCCTCTAGGAATCGCAGGAGTGGCCGAGGTTGCGATCAGGCCAGTCTGTCCCGCACTCGGGGGCATGGGCCAAGTTGTCCTGTCCGGTTGGGGCTGATTACTTCGGTTCGATCGTAGTGGTTACTCGCTAGGTGACCGCAAAATTGTCGTGAGGTTTATCGCGCGGTTGCCGCTTCGGTTTTTACCAGTGCTTTTTCATTAGCCAGCAGGATTCGCGGCAGCGCCGCCATTAATTGCTGCGTGTATTCGTGTCTGGGATGGGAAAATATCTGGGCTGTTGTTCCGCATTCTACGATTTCACCATGGTCAAGAATGGCGATGCGGTCACAGATGCCCGCGACCGATGCCAGATCGTGGGAGATGTAAAGGATAGCCATACCCGTGGAGCGATTCAGTTCGCGAAACAAAGCAAGAATTTCAGCTTGCGTGATCACATCGAGCGCGCTCGTCGCCTCGTCGGCAATCAAAAGTGCGGGACGATGCAGGATGGCCATGGCGATCAGCACTCGCTGCGCTTGTCCTACGCTCATTTGGGAAGGATATTTGCGTTGAAATTCGTCGTGCGAGGGAAGCGAAACGCTCTCGAGACAGGTCTGAATCGCATTTGCACAGTCCGCCGCAGTGCCTGACGCGTGCGCCCGCCATGCTTCCTTGAGCTGAGTTCTGATTTTGAGCGCTGGATTCAAAGAAGCCAGAGGACTTTGCAACACCAGCGAGATTGCCCGCCCTCGCAGCTGGCGCAATTCGCGCTCCGAGAGTTGCAGAAGGTCGGCATCTTGAAACTTGATCGTGCCCTCGGGTCGGGAATGCTTTTTGTCGAGCAGACCGAGAATCGCCATGGCCAGCGTGCTCTTGCCGGAACCGCTTTGTCCCACCAGACCCAGCACTTCGCCCGGCTGGATAGCGATTTCCACGTCACGCAAAACCGGCTGCTTGCTTCCGTAACGCACGGAGAGTCGCGCAGAGAGCAAAGGTTGGTTTGGCGGAGGCTGAGACATCGCTGTTGTGCCTTGTGTTGCTTTTCTTCTCAGATCAGTGTGAATTCGTGCAAATCCGTGGCTAAAAAGTTTTGGCTACTTGGCTGCCACTGTAAGCCGATCCGCATTCCAGAATGTCTGCGGTGACAGAATTACGGGCGCGGCCCCATGCACCGTCGGCGACACAGCGGAGAGAGCATTCTTGTTGATGAGGAAAATGAATGGTTCCTGATCAACCACGATTTCCTGCACTCGATCGAATGCTTCCTTTCGCCGTTTGGGGTCCGTGGAAGCCGCTTGTGCCCGCATCAATCGATCGATTTCCGCTTCCCAGGAAGTCTCTGGAACTTTCTGTTGCGGATTCCACTGGTGATTCTCCGAGGAACTCAACCACACATTCATCTCTCCATTCGGATCCAGATCCACGTTGGTCAATCCAAGAATGATAGCTTCATAGTCAAAGCTTTGGGTCATACGCTCGATCAGGGAAGGGAAGTCGAGCGTAACCACATTTACGTGGATGCCGATCTTTTGCAGGTCGTCCTGAATCAGCACCGCCATGCGCTCGCGGGTTTTACTGCCCGCATTGGTAATGATCGAAAACACAACCTCGTTGCCGTCCTTATCTTTGAGGGCTCCGTTTTCCATGCGAAAGCCGTCAGCCTGCAGAGTTTTCAATGCCGCATCGGGGCTGTAAGGTTGCGGCTTGAGCTTTGCGTTGAACCAGAATTTATTCGCCGGGGAAAACGGGCCGATGGCCGGTTGTGCATGTCCGTGGTAGACGATGCGGCTCAGATCTTCGCGATTGATCGCCTCCGAAATCGCGCGCCGGAAGTTAGCCGAGCGGAACCAATTCTTTTTATAAGCAGGAATAGGCGCCTTCGCAACTTCGTTAAACCATAGCTGCTCGCTATCGAGCGACGGGCCGGCATCGTGCACCAGTTGCGGCGACGTGGCGGCCAGCTTATCGAAATATTCACTGTCCAGAGAATTGATCAAGTCCAGTTCGCCTCGCTTGAAACGTAGCATCTCCACGTCGCGGTTTGGTTGGATATCCAGTCGAATCGAATCTAGATACGGTAGCTTGCGCCCTTGCTCGTCCATCTTCCAGTAATTGGGATTCCGCTTCAGCAGCACCGTGGCTCCCGGTTTGTAGTCTGCGAGCATGAACGGTCCGAGCACTGCCGCGTCTTTCTTCGGCGAGTGTTCGGAAAGAATGGCGACCTGATCGAAGAGGCGATCGAGCCCGGCTACGGGCGCGGGGAAGGTAATTGAAACTTGGGTTGGGGAAATAATTTTGGTTTCCACATTCCCCGTACCTGAACGAAAAGCATCGCCGGTCGCCGAATGCAATGCAGGATCCATCAATTGCTGCATGGTGTAGGCAACATCTCCGGCGGTAAACGGTGTGCCATCAGAGAATGAAATTCCGCTGCGCAAATGGAAGGTGATCTGCCGGCCATCTTTTGAAATCTTCCACGATTGCGCCAGCTCTGGTTCCAGTTCCTGAGTCTGCCGGTTCACCCGCACCAGCACTCCACCCGTCAGATAACGGATTGACGCGGACGCTTCATCTTCTACTTTGAGGGGGTCGAAAGTCTTGGGCTCCATGCGCAGACAGAATCTCAGCTCGCCGCCATTTTGCGCCGCCAGTTGCGTTGCCAGAGAGCTCAGACAGATCGCAATGATTGCGGTTGCTCTGCCATATGTCTTCGCCATTGATTTCCACATTGTTGCCAGACTCTTCACGCCGCTACCTCGTCCTGCCGTGAAAGCAAAAGCTGAAATGACATGACCACCAGCACCAGCAGAATCAGCGGCACAAACTTCCACGGCTCATCGCCGATGGAAAGTAAGCCTTCCAACTCTTTCAACAAGCTTCCCCAGGAAGGCATGGGCTCGGCAACTCCTAGGCCGAGAATTCCCAGGTTCGCCTCACTGAGGATGAATACTGGAATTGAAATCCAGAACTGCGCATAGAGAACCGGGGTCAAGTTCGGTAATACATGCATCCAAAATAGCCGTTGTGCAGGAACTCCGGCGGCCCGCGCCTGGCGTACAAAATCGGAAGAGCGCAATGACGCTGAAGTTGTGCAAAGCACGCGCGCTGCGGTAGTCCAGCCCAGCAGACCGAGCAGCAGAAAAGTCACCAGCACTGAAATCATCGGAGAAACATTCAGCGGCATCAATGCTCGTGCTGTAATCAGTAAAAATAGCCACGGCAGCGACAAGAAAAGATCGGTCACAGCCATCGCCATCCGGGCCCACACGCCACCGAGATATCCCGCCAGTCCCCCAATCAAAGCCGCCATCAAGGTCGAAAGGAACGCTGCAGCCGGAGCCAGCAGCAAAGAAATTCTGGTTCCGTAGAGTACGCGGGCAAAACGGTCGCGCCCAACTTCATCCGTTCCCAACCAATGAGTTCGTGATGGAGCAGCATCCGTTGCTTCGCGATATTGCCGGGAATACCCCCCAGGAGCCAGCCAGTTCGCTGCCGCTGAGGCACACAGCACCAGTGCCAAAACGACGCATGCCAGCTTCCGCCAGAGATTCATGACTCGCGGTTCCGAAGCATATGACCGATTACATCTGCTCCAGAGTTTGCCAACAAGGTTACGAGCGTCACTAGAATCGTGATGTTGACCAGAAGTGGAAGATCGCGTGCCAGCGCCGCCTGCCATGCGAGTTGTCCCACACCCGCCAGCCCGCACAACGCCTCTACTGGAATGGCCGCACCCACGGCCATACTCACCGATACTCCAGCCACGGCTAGCAAGGCCGGAGCTACGCTCGGTATCACATGCCAGAAAAGGATGCGGACTTCCCCCAATCCCTTTGCTCTCGCGGTAAGGATGTGAGGCGAGCAACAAGACTTTGCCAGCAGGTTGCGCGCATAGCGATAAATGTGTGGGAAGACAATGAGTGCGATCGCCAGCGAACCGGGTACATTCCAGAGTACTGAAAGCAGCGCCAAGACTGCGGCGGGGATGCAAAGAAATGTTCCGCTCACCAGCGTGGTGAGCAAGTCATAACCCGCAAGTCGCAATCCGGCCGCACTCAGCGCTAGAGTGAGAGCCGCTATCCATCCCAGCCCCAGACCGAAGACCAACAAGCGCAGCGTGAGTGGAGCACGGTCCCGTAGCAGCGTGCGCACAGGTTGCCCCAGGGCGAGCGACGTGCCCAAATCACCATGCGCGGCGCGATTCATATAAGAAATGTAGAAATGGAATATGTCGTGTTGCTGATGCCGGGCTGCCCGCAAGGCCCGCACGCTCTCGGCGCTCAAATGGGGATCGAGTTCTTGCTCATCAGTATCGAATCCCGGCGCGAGCCTGACCAAGGTCGCGGAGAGTAGTCCCCCAAGCAGGACCGTGGCCAGCAGTGCCAGCGCATGGCCGATAAGTTTTGCTCTTAGCTTGTTCCCCATTTAGTTTCCCGAGGCGCCTTGTGCCAAACTGTCTTGCCGCGCCGCCGCTTCCGCATGGTGGATCTGCTTTACCGAATACATTCGCCGGTCAGCCTCTGCCAAGAGCCCCTCAACGTCAAAGCCATTTTCCGGACAGAATGCCGTGCCTACGCTCAACGAGATCACATCTCGTCCGCAAGTCTGGCGTCCAGCTTCAACCGCTGCCTGGTTAAGGCGGCTCGCTTTCTCTAAAGCAGCCTCCGGGGTGAGACCCGGCGCGGTGACCACGAATTCGTCTCCGCCCATGCGAGCGACGTAGTCGTAACCGCGGCAAGCTTCCTTCAATCGCATGCTGAACTCGCGCAGCAATTTGTCGCCCTCGAGATGTCCGAAGGAATCGTTAATTTTCTTGAGCCCGTCGATGTCGCAGACCATCACCGCGAGCGAGCTCTTCATGCGGCGGCAGCGCGTCACTTCCTGCGCCAGGTGAACGAACAACGAACGTGCGTTGGGCAAGCCGGTGAGGAAGTCCGTAGTCGCCGAACTTTGGGCCTGCTGATACTTAAGAGCGTTCTCCACGGAGAGCGCCACTTTGGACGCCACAGCCAGCAATATCCGCAGATCGTCGGGAGTAAATGCGTCCAAGTTCGAGTGGTACATGGCCAGAACGCCTACGATGCCATTCAGTCCCTCCAAGGGAACGGCCAATGCCGATTGCAGGGTCGCAAATTTTTCCGGATCCGAGCTGTAGCCCGCTTCTACCTGCGGATTTCCGTTGATGATCGGCTTGCCATTCTCCGCCACCCACCCGCACAAGCCTTCGCCCACGCGGATTTTGAGCGACGAAAGAACGCGAAAATTCTCCCCACTCACCAGTTCGGGAAGCAACCATCCGTTGCGGTTCACGTACACCGCGATCGAATCGTATTGAATCAGCCTGCGTAAGCGCATCGATAACACGGATAGTGTTTCGCTGAGGCTGAGCGAGTTTCCCAGGTCTTGGCTTAAATCGAACATGGCTTGCGCCTCTTGCCTGGCGGATGCGATCGAGGTGAGGAAGTCAGATTCACCGGCTGGCGTCTCTTCCGATCTTTCAAATCCCGCCGCTGGCGCCAGACCGCGTTCCACGCGAAGATCCTTGGAGAACCCTGCAGGAATGAAGCTGGCTTCGTGGGTCTGCGCCATGCGTTCGAGGTCCACGTATCGGCGCTCGAGCAAGCTCACTACTTTCGGATCGAACCAGATTCCCGATTTCTCTTTCACCGTGCGCATGGCCTGATCCAGCGGAATGGCCGGCCGGTACTGGCGATGAGAAGCGAGAGCATCAAGGCAATCCACAGCCGCAAGAATTCGGGCTCCAATGGGAATGTCCTCGCCAACCAAACCCGCCGGATATCCTGATCCATCCCATTTTTCGTGGTGCGAACGCACGATGGGGGCCACGGGATAAGGAAAAGCAACGCGCTCGAGAATTTCCGCGCCCACCAGCGGATGTACTTTCATTTTTTCGAACTCTTCGGGAGTGAGCTTGCCGGGCTTGTTAATGATGTGTTCCGGGACGCCGAGCTTGCCAATGTCATGCAGAAGAGCCGCCGCCCGCAGCGCCTCGATCTCATCGGGCGAGAGTCCGATCTCTTTCGCGATTTCTATCGCGTAGATCCGCACGCGCTGCAGATGGGTGTGAGTTGTGTGATCTTTGGCCTCGATGGCTAACGCCAGGGCTTCGATCGTACGCATATTCAGCGAAGCAATTTCTTCGACGTGCCGCTTCTCGATTTCAACGCGTTCCTTCTCGGCCTCAAGCCGTCCTAAATAAAGCCGGTAAGAGCGGTAGACCCAATAGATCACCGGCAGCACGAGTAACGAGGTTTCCCAACCGGCCTGGCGATTGACAATTCCTACCAGACCCACTGCGGCCGCGCCCACCAGATAGTAGGGAAAAGACCAGAAGTAGCACTCTGACCACACCTTGCGGCTCGACTTGCCCTCGGTGAGAGAGATCACAATCGAAACCGGCAATGTATTTGCCAGGAAGAAAACCAGCGCCGCGACCATCAGAAGGATGGGCTTATTCGATCCCACTCGGGCGTCCAGCCAGTGATAACTGGCATAGCAGAATCCACTGGCGTTGGCCATCATTCCAAAAACGTTGAACAGGATTTTGACGGGATCCCGACGGCCTCGGGTTTGCCAAACGCTTTGCACCAAACTCGCGGCGCAGCCGATCACAAGGGTCTCCGGCAGGCTGAGTTCCATTACACCGAGAAGAATGAAAAGGAAATTCACCGACATCGTGCCGTCGATGCCGGGCAATTGGACTTTCAGGCCGGAAGCCAGAACGGCGACTCCGAGGTAGCAGAAGAAGCGCGTGAGATCGGCCGACTGCCAATGCCATAGGGCAGAGCACAGCACCGTCAAGCCCATCGAGACGGTGATCCCGACAAATAGTTTCGTGCGAATCGACATTGCGCCGTCAGTCTTAATTGCTGGGCCGGGCGAGAGGATTCGACCGCGCGCAGCGCTTCCGCGCACTTCCGCCATTCCTCGGCCGATGAAATCCTAATTTTGTTACAGGTTTTTAAGTAGCTTACTGACGTAACCTCGTCTGTGTCGTTTCAATCAATTGGCGATTGACACGATTGAGACTCGTGGGTGTGTTTTTGTCTCATCGTTGGTAACCGGCAGGAAGTTACCGATTACTTTCGTTATCCTCCTCCGCTGCATATTTCCTGCGCTGCCTGTCCGCTGTGTCAAGATCAACTCCAAACGTGCGGAATGACAACAGCCAATAGCAATTCGCAATTTCCAGTGGCAGTTACAGTCGGCAGCGCGGAAGGTCCCGGGAGCGCAATCTCCGGCGCGTTTGCGCGACCCGTCAATGATTCCACTGGCGTCGTGATCCTTCATGCCGATGTTGAAGGCAACATCACCGCTTGCGATGAAGGCGCTTTGGCGGGATTCGATCGCAATCCTTCGGAAGTCTTTGGCCGACCCATTGCGGCATTTCTCACCGGTGAAAGCGCCAGCGAGACGCAGAATCTGCAGCAGTCCATCCTGGCATCGGTGCTCAAACTCGGCCGACATCATTGTTCTGTCCGTTGTCAGACCAGAGACGATGAACACTTCCGCGCGGAGCTTTCAGTTACCCTGCTTCGCGACGGTCGCTCGGTTCCGACAGGAATCGTGGCCGTCATCTCGGTTGCAGACGAAGAGGCGGAGCCATCATCAGTTCCGCATCACTTGCCATCTCGGGAATCAGAGGAAGACGAATCACCGCGCACCGTACGTCGCGAGATTGAGGGCTCGGCCTTTGTTTTGGCCAGTCCTCTGATGCATCGATTCGTGCGCATGGTCGATCGCGTCGCCGGCCATACAGAAACGGTGCTGATCACGGGGGAAACTGGAACGGGCAAAGAGTTGATTGCCCGCTCGATTCATCAATCGTCGAACCGCCGCGGGCGCCCGTGGATCGATATCAACTGCGCCGCGCTTCCGGAAAATCTGGTGGAGAGCGAGTTGTTCGGTTATGAGAAGGGTGCCTTCACCGGAGCCGATATTTCCAAGCCCGGACTGTTCGAACTTGCCGATCGGGGCACGCTTTTTCTCGACGAAATTGGAGAGCTACAGCTTCACACACAAGTCAAACTGCTGCGAGTTTTGGATGGATATCCCTTCTACCGGCTGGGCGGTCATCGCAAAATTAAAGTAGATGTGCGAATCGTGGCCGCAACGAATCAGGATTTAGAAGCCGCCGTTACAGCAGGCCGCTTTCGTCAGGATCTTTTTCACCGTCTGGGGCAATTTCAACTGCGGGTTCCGCCGCTGCGCGAGCGTCCGGAGGATATCGTTGCTTTGGCGGAACACTTTCTTCACTTGAAAGCGCCGCGAAGTTCCTT
>JBAVQD010000199.1:0-6059 GCA_049693675.1 Candidatus Sulfotelmatobacter sp. | reverse complement strand
TGTTTCCTGCAGAAGTAAATCTTTCCAACCGCAGAGCAATTCCTACAAAGCGCACAAAACTGCGACCTTGCATTTTGTGCAGCTTAAGAATGGCACACCATGTGCTTATACATTGAACAGACGAAGTGGCGCGCAACGGGGCGCTCCAAGGATGACTTCGGCCAGAGGTTCTCTTGGGCGCCCCTTGCATAAAAAGCAAAAGGTCAGCCTCCCCCGGTCCTTTTTGCCTCCCCCAATTCTCCCAGGTTCTGAGTAAGGTTGTGCTGAGTCAGGTCCCAAGAATTAAAAAACCCTAAGCGAGCGCTACAGCGTCTCGCACGTCAATACCCGCCTGACGCAGCAATTTTGCCACCGCATCCGCCTTCATTCGCGAGGCATCATAACCCACCCGCACTGTGCGTTCGGCTTCGTTAAACTTCACTCCGCGCACGCCGTAGACCTCACGCATCCCGTCGATTGCCCGTAGCGCAGCCTCTCCCGGCACAGCTCCATAGCGGAAAACCACATCTAGATAAGTCATTCGTCTGATCCTCGCCGAGTAAAAACTCTTATGCAACGACAACCGCATCGGCCCGGCCGGCTGAATCCAATATAAAGCATCCCCCATCCAACTGCGTAGCCCCAAGTCGCATTGAGGCCTCCGCGTGCTCCGCGGCAGTTCTCAGCGTTCTCCGCGTTTTAAGATTTTGTCGTTACCCGAAAGCCTCGGTAGAAGGAGTAAAGTTCTCGCTGCGGCCGGCAATCCGCGATCATCATGTCAACAAACCCGCCCAGTCAGGCCTCCGCACTTGAACGCGACCCCGTATGCGGAATGAACGTCAATCCTGCTACAGCCAAGCATGTTTATGCTCTCGGCGGCAAAAACTACTTCTTCTGCTGCGCCCCATGTCAGGAAAAATTTAGGGCCGATCCCAGCAAGTATCTGCAAGCGCCGTTGCCGCCAAAATCCTCGGGATTAATTACCCTCGGTGCCGCAAAGCCAGCCTCACCCTCAACTCACGAAGGTGCTCACAAGCTTTCCAACCAGACTCCGTCATCGGCCACTCAATCGCCCGCCTACGTTTGCCCCATGTGTCCCGAGGTTCGCGAACCCAAGCCCGGCGCCTGCCCGTCCTGCGGCATGGCTCTCGAACCCGACGTCCCCGTAGCCTCCACCCGCTCCGAGTACACCTGCCCCATGCATCCCGAGATCGTCCGTCCCGCGCCCGGTTCGTGCCCGATCTGCGGCATGGCCCTCGAGCCTCGCACCGTGACCGCCGCCGCCGAAGAAAATCCCGAACTCCGCGACATGACGCGTCGCTTCTGGATCGCCGTCGCACTCACTCTGCCGCTGCTCCTGATTGCCATGGCAGCGATGTTCGGCTATCGGCTTCACCTCGATCTCAATCTGGACGGCGTGCCGCTCAACCTGCCGTGGCTCGAACTGATCCTTGCCACCCCCGTCGTCCTCTGGGCAGGATGGCCCTTCTTCCAGCGCTTCTGGACTTCGCTCGTCAATCGCAGCCCCAACATGTTCACGCTGATCGGTATGGGTACTGGCGTCGCCTACATATACAGCGTGGTCGCCACGCTCTTCCCGCGGATTTTTCCCGAATCTCTGCGCGCTGGGTCTGGCAATATGTCCGGCTATCCCGATGCTTATTTCGAAGCCGCCGCCGCCATCACTACTCTCGTCCTCCTCGGTCAGGTCATGGAATTGCGCGCTCGAAGCCGCACCAGCGCCGCTCTCCGCGCCCTGCTCGATCTCAGTCCCAAAACCGCCAGCATCCTCACCGCCGACGGCTCCGAAAAAAACATTCCCCTCGAACAAGTCAAGCCCGGCGACCACCTACGCGTCCGCCCCGGCGAAAAAGTTCCCGTGGACGGTGTAATCCTCGAAGGCCGCAGCTCAATCGACGAGTCGATGATCACCGGCGAGTCCATACCGGTCGAGAAAAGTCCCAATAGCAACGTCATCGGAGCAACCGTCAACAGCACCGGCTCATTCATCATGCGCGCCGACCGCGTGGGTGCGGAAACTTTACTCGCGCGCATCGTGCAACTCGTAGGCCTGGCGCAGCGCAGTCGCGCCCCCATCCAGCGCCTCGCCGATCGCGTCGCCAAGTGGTTCGTTCCCATCGTCGTCGTGGTCGCAATCATCACTTTCTTCGCGTGGTTTTTCCTCGGCCCGCAGCCACGCTTTGCGCACGCCCTGGTGAACGCCGTCGCCGTGCTGATCATCGCATGCCCCTGCGCTCTCGGCCTGGCCACACCAATGGCGATTATGGTTGGCGTCGGCCGCGGAGCCCACGCCGGCGTCCTCATCAAAAATGCCGAAGCGCTGGAAGTTCTCGAAAAAGTCGACACGCTGGTAGTCGACAAAACCGGCACGCTCACCGAAGGCAAACCGCAACTGACTGGAACCACTCTCCAGAATGACAATGGTGAAACCCTCCGCATGGCCGCCAGCCTGGAGCGCGCCAGCGAACATCCATTAGCTGGCGCATTCGTTGCAGCCGCGGAAAAACAGAAGTTGTCGCTTTCACAGCCCAGAGAGTTCGCCAGCATCCCGGGGAAGGGAATCACCGGAGTGATCGATGGCAAGAAAGTCGCCGTCGGCAATGCCGCATTAATGGCGGACCTTGGAGCCTTCGCTTCCGCAACGGACGATACGAACGCGGCAAACTCAGCTCCAGGCACCGCCCTCTTCATCGCCGCTGATGGAAAATATCTAGGAACATTTTCCGTCGTCGATCCGCTGAAGTCGTCCACTCCCGAAGCAATTCGCGCGCTCAAGAACCAGGGCATTCGCATCGTCATGCTCACCGGCGACAATCGCGCCACCGCCGCAGCCATCGCCACGAAACTTGGCATCGATGAATTCGAAGCCGAAGTCTTGCCGGAAAGAAAATTAGAGATCATCCGCAAACTGCAAGGGCAGGGAAGAATCGTCGCCATGGCCGGGGACGGCATCAACGACGCGCCCGCACTCGCGCAAGCCAATGTCGGCATCGCCATGGGCACCGGCACTGACGTTGCCATGGAAAGCGGCGGCATCACTCTGGTCAAAGGTGATCTCACCGGCATCGTGCGCGCCCGCAACCTGAGCCGTGCCACCATGCGCAACATCCGCCAGAATCTTTTCTTCGCCTTCGTCTACAACGCCATCGGTGTCCCCATCGCCGCCGGCGTGCTTTACCCGTTCTTCGGTCTACTACTCAGCCCCATCTTCGCTGCCGCCGCCATGAGCTTCAGCTCCGTCTCCGTAATCACCAACGCCCTCCGCCTGCGCCACGCCAAGCTGTAACTCCCCAATTTGTCATTCCCCGGGGCCGGAGCGCGAGCGACGGCGCAGTGGAGGAACCTGCTTTAGAAAAGCTCATGCGAGATGGAACGTGGGGGACGGACACTCTTTTCCGTCCCCTTTGGTTTTGGTTTTGCTCTGAGTCTGATTATGATGGGTCGCTGCCACGCCGGCCGCCCGGAACCTGTCATTCCGACCGCAGCCGGAGCGCGAGCGACGGCGCAGTGGAGGAACCTGCTGTTCTGCCGAACTCACGATAGATCCTTAAAGGTGCAATTTTGGCTGGTAGATCTTCGCCGCAGAATTCGGGTTGCGCAGCGCTTCAGCGCTGCGAATAAATGTTGCTTGAGATTCCGGGCTTTAGCCCCTGAGGGATTTGTCCGACAGCTTACTCAAATACTCAATCACATCCGGCTCCGTCCAATCCACCGCCCCAATAAACTTCCTCCGCACCACGCCATTGCGATCGATGATGTAAGTCTCCGGAAATTTGAACGTCCCATAAAGCGCATTGCTCTTCTGGTCTCCATCGCGCACAGTCAACAGATTGACGGAGTGGTCCCGTACGAAACGGCGGTAATTGCTATCATCCACATCCACACTCACCGCCAGTACTGTGATCCCTTTCGCCTTCATCTTCTCCTGCATCTGCACCAGCGACGGCACCTCCTCCACACACGGTGGACACCAGGTCGCCCAGAAATTCAGCACCACCACCTGACCCTTGAATTGGCTAAGTGTCACCGCGCGCCCCGCGTCCTGCACCGTAAAGTCCGGAGCCGCCGACCCAATCCTCGCCGGCCGCGACCCGCTATAACACCCAGACATCGCCAGCAGAATTACTCCAACCGCAATTGAGCAAAATAACTTATGTGGGGACAGCCGCCCTCGGCTGTCCGGTCGAGCAACGCTCGACTTGCCTTTGGCCGCTACCATCACACAAAAATGCCTCGCCGACACGTCTGGAAAACGAATCATAATTCGCACCCCGCTATAATAATAGATTCCGCCTATGCCCGCGAGAGACACAGCTAACGATCCGCTCACCGTCTCCATCATCGTCCCCGCTCGCAACGAAGAAGCATGTTTAAGCGATTGTTTGACTTCGCTGGTCGCCCAGCAAGCCGTCGCTTTCGAAATCATCGTCATCGACGATCATTCCACCGACCGCACTTCCGAGATCGCATCCTCATTCGCCGCAAAAGGAGCACAGCTGATCAAGGCTCCTGAACTCCCCACCGCTTGGACCGGAAAGAACAATGCCGTCGCCGCCGGAGCCAAAATCGCCCGCGGGGAGTGGCTGCTCTTCACGGACGCCGACACCATCCATCTTCCCGGCTCTCTCGCGCGAAGCATCGAAGAAGCCAAACGCCAGAAAGCCGCATTGCTCTCTTACTCGCCCGAGCAGATCGTAAAAACCTTCTGGGAAAAAGCGGTCATGCCCGTAATCTTCGCCGAACTGGCGGCGAGTTTTCGCCCCTCGCAAGTCAGCAATCCAAATTCATCCGCCGCAGCCGCCAACGGTCAGTACATCCTGATCACGCGCGAAGCCTACAACGCCGTCGGTGGACACGCCGCCATCGCCGGCAATCTCCTCGAAGATGTCGCACTCGCCCGTGCCGTCAAACGATCCGGCAGAAAAATATTCTTCCGCTTCGGTGCCGGGGCCGTCCGCACCCGCATGTATCGCACCTTTGCCCAACTCCGTGAGGGCTGGACCAAGAACTTGGCTCTCCTGTTCCCACATCCGGTTCGCTTAGCCGCGCTGCGTGCCCTCGAGTTCATCCTGATCCTGGCGAGCCTCGCAATCGCCATCGCAGATTCTTTTCTCGGACATCGGCACTCCGCCATCGCGGCCGTGACACTCTGCGTGATTCTGTATGCAGTGTTTCTCACCCGAATTCGCCGCGCTCACTTTTTCTGGAACGCAAACGTACTCGCGCTCTTCGGTCTTCCTCTGTTCTCTTATCTGCTGCTGCGCTCAAAACTATTTCACAACCGCGGAACCGTTGCATGGAAAGGCCGCCAGTATCCCGGCAATCAGAAAGCCAAGGTCCCGGCGAAAGAATCAGATTCAACATTGCAGGAGAAGCATGGTTTATCTCACGCGCAAAGCTGAATTCTCCGCATCGCACGTCTATCACAACCCGGAGTTCACTCCGGAAGAAAACCGCCGTGTCTTCGGCAAATGCAATAACCCCAACGGCCACGGCCACAACTACACGCTGGAAGTCACGGTAAAAGGCGAAGTCGATCCCCGCTCCGGCTTCGTCGTCGATCTCAAAAAACTAAAAGAAGTCATGCACCGCGAAGTGCTCGATGCCATGGACCACCGCTTTCTCAACAAAGAAGTCCCCGAATTTCTCCATCGCATTCCCACCACGGAAAACTTGGCGATAGCAATCTGGCAACGCCTCGTCGCCAAACTGGAAAGCGCCAAACTCCACCGTGTCCGCGTCTACGAAACCCCAGACCTATTCGTCGATTTCTACGGAGAGGAGTGAAAAGCATTGTTGATTTTATGATTGTTGATTGATGATTAAAAACGGGTGTCCATGCAGACTGCCGGAAACGCCGGGGCTTGAATCAACAATCAAAAATCAACAATCAACAATTTCTTCATGATTGCCCACCTCTCACGCCGTTACATGTTCTCCGCCTCGCACCGCCTGCACAGCGAAGCCATGTCAGAAAACGAGAATCAACAAACCTACGGCAAATGCAACAATCCCTATGGCCACGGCCACAACTACACCATCGAAGTCACAGTCAGCGG
>JBAVQD010000198.1:0-5689 GCA_049693675.1 Candidatus Sulfotelmatobacter sp. | reverse complement strand
CTGCGCGAAATTCGCCGCAGCGAGCAGCATGACAGCTTTATCAATGCGGTCACGCACGAATTGAAGACTCCGGTGGCATCGATCCGTCTCCATTTGGAGACTCTATTGCGCCGCGAATTGCCGAATGCTCAGAAGCAAGAGTTTTATCGCCTGATGCTCAGCGATACCGACCGCCTCACCGAGACTGTGGAACAGGTGCTCCGCGCCGGACGAGCCGGAGATAAGAAAGCGGGTCGGAAAAAATCCCCAGTCGATTTCCGCCAGGTTGTGCGCGAATGCATGGAAGCTGCCCGCGCTCGGCATCATCTGCCGCCGGAAGTTTTGCGTTACGAAGAGGCGTCCAGCAATGGTGTAGGGATACGAGTGCTAGGAAGCGCGGAAGACTTGCATACCGCGGTTTTCAACGTTCTCGACAATGCCATCAAATATTCCGGAGAGACCGTCGAGGTTCGAGTGCGTCTCGATACGCCTGACGAGAAGCGTGTAGTCCTGAGTGTTCAGGATCAGGGCGTGGGGATTCCTCCTGACGACTTGAAAAGTATTTTCAAACGTTTCTATCGCGTCAGCCATCGCTCGCTGGCCAATGTAAAAGGAACCGGACTGGGCTTGTTCATAGTGAAGGCGATTGCACGGAAGCATGGCGGCAAGGTTTTTGCCGAGAGCGGTGGGGAAGGCGAGGGCACGACTGTGACGATCGAGTTGCCGAGGTCGAACGCATGAGCCGTGTGCTGGTCGTGGAAGACGAGGCCCACCTGGCGCAGGGGCTGTGCTTTAACCTGCAAGCTGAAGGATATTCAGCCGAGGTTGTAGGAGATGGCGAGGCGGCCACGGATCGGTTGCTACACAAGAAAGAGAACTTCGATGCTGTGGTTCTCGACATTATGTTGCCGGGCAAAGATGGTTTCAGCGTGGTTGCGGAACTGCGCGCTGCGCGGAATTATGTGCCGGTGCTTATGCTGACCGCGCGCAACCGCCCGGAAGACGTGTTGAAGGGATTTGCGGCGGGAGCGGACGATTATCTTCCCAAGCCTTTTGACCTGTCGATTCTGCTGGCGCGGCTGCAGGGGCTGTTGCGTCGCAGTCAGTGGGTGCGCGGAGGCCAACCTGCGAGCAGCGCTCCGGGGAATCAGGTCGCTTCTGACCGGGAGAGCAACGGCGACTTTGGAACCTTTTCGTTTTGCGGCAAGACCATCGACTTCGGCACCCTCGAATTGCGTACTGCCGACAATGTGATTCATTTGACATTGATGGAATCGGAATTGCTGCGGCATCTGGTGCGCAACGACGGGCGCGTGGTATCGCGTAAGCAAATTCTGGAAGAAGTCTGGGGACTGCACGAAGATACCGACACTCGCGCCATCGACAACTTCATGGTGCGCTTGCGGCGCTATATTGAGGACGATCCCGCGCAGCCTCGCCACCTACTGACAGTGCGCGGGGTGGGATACCGCTTCTTGGCGAATCCGGAAAAGAAGTGAATTTAGCTATCGGGAGACACCGCGGAAACTTGTCCCCGCGGAGTAAGAGAATGAGTTTCACGCAGAACTAATTTTCCTGCGCCGGGTTCTTACAGGACATTGGCGATTCTGACTCCTCACTCGGATGGGATCTCGTCTAATCATCGAGGTGCAGTGTGCGATTTACATCTATTATTGTTCTTGCAATTCTGACCGCCGCTTCCACAAATAAACTTGCTTCTGACAAGTTCTCATGCGCACAGCGTGGTCGGCAAATTCAAGGAGAATTAGCGTGAGCAAAATGATCAGCATCTGGAAAACGGGCGTAGGGTGGGCCAGGAATCTGCATCGAGACGCTGCCATCGATTCCTTGCGCAATGTGCTGGCCGTGGTGGGCGGCGCGACGATTCTGGCGGACTTTGGCACTATCAAGGCGTGGTTTATTCCGCCAATGCTTGGCTTGGCTTTTCTCATCTGGTTCCTCGATTATGAGCGCCACTTTCGCGGACAGCCGGTCGAGGAATCGAAGGTTGCGCGCTGACGCTGTTCGATTGTGTCCGGGTGGATGGAGGTCAGGCTCGACAGAGTTCGGCGATCAGCGTCTCTCTTCGCAGCTGGGCAAGGCGATCCAAACGGTTGAGAACCATTGAGTAAATCGTCAGCGAAACTGCCGCCAGTAACAGCAGGAGCAGCCCGGCGATCCAGGAGTTTCCCAGATAGCGCGCTGTCCAGAAAACACTCACTCCCACTCCGACGACCACAATCTGCAATGCGAGGCTGATGAGTACAGTCATCTGGGATGCGCGTTGGCGGCCGAATTTGGAGTAATCCAGCTTCTTTGGCGAGTACAGAGACAACATATTGCCTACGGCAAAATTCACCGGAGCGGCGAAGAGCAAGCCAGCCAGCGTGGCGATCCTGATGTCGAGCGCGGGTCGGCCATAGAGGAGAGTTACGGCAATCAAGGCGATGACGATTTCGAAGCACAGAATGCTTGCATGCGTAAGATTTTTGCCCAACACGATTTGGCGGAAACTTACCGGTGAGGCATAGAAGAATTGGATGCCACCGGCATCGCCGCCAAAGGTGTTGTAAACCAGATTCGTAAGCATGAGAAGCGTGTACGCGGCCGCAAGCGGGAATGCCAGATTTGGAGTACGAGCAACAAAATAGCCAGTGTGCCGGGCCGTATTCATCCCTCCAAAGCGGAAAACGAGCAGCGCAAAAATCGGCATAACCAGATTGAGCAACATGGGACCGCTGCGGAATAGATAGCGAACTTCTTTTTCGAAGACGGCAGCGACCGGACCGGGGAATCCGGGAAGCCTCCAACCGAGGCGGAGTGGTCGATCGTGCGGCACCGCGAACGCGGCGATCGTCTCGTTGAGATTTTCGCCGTGATACTGGGCTAGCAGCCTAAGATGCAGGCCGTAACCAATAACTATTGCAAAGCCACATAGCAGTGCGAGCGAACTGAGGGCAACCGGCCACTGCGGATAGATCGCTTGCACAATGGCGTCGGCAGCCAGGCCCGGGGGAAGAATGGCCTGCACCGGAGCCAGAACGGCGACAACTCGTTGCACCTCCGGCCGGGCACGCCCACCGTAGCGTGTTAACGGCCCGATCAGCTGAAAACTCAACATCAGCAAAACGAACACAATGCCCGTGATCTCGCGGGTGCGGCGTTGCGCCAGGAAGCGCTCCACCCAGGCGAAGACCATTTGCATCAAAAGGAGATTGAATGCGGCGAATGCCAGCAATACCAGCAGTGTCCATGGCAGCAATGCGGCTTTCGCAAAGCTGACGCCAGCGAGAACTCCACACGTCCATAACGCTCCGATAGCGCTCGCTGGATCGAAGGCACCGTAGGCTAGCCGCACTAAGTAATACGAGGGGTAACTGAGCGGGAAACGCAGCAAGTCAGAGGAGTCGGGATTGTTGGTGAAGGCAGTCGACATGATCGGGAACAATTGCCAAAAGAAAAAAATGACCCACAACGGCACCGCCAGCAATTGCGGCTTGCCTCGCATGAGGAAGAAGTAGGCGAATGCGGCCATACCGAAAGCGCCGCCGAGTCCAAGGATGGTAAATGCGAACGAGACAAGAATGCGCGAGAGTAGTTCCAACTGGCCGCGGGCCGTGCGCAGAGTATTCACGAAGAGCCGCCAGCGGAGCCAGGCGATGGCGGTGAGTTGACCGGAGTTTTGATTCGAGAACATCATTCCTAATTCTTATTCCTTGTCCCTATTCGTGGGCCGGCCCCCGATGAGCAAAGAGGCCAGCTTCTGACGCGGGGATTGTGACCTCAGTCATGAATCGGCGTGAAGTCCCTCACTGCTTCGACCGATATCCTCAATAGAAGATCGAAATGCGATTCGACACAAGGTGAACTGAAATGTCTGTAAGTGAAGAAGGACTGCCCCGCTGGGATAGGCTCGTGCATCCTCTGATAAAGGTTCTGGATTTTGCATTCGGATGTCGTCATGCGAACTTGAGTCGGGTTTTCACAATTGCGGGCCGAAGCTATCAAGTCTGCTGTGATTGCGGAGCGAAGTTTGATTATTCGCTGCAAAATATGTCGATCGTGCCTCGGCATGTCTCCCCTTACGGATTGCGGCACTGGCGTATACGGCATATCTGAAACGTTCCCGCAGTTCGGTCGTTCAAGGTGCCAGTCTTATCCCGAATCCTTTATCCCAGCCATGAGAGTTCCTGTTCCGCGTGGCGCGCTCCGCCCACGGTGCGCAGGAAAATCTGTTCCAGAGTTAGCTTCTCCTCGGCTGGTGTCGCGGCGCCTTCGCTCCCCGTAGGCGAAGTCTGCGCCTCGACGCCGGCGCGCAGTTCTTCGAGGGATCCCTGTGCGACCAGCCTCCCCTGATGAATGATGGCGACGTGGCTGCACAGGCGCTCCACGATTTCAAGTACATGCGAGGTAAGAAAAACGGTGGCTCCGCGCGCGATCATGCCTTGTAGCATCGCTTTCAGAGTTCCGGCGGCGATGGCGTCAACGCCCTCGAAGGGCTCGTCGAGAAATAAAACTTTCGGGCCGTGAATTACCGCAGCGGCCATCGCGAGCTTTTTCTGCATGCCGTGCGAATAATCCGTAACCAGTTTCTTGGGCTGATCTGCGAGTTGCATGAAGTCGAGCAGTTCGGCGGTGCGCTTGGCCGCGGTTTCGCGATCCAGTCCATACATGCGACCGGCGAAATTCAGAAACTCGGCGCCCGTGAGGCGTCCAAAGAGCGCCATGCCTTCGGGAACGACGCCGATTTGCCTCTTCACTTCGACTGGATGTGCGATCAGATCGAGCCCAAGAATTTCGATTCTTCCTGCGCTAGGCGCGAGCAAACCGGTGAGCATTTTGATCGTGGTCGATTTGCCTGCGCCATTAGGGCCGAGGAAGCCGAAGAACTGCCCTGGAGAGACGCGCAGTTCGACGCCGTCTACGGCGACGAGATCTCCGAAGCGGCGAGTCAGTCCCTGCGTGATGATGGTGGCAGCAGCATCCATGAAGAATTCGAGCCTAGCATAGGGGCGCTTTCAATGCGGAATGCCTTCTTCGTAACACAACAACGCCCTGGCTTTGGGACCAGGGCGTTGTTGGGCGGAACAGCAGCAATCTAAAATAAATTCCACAGGAACTGGTTATAGACGTCGTGGTGATACTGCACCTCCGGCGCTTTCACGAAAGTTCCCAGCAGACGCGGACAACGATCGGCGGCCGCCTGCTTAAGATCGGCGTAACGTCCCTTCACATCTTCGCCGAGAATTTCCGTCGTCCACTTCGAGTTGCGGAAATTATCGAGCGCGGCGTAGATGTTGTCGGGCAAGTAGCGCTCGGCCTGGCGCAGGTTCTTGATCTTGGAAGTGTCGCCGTCGAGTCCCGTCTTGAAGATCGAATAAAGAACGAGGTATGGATTCGCATCCGGAGCTACGGAACGCACTTCGACGCGCATGCTCTTTTCATTGCCGATTGGAACGCGGATCATCGACCCACGGTCCACAGCCGATGCTTTGATCTGATTCGGTGCCTCGAAGTGGGGGTCAAGACGGCGATACGCATTTACGCTGGCGTTCAGCAACAAACAGATGTCGTTGCCGTGGGTGAGGATGCGATCGATAAAGGCCCACCCGGTCTTGCTGAGTTTCTCTTCGCCCTTCGCGTCCCAGAACAAATTCTTGCCGTCATCGCTGACGGAGACATTTGTGTGCATGCCGCTGCCATTCACTCC
>JBAVQD010000197.1:0-5871 GCA_049693675.1 Candidatus Sulfotelmatobacter sp. | reverse complement strand
GAAATGAAATGGGCCTTGGCCTGCCGGGGCGGATCGGGCAACACCTCCCCGATAAAGCGGTCGAGGCGCAGCTTGATGCTGGTGGTAGTCTTCTCCGTACTCTTCATATAGGTCAGCCAACCGAATCGAAGGTGAGCATTTTTCATTCTGGCTCCTTCTTTTCGTGCGTGAGAATCTGCGTCTTACCGTTGGCAAAGACGAGTGTGAGTTCGTGCGAGAACCGTTCCCGGTCATGCAAAATTTTGGTTCCGTCTTCTTCCTCTTCGTCCCAATGGTCGGTGAATTTCACAGAGCGCCAGTGGGCGATGTGACGATCCTCTCCTTCACCGAAAACTCCATTAAGCATTCCAGCAGTACAGAGCAATCCGACATGCCCACCGTGCAGTGGGGTGAGCGGCCGGCCTTTGACCTCATTCAGCTTGGGCAGTAGCACGCGTCCGGCCTGACGATATGCGGCTGACTCCAGCAACAAATCTTCAACTTCATCCAAGGGAATACCTACATGGGTCAGGACAACCGGCTCGGAGGCCGGAACCTCGTACTGAAATTCAGGATTGTCGCCCAGCGGTTCAAGCTCGGCCCTCGTTGCCAGCGCTTCGAGGTACCGCACTCCATCCAGCAAGACCGCATCCGTAACTCTGGAGTGTAGTTTGCGGCGCGTTGCCAGCACCACGATCTGCTTATACTGCAGGCAAGCCGGCTCGGTGAGCCTGAACACTCGCAAATCCGTAAAATGTTCGCTTAGCAACCGCGCGCATTTCCCCAATCGCAGCTGCGGAATCACGAATATCAGAACGCTGCCGGTCTTCAGCCAGCGATAAGTATGTTCCAGGAAGACCAATTCCAATCTCTGGTTGTTGCTCTCTCCGGATTCCCAATCGTACGGAGGATTCAGATAAAGCAGGGACACCGCTTCCGGGGTGCACCGGACATCCATGGCGTTCGCCTGCAAAGTTTCGGTTCCCAACACTCTCGCTTGTTCGGCTCGATTGGCGTCGATCTCAATCCCGTAACGATGAGAGATCACATTCTGGAGTACGTGAGCGAACGCCACGCCATCTCCTACGCACGGATCGAGTGCAGAAAATCGCTCGGGAAAGCTCAGCCAACTCTTTAGTCGCCTGGCCTCGGCTATCGGAAGAGGGAAAAAGCCTAGCTTGGTTTGACCATGGGGACGCACAGCGGAACCTCCTCCACGTGTTCACGACCCAGAAGCCGCCAGCACGTCTCCGCGTCGACAACGCAATCTCAGAATGCGGGGGAAAGCCAGGCGGGTTCTACGGAATGCACCCGCGCACAACCGCTAGGAGGAACCTTGTTCTTTGGCAGTTCGTAGCTTCTTAACATCCAGAATGTCTTGTTCCCGTCCAGTGGCAAGCTTATTTCGGATGAGATCGTCTCTGGATATGACGGCAGCTTGGATTTGGCCATCGATAATTCCCTCGATGCGGTTCTTCCAGGCCTCGTCAAATGTGACCCCGTCGATGTGCTGCAAGATGTCGATTCGTGCCGGGGGTTGGCCGATTTGGAAAGTCGTGCCGTCCATAAAGTCAGACGGAGTTAAGCCGCCGAGAGGCGCGCCGTATTGTGCGAGTGCGCGAAATACTGCTTTGCTGTTTTCCTCGTCGGATCGGACAAAAATATCCAGATCCTTGGTGGCTCGCGGCTCGGCGTGAACGCCGAAAGCATAGCCCCCTACGACAAGAAACTTAACTGCCTGATCGTTGAATGCGCGTAATAGCTCTTTGAGGTCTTCCGGCATCATTGAAGCGCGCTCCGTTGTAAGCAGCGGCAAACGCATAAGCGGCCGCGCTGACATCCCAGACGGCAGACAGTCGTGCGCCGATCGGCAAGCTTTGCCAGTAACGATACGTTTCCGCTTCTTGCTGTTCCGGGTTTCGAACCCTGCGAATTGTTTTGTCTGTATTCAAAGTTCGCCCTCAGTGTGCCGGAACAAAGAAATCCGCCACATAGACCTCGCAGTCTTCATTATATCTGGGGTTCTCTATTTTTCTCTACGCAATCGAGGACAATGCATCTGTAAAATCAATGACTTGGAACTCGCGTACTTGACCGGAATAACGGAAAGTAAACCGAAGGCTTCCTCTATTCGCCCAAGAGTTGTTGCCCTTTGAGTGCCTGTGCCACGAGGTCGCCAATTCCATCTGAATCGGGTATCTCGCTCGCGGCGATGAACGAGCAAAGACCGTTCACGGGGATCGGCCGCTCATCTTCAACGCGGTAGCCGCGCTCGATATGTTGTTGTTTTCGTTTTTCAAACAAGTCGGCTCTCGTGGTCACACGAATTCTCATGGCTATCCTCATTTCTCATTCATTGGCGATCAGGTGGAAGTCCGCGTCAGGCGGGTCATTCAACGCAGGCACTAATCTTGGTGTGTGCGCAAGCCCGTTTGGGAACTCTGAGGGGCTGCCTCTGGCTCGATCTCCTTCCCTGGAACGAGCCTCTCCCAACGGATCGAAAATCTACGGCGCGGCTGTCCCCCGTCGTAGAGCTCGAAAATGAGTTCACCAGAGACATAGAGCGCAATTGGCAGGGGAATCACTGGAGGGCGGGGGCTATCGGAAAGAGGTGGAGGATTGTGCTCGACCATACGGATCCTCCTTTGCTAGTGCTTTCTGCCGAATGCCCGTCGCTTGCAAGGGCGGGGATTACAAACTCTGAGCGTCAAGCGAACGATCTCTTGCCGCGAGAGGCATGGCAGAATCCGCAGGCGATTCGCGCCAGTTCGGAAATGGCTTCCGGTTCGACCTACGAACTTCGCCGATCAACTTCCGGATCGTAGGCCGTCGATGGTGGAGCGTCTCCACCAACCGATTCAGACCGTCTCGATCTCCTTCGTACCACTCTTCGGGAATATCGGCTGCGCACCGCCAAATGGCCTGAGCATCCATTTCTTCGGCTCGACTGAGTGCCGGCTCAAACGCCTCCCATCCCATGACACCCTCGTAAACACAGTTGTTCGCGTAGGCGCCTCGCAGGGGAGAATCGGGAAACGTCCACTCGCCGGCATTGAAGCAATACCCCTGGTCAATGAAGGTTGCGGTGTATCGCTGGCTTGTCCGCGCTTTCGAGAAGATTGCCTGCCGTCCATCGCTATTGCACGTCCACTTGTCCAGCACAAGGACGCGGGCGAAGTCCGTAAGATTGCGAACACCCTGCAGCAACTCACGCGGCAAGTAGACGAATGTCATTGCTGGACTCTCGCAGCCCACGTACAGCGATCCCAATTGCTTGCCGCTCCGGCACGGAATCTTGGAACCACCCAGGCTGATTCGGAGGTCTTCTGTGTGCTCGATGAGCCAATCGGAGACTTCAATCACTTCCACCCGTGGCATCGGCAGCCCCAGCGCCAAACCCAAGTTGGTGGCAAGCATCTCGTTCGCGAGCACTCGGATGTGTTGGGGATTGTTCTGGAACTTGGTGACGTAGCATGCCCCGTCGGATGCCCTCAACAGGTGGGCCTGTGCGCCGCCCCGGAGTGGACGTAAGTGTTGGACTGCGGAGATGCAAGTGTTCACATGCACCTCCTTTGCCGTTAGCCGACGTGATGTTTGCTAGACAACCAGATGGTCGAGAAAAGCGGATGCGAAAACTGAAGATGTGTGTTCGTCCGGGAGAGTCGTGCCTATTGTTGAAGGACCACCGCGTCTTCCCCATATTCAATGGGCTGTGAGAGTAAGGCGAAGGCGACTTTACGCCAACATTCCGCGACGGTGGATGGCATAATCCCTTCTGTGGGCTCGGTAGTTCAAATCCCGACCAAGGGTGCTCTGAAGCGCATTCAGCGGATTCAAACTTTAACTATCGCCTGGATGAGCGTCGAGGCTGCATTATCGCTATGGGCGGCGTGGATGGCCCGTAGCCCTGCTTTGGCGGCCTTCGGCGGTGACAGTGCCATCGAATTGCTGTCAGCAGTGGTCGTACTGTGGCGCTTTCGCACCGACGCATCAGAACACGCAGAACGGCGTGCTGCGCGTATCGCAGGCGGTTTGCTTGTGGCGCTGGCTGTGTATGTAGTATCGGCATCGGCGATGTCTCTGCTCGGATACAGTGAACCAAGGCCTAGCTATTTAGGGATGGCGGTCTTGGTGGGCGCAGCGCTTATCATGCCGGTGCTTGCCAAGGAGAAACGGCGTCTATCAGCTCTGACGGGCAGTGCTGCCCTGCGAGCCGATGCTGCCGAATCTGCCTTGTGCGCTTACCTCGCAATCATCGCTCTTATGGGTCTTGCAGTTCATGCAATCTGGCACATTGCCTGGGCCGACCCGGTCGCAGCTTTGGTGATCACGCCGCTTATTGTGGTCGAGGCTCGGGAGACCCTGCGCGGCAAGGCTTGCGGCTGTAGTTAGTCAGTTGTGGAGGTATGTATCAATGGCCAAGGCGCTGACCGTACATCCAGCGTTCAGGCTGAATTTGTGATAGCCAGTCCTGTGCCGTGGGGATCCGTCCCAAGTCTTCCTTCACGTGCTGCTCTCCGATGTAACGCACCGGGATCCGCTTGCCATCGCTGTTGACGATGGTCACGCCAAACATGCGTTCAGCGAGAAAGATCCCTTCGGTGTGATGGCGCAGGGCGCGGTGGCGGAAGTCGGGGAAGAACGCCTTCGATTCGTCAAACCAACGGTGGATCGCAAGATAGTCCTCGGGTTTGCCGCCGAATTTCTTGGCGCCGTTTTGTGCGTGTTCGATGGGGTGAGCCATAGCTAAATCTCATATGTGCTGGTCGTGTAATCCTCGAAACGGTCGTTGCGCTCAACCGTGATCTTCCGCGCGGCGACGTCAAGGATCACGTCGCCGAAGCCGCCGCAGTCGTTTTCATAGCCCATCGGGACCAAGGTTTCGAAGTGCTCCTGCAGGTGAGCTGCGTCGAGGGCAACCGGCTCGTGTTCTTCGTAGGCGTAGTATTCCGAATCAAAGCACCGGACTTCTTCGGTGACGCCGCTGTCTCCATAACCGTCAAAGTGAACGGCAACGAAGGTGACGCCCGCCGCGGCCAACTTCTCGCATTCCGCGAGGATGGCAGCTTTGGCTTGGGCCTCTTCGGGAGATAAGGGTTCGGAGTTTGTCGGTTCGATGTCCGTCATGTTCAATTCCTCCTTCTGCAAGTTCTTCCAAAGGTTGCTTTCTCTCGAGTCTCACGGGAATCTATGGCTGCGTCTGTGCGTCGACTTCTTTCTCAAGAGCGACCACCAAAGTGTGCAAAGCCTGAAGATCTTCAAGCTTTGCGGGTGGCGCATCCAACGAGGAGATGATTCGTTGGACGGTTTCCGGCGCGAGTCTTGCCTGGGCTGCCTCTAAGCGCGCCATGCCTCGCTCCGCGCCCTGCATCTGCGCCAAAACCTTCTCCAGCACCGCGGTCTCTGGGATCTGTTCGGGACTCCAGACCCGGGCAACATGCTTCAGCAAGCCACGATAGAGGCGCTTACCAATCTTGTTCTCTGTGGCTTCGATCGCAGCCACCAGACTTTGGCGATGGCCATTCGTCTCTGGACCCATGTGACCGGCATTCCTGGCGTGCCCATTGGCCCGAACGAGCGCGTGACGGTTTCGCCTGGGCTTCGGCCGGAGCCCGGCAAGCCAGCCGTTCGGTGTCGCCCACCGCGGCAACTTCGGGATCTTCGTAGGTAGACGGTGCTCGCCCAACTCAACCCACTCCCCATCGATGTCGTATAGATAGCGTCCAAGTCCAAAACAAGACAGGGCGCGTTTAAATGCCTGGGCCTCAAACGCGTGGTCGACCTTGTCTAGCTCGTCAATTAGCAAGACACAGGGCTTATCGTACTGGAGAGCGCGCAACAGCGGACCAGCGCTGAAAAATTGCTGGCCATGCAATTCTGTGCGCAGGCACT
>JBAVQD010000196.1:0-4110 GCA_049693675.1 Candidatus Sulfotelmatobacter sp. | reverse complement strand
AGTTCGGAGGATGCGGCGGTTTTCACGGAACGATTATCCCACGGCGAGAAACCAGCGCGCATCTTTGGCACGCAGCCCCGCGGGGCGCGCTAGAGCGTGTGCAGATAAGCGAGCAGGTCCTGAATATCTTGCGCGCTCATCACCTGGCTGTAGCCGGGCATATCGGGACGGCCGTTGCGAATAATGTCGGTGACGCGATCATCGTTGGCGGGCAATCCGGTCTGCGGAAGGTACTTGTTTCGAAATATTCCTTTCAACCCCGGACCTTTCCTTCCCTTCGTCGAATAGGGGCGATGACAGCGGTCGCAGTGGTTGTCATAAATTTTGCGCCCGGCAGCTTGCTGAGGGTTGAGGCCGAGTTCGGCATCAGATTTACGGCGCTCGATATCGCAAGCCGAGAGAGCAGCCAGCATAAGCAGTATTGCGATTGCCAGTGCGATCCAGCGGAGCGCCAGAACTTCACGATAAAACTTTCCCATCGATTTCATTTTCAAATGATTTTAATCATACATGCTCGTCGAGGTTCATCGCCTCTGGTTTCATTTAGAATCTGCGGCATGAGAGCTGTCTTTCAGTGGAGCTTAAAGACGCGCACGCTGGAACTGGGAAAGCGCACGTTGATCATGGGCATTGTGAACGTGACCCCGGACTCTTTTTCTGACGGGGGACTGTACATCGATTCGGAAAAAGCGGTTGCACACGCATCGGGTCTACTCGAGGAAGGCGCCGACATGATTGATATTGGTGGAGAATCGACGCGCCCCGGCGCTGCGGTTTCCGACGCGCCTGCAACCACTGAAGTCCGAACCCAGGAATCGAAAGCACAGGCTTCGCGAACTCCAAAGATTGCGCTAAGCGCAGAGGAAGAATTACGCCGGGTGTTGCCGGTAATAGCCGGGCTTAAAAAACTTCGGCCTGATGCGGTGATCTCAATAGACACTTACAAAGCCAGCGTGGCACAGGCTGCAGCCGCAGCTGGAGCCGAAATTGTAAACGATGTGAGCGGCCTGCGTTGGGATCGCGAAATGGCGAAGACCGTCGCTGAATTGAAATGCGGGGTGGTTCTGATGCATATGCGCGGGCGTCCGGAAGAGTGGCGCACGTTGCCGCCGCCCGTAGATATTGTTCTGCAGGTGAAGCGGGAACTTCGAGAATGGATGGAAGCGGCCGTAGTGGCTGGCGTGCGGCGAGAGAAGATTGCTCTCGATCCGGGGTTTGGTTTCGGAAAAAACTTTGAGCAGAACTATCCGCTGCTGGCCCGCTTTCAGGACTTGCAATCCCTCGGAATGCCGCTGCTGGTGGGGACTTCGAGAAAATCGTTTATTGGTCGCATGTTGGCAAAAAACGGAAAAGATGTGGCGATCCCTGACCGGCTTTATGGAGATCTCGCGGCGCAGACTTTGCTGATCATGAAGGGAGCGCACATCGTGCGAACCCATGATGTGAAGGCGGCGCTTGAAGCGGCGCGAGCGGCGGACGTGATACTCGCGGCTCACTAGGCACCCAGCGAATGGCCTACCTGCTGACACTGACCGAGGATCCGCGAGTCACCGTGCGGCGCGGCGCAACTTGGAGTTGGAGTCCGAGGAATGGAGGAACGAGTTCGCCAATTTGGCGGAACGCTGCATATTCAATCGAGCTCCGCCGGAACAATAGTGACGGCGACGATCCCGCTGAAGCCTGAATAGCGCCAGAAGGCTTGGTTCTGAGAACGGCTTTAAAAGGTTTTCTCCGAATCCAGCAGAATCGTGACCGGCCCCTCATTGGTCAGTTGCACTTTCATCATTTCCTGAAAACGCCCGGTTTCACACACGAATCCAGCGGTACGAATTTCGGCGACGAAGAACTCATAGAGTTGACGTGCTTTTTCTGCTGGCGCAGCAGCGTCGAACGAAGGGCGATTGCCGCGGCTGACGTTGGCGTAGAGCGTGAACTGGGAAACCGCCAGCACGCTTCCGGAAACATCCAGCAGGCTGCGATTCATCTTTCCGTTGTCGTCTTCGAAAATGCGCAGACCGGCAATTTTTCGCGCCAGGTAACTGGCATCGGCCTCGGTGTCGTCGCGTCCAACTCCGAGCAGGACCAGCATCCCCAGGCCAATCTGGCCCGTGACTTCGCCATTTACGGTAACTTGGGCGAGGCTTACCCGCTGTACGACGGCACGCATGTGGTTTGACCGCTGGTTTGACGGGTATGAAGGGTCACGTTACGATGCTGAATGTATACCACAGCTCCAGCTTCATAAAGGTCGGCGCTTCCTTTACAGCCATTCGCCGGGACCGTTACACTACACGTTCGCCTTTTTCGGTTGCAGTGGCATCACTTATCGCGGACAGAAGAACCGCGGCACCAGTCGAACAAGTGCAGAATTGCGACGATTTTTGTTTTAGAGACCTTGAGTACTCATGGGATTCAGGTACTTCGGCAATCTAGAGTCCGGACATCGAATTAAAATCTAATTGGAGTTAAGCGAGGAGAAACATGGCAGCCGTTGACGAGAAAGTAAAGCAGATTATCGTGGAGCAGTTGGGTGTGGATGAGGGCGAGGTCACTTCCAGCGCTTCGTTCGTGGATGACCTGGGCGCGGATTCACTGGATACGGTGGAACTGGTGATGGCGTTCGAAGAAGGTTTCGATATCGAAATTCCCGACGAAGATGCGGAGAAGATTCGCACCGTGCAGGATGCCATCGATTACATCTCTAAGCATTCGAAAGGTGGCAAGTAGTTTGGGACGCAGGGTCGTAGTTACCGGCATCGGCCTGATCTGCGGCGTGGGAAACACTACCGGAGAAGTGTGGCAAGCCTTGCTCGCGGGCAAGAGCGGCGTGTCGCGGATCACGCAGTTTGACTCCAGTAATTTCGCCTGCCAGATCGCCGCCGAGGTCAAGAACTTCGATCCGCTTAATTTTGTCGAGAAAAAAGAAGTCAAGAAGATGGGGCGCTTCATTCATCTGGCGCTGGCCGCGGCGGATGAAGCGTTCAAAATGTCGGGACTGAAAATCACCCCGGAAAATGCCGAGCGTGTTGGGGTGCACATCGGGTCAGGCATTGGTGGTTTTGACATCATCGAGCGCGAACACACCGCCCTTCTCCAGGGCGGCCCGCGCAAGATTTCTCCTTTTTTTATTCCAGCGGCTATCGTCAATCTTGCGGCCGGTCACGTGTCGATGCGGTTCGGGGCAAAGGGTCCGAATGAAGCCACGGCGACGGCTTGCACTACCAGCGCGCACTCGGTGGGCGATTCGTTCCGCATCATCCAGCACAATGATGCCGACGTGATGATTGCCGGCGGTTCCGAGGCTGCGATTACGCCCATGGGCGTGGGTGGATTTGCCGCCATGCGCGCGCTTTCCACGCGCAACGACGATCCGGAAAAGGCCAGCCGGCCATGGGATCGGGATCGCGACGGCTTTGTGATGGGTGAGGGCGCAGGAATTCTGGTGCTCGAAGAGCTGGAATATGCAAAGCGGCGCGGAGCGACCATTCTCGCCGAAGTCGCCGGCTACGGCATGTCCGGCGACGCTTACCATATGACGCAACCGGCTCCGGAGCACGAAGGTGGATTCCGCGTCATGCGAAACGCAGTGCGCGACGCCGGCATCGCCGCTGACAAGGTTGACTACGTGAACGCCCACGGAACTTCCACGCCAATCGGCGACACGCTCGAGGCGCACGCCATCCGTAATTTCTTTGGCGAGCGCAAGATTCCCGTAAGCTCGACGAAATCGATGACCGGACATCTGCTCGGCGGCGCCGGCGGGCTCGAAGCGGGGATCACGGTTCTAGCGCTGCGTGATCAGATTCTGCCTCCCACCATTAACCTCTTCAACCAGGATCCGGAAACCGACGCCATGGATTTCGTCCCCAACCACGCACGCAAGGCCAAGCTGGAATACGCTATGTCAAATTCTTTCGGCTTCGGCGGGACGAATGGGGCGCTGCTGTTTCGGAAATGGTCGGAATAAGACTTTCCCCATCCACCCCACCCACCAGTCCACTTCTGGTAATGGCACTTTTGTACTTCGCCCCTAGCCCCTTAGGGTCTTTCCATCCGGTCTGGGGTGGGCCAAAATAAAACTTTCGTACTGGAAGTCGATCCTCATCCATG
>JBAVQD010000195.1:0-7159 GCA_049693675.1 Candidatus Sulfotelmatobacter sp. | reverse complement strand
TCCAGCGACAGGTGATTCTCGCTGCCTTCGAAGCTGTTCAGACGATTGAGCATAGCGGGATGATCGTCGATCTTCCGATCCCTTGGGCACAAGTGCGGCAGGAATCAAGATCTCTCACCGAGCAAGGGAAAAAATTATAAGGTTTTTTTCTTCGCGAGTAGAAGGTTTTATGGCACTCCAGGTAGATGTGCTCCCAAAGTCGGCATCTGCTGCCTCAAATGTAACTTTTCGGAACAACCCGAATCTCAGAGAGAGAAGTAGAATCTCAAAGAGAAAGAGGGTACTCTCATGAACGCCGCACCGTACTTTCATCCCCAAACTATGAGGCTCGCAAGAGACCGCTACGCACGCTTGCGTGCAGTAGCTCTAGCACTGATAATTATGGGCGCGATTGGTATCACCACCAGTCCGCTGAGCGCTCAGGACCAAACCGATTCGGACAACCAAGCAGGATTGCACAGCGTGCTGAATGCGGCCGCTGCCGGCGACGCAGTATCGGCCACAGTGGGCCTTCCGCTTCAGATAGGGTTCTTCGCAGGGCAGACCGCACTCTACATCACACCTGAGGTAGGGATCGACCCGAAGGCGCCTTCGTCCCTCATCGCTATTGCGCATCAGCTTGCCGAGACATTCAACGCCAATTTCATCCCTCAGAACTTTGCCACGCTCCCCGGCTCCCCGGCGGTGGACGACATCTATTCATTCCCCATCTTCAATAGCCAGGGAACCGCGGTGGAAGGCTTCAGGCAGGGAAACGTGATAGCCTCCAGACCGGCTCCAGCTGGCCCTGCCAACAAGAGTACGAATTATTCGCCGCTATGGCAGGTCAGTGTCGTAGCTTTTAATTCCGGAGTCCATCCATACCGGCTGACCTCGGAGGCCGACATCCTGAAGGCTGCCGCCAAGCATGACGTGACCATCGCAAAAACACCAATTATCGTAGAGTGCTCAGTCATTTTCACACCGAGTGGCGGTTTGCTCCCCGGGGCCACAGTGACACTGAGCGGGTCCGCGACGAGGTGATCATAAAGGGGCGCGATGAGTCCGGACCCGCAACTCTCGGTCGCGCCCCATTTCGCAACCCTCGCCAGTACCGTGTGCAAAACGCGCTGTAACTTTTTCCTCGGGCTGTGCGTCAAACAAGGTATTCCAAATCTGGGGGTCGACCGGAATGCGCGCGTTTGGCTTTAACTTCCACAGAGCCCTTGGGCCCGCTGGAGTTCCTATCAATAGAACAGTGCTGTTAGTCTAGATTGAGTGTTACCCCGGCTGTAAAATCACAAAGGAGATCAGATGAATAGAGTTGGAATCCTCGCTACGCTGCAGGCTCGGCCTGGTAAGGAAATCAAGGTCGAGGAATTCCTGAAGTCGGCCACGCCCTTAGTCGCAGCAGAAGTGGGCACGACCGCTTGGTTCGCTTTCAAGATTGGCCCGGCGACGTTTGGCATCTTCGATACCTTCAAAGACCAACAGGGAAGAAGCGCCCACGTCAATGGGGAAGTGGCCAAGGCACTTTTCGCTCGCGCCGAAGAGCTGTTCGTTACCGCTCCCCAGATTCAGATGGTAGATATCGTTGCGGAAAAACTCTAGGCTCGGGGCTTGATCCATAAAACTGAGATAGCCGATGGGACTCTGACCGTAGTCTGTCTGCAGCCTCCCGATTAGTTCGGTTGCTCTACCAGAGCAATCCTTCCCGTCCGTTCGCTGTCGCTGGGTTGGTAAAAGCTGTTCGCCTTCAATAAAGGCTGCGTGTGTAGGCACCCCAATTCGCGACTCGGTAGTCCACAATTAAGAAATGACCACAGGAGAAATTGCAATGTATGACATCAAGAATCTTGGCAAGCTGAAGCGGCTGGATGAGAAGAACCCGGAGGCGATGAAGGCTTTCTGGGCCTTCGATAAAGCAGCATTCACTCCCGGAGCCATCGACCTACTAAACAAACAGCTCATGGCTGTGGCTGTCGCCCTTACGACGCAGTGTCCATACTGTATCGAATTGCACGTGAAATCCGCCAGGGATGCGGGAGCAACTGACGAGATGCTGGCTGAAACGGCGACGGTTACGGCGGCCATGCGTGCGGGAGCAGCGATCACCCACGCTTCGCATCTGTTCAAGGGCTAAGCAAAAGTCGGCTTCGAAGATAAGCGAAATAGAAAGAAAGGAAAACAGGAAAATGGATCAGCCCCAAATTGCAGCGAAACAGCCAGCAGCATTAAATCTAGAGCCTGGAACCTACTACTGGTGCGCTTGCGGACGTTCTAGCACGCAGCCATTTTGCGATGGATCTCACAAGGGCAGCTCATTCAGCCCTAAGCCGGTCGAAATAAAGGAAAAGCAAACAGTGTATCTCTGCCAATGCAAACGATCGGGAAATGCACCTTATTGCGATGGCAGTCACTCCAAGCTGTAAGTGTGAGACATGAGGCCAGGAACTAGGGCGCTTCCGTGGTCAAAGCGCCTCTACTGGCGCGCAGCAACGCCGGTTTTGGTACGGCACGATCCTGGCGGCTGTCGCGTGACCTTGCGCAACACCACGCTCGTGCCTGGTGTTGAGGCGACGGCGGATGATCTCTGCGCCCATGCAATTCCGAGTTCCGGCGAAATTGCAACTTGCAAAATGGCACGCTTTCCAAAATTGTAGATCGAAGCGAAAAGCCAGCATGACAAACATTCCGTCAAAAATTGCTTGAGACTTCCCGCCCCTGGGTTCAATCCGCCCGTATACTACCCCCACGGGGAGCAGTTTATGCAGCCTAATCGCGTATGGATCGCAGTGCTTCTGGCTATGTTTTTTGCCGTTTCGCTCACGATAACGGCGGAGGCCCAAGAGAGCGGGACACCAAATGACGCTGTCTGGCGGCGCGCAGAGGAACTACTGAAGAAGTTGACTCTCGACGAGAAGCTTCAGTTGATTCTCTCCAAATATCCCTCCAATGCCTCACCAGGCGGCGGAGGCGGATATATCGAGGGTGTAACCAGGCTCCATATTCCCGACATCAATATCTCCGATTCGAGCACGGGTTCAGGGAGTACAACCCAGCCGAGCTCTACCTTCCCTGCGACTATTGCTCTTGCTGCCAGTTGGGACAGTCAGTTGTCTTATGACTACGGGAGCGAAATAGCGATCCAGTTACGCGCCCAAGGATTCGCAATGGGTCTTGGCGGAGGTGCAAATCTCACAAGAGAGCCCAGAGGAGGCAGAGCATTTGAGTACTTAGGCGAAGATCCACTGCTCGCGGGGGAACTGTTGGCGGAGCGCACGAAAGGGACGCAGAGCCAGAAGGTGATGGCGTCGATCAAACACTTTGCGGGAAATGAACAGGAGACAAACCGCATGGGTGGAGACAGCCGCATCGATGACCGCACCCTGCGAGAGCTTTATTTATTACCTTTTGAAATCGCCATTGAACATGGCCATCCGGCAAGCATTATGTGCAGCTATAACCGGCTGAATGGCGAGTACACCTGCGAGAATTCAGTGCTTCTAACTGACATTCTGAAAACGCAGTGGCACTTTCCGGGCCAGGTACAGTCGGACTGGGGAGCGACTCACACGACGGCAAAGGCGATCAACGCCGGCCTTGATGAAGAAGAAGGAAGCGATGCGGGCCCTTCTTACTTCGGGCGTGTCCCAGTCCTATTCGCGTTGGCCAACCATGACATCACTCAAGAGCGGGTCGACGATATGGTGCGCCGCAAACTCTATTCAATGATTGCTTCCGGCGTTATGGATAATCCTCCTCATGGTGGAGAAAAAATTGATTTCGAAGCGGCGCGGACCTTTGCACAATCCGTAGAGGAACAATCCATCGTATTGCTCAAGAACGATCGCCGGCAGCTTCCGCTATCAGCCTCAAAGCTGAAGCGTATTGCGGTCATTGGCTCCCATGCAGACGTAGCTGTGATGTCTGGTGGCGGTTCTGCAGATACGATGCATCCGGTGACGGGCTCGTTCCCTGGATGTGAAGGACTGGAATTCGTCGACCATAATGGCTGCGGATGGTGGCGCAATCCGTGGCTGAAGGTTCCGGTTCCCCTGACAAAAGCCATTCGCGAATTATCGCCGGCCAGCGAAGTCGAATTTTCTGGGGTCCGGGACGAGCAAGCCCCCTTCCGCGCATATAGTCCGGGCGAAATCGTCGACGCAGTCGCGCTGGCACGTCGGTCAGACATCGCGATTGTCGTGGTCGCGCAGCCCGCTGGGGAAGATTTCGGAGATTTGAGGACTCTCAGTTTGCAGAACCCCTCGAACCAGAATGAACTGGTAGACGCTGTTGCCAGCGCCAACCCTCATACGATCGTTGTGATCGAGAGTGGTAATCCGGTTCTGATGCCGTGGAAAGATAAGGTGGCGGCGATCATCGAAGCCTGGTATCCAGGCGAAGCGGGAGGCAGAGCGCTCGCCAATGTCTTGTTTGGCGAGGTGAATCCTTCCGGCAAGCTGCCGTTTACGTTTCCTGCCCGGGACGAGGATACTCCCACCTGGGGCGCTACCGGCGCCATTTCTAAAGATCCTGTTTATTCCGAAAAACTCAATATAGGCTATCGCTGGTACGATGCGAAGAAACTTGCACCGCTTTTTGAGTTCGGCTACGGACTGTCGTATACCCACTTTACATACTCGGACCTCTCCCTAAAACGCGATCCAGATCACACTCTCCACGTGTCGTTCACGGTCAAGAATGACGGCGCCGTTGAAGGTGCGGAAGTTCCGCAGGTCTACCTGGGAATAGATTGCGCCCTGGAACCACCTCTGCGATTGGGTGGTTGGAGCAAGATTCGTTTGAAACCTGGAGAAAGCCAACAGGTCGATATCACGGTCTCGCCCAGGACCCAAAGCGTTTGGGACACGTCCGCCACTGATTGGCGGTATATTCCGGACGCCGTCGCCTATGTGGGCTCGTCATCGCGAGACATACGCTTGAAAGAGCGATGATCTGCGACGGAGAACAGCATCAGGCAAGATCAACGAACAGAGTCGGGATGCTCAAATTCGCCAAGAAAGCCTGCATTTGAGTGACCCGCGGTGACGGACGGCATGCTTGACTCCCGTCACGGCGGTTTCTTTTCGTGACTCGGGTGGAACGCTTCACGTCGTGGTGCTTGAGAAAGGACATCACATTCGCAAAATTTGTTCCAGCAGCTACGTGGACTCTGTTCCTTCTCTTCTCTGCTCCTAAGAACTTGAATCAAAGTCTCTTAGGGAAACTGGCGGAGAGAGTGGGATTCGATCAGCCGAAATGCGTGAAACCCGCATGAATACAGGGGTTTATGCATAACTCCATGCGGTTTCTACGTTTTAAGGCATCCAAGAGGCGAGGACTAACAAGCACTTTTGAGCACTCGAAAGCACTCGTATGCACCTTATTTAGACATGGGTTTCGTATCATCGTATCATCTATGGGCGATGAAAAAGCCCCGGCGAGGGATTTTGAGTGTAATCGCGATGTTACAACAGCTACACGCCGTGAGAGACGCCCCGCGAGTATTCGAGAAGATTGAAGCAGTCATCCACAAACAGGCCTCGTTTGCTTATTTCGACTGCGCAGTGAGGCTCAAACACGAGTACCCATTCGCCAGCTCTCTCGAAATGCAACCCCGACGTGCGCGACAGGTTCGTAGTAGGTGAGATGGGGGACGTAGTTTTAATCGCCAGCACGGTCTGGCTGTATGACTGCGTATCTCTTGCAGCATCGTGGTCAAACAGGACATAGTCATAGCCATTTCGCGTGCCAGTCGCAACGTTGGCAATCGAATCCACAGCGTCGTAAAATGACGCCGCTTCAAGGCTCAAGGATTGGGGCAGCTTTGCAGCTGTTGCCCTCCTCATACTCCTTCGTAGATAACCCACAACGCAAATGAACAGAACAACTGGAAGCGTAAGTAGTAGCAACTGGTGGTGGGTCAGTAGTGATGGCAGAAGCCCGTCCATGCTGTCTTTCTACATCGAATCGTGGGCTGCCGTCCACAGTTCGCCACCGTAACTGGCGAAACCAGGCGTGGCTGTTGAAAAACTCACTCACCGGAAAGTGGTCGAAAAAACCTTGCGATAGGAAGCCCTACAAACAACGATCTCCGTTTTGGTAGACATTTTCTATCTCCCAAATTCCGGCTATTTTGACAAAACAGGAGTTTTTCAACAGCCACAGAAGATTGTCCATATCGACATCGGTGACCTTCAGTCCTGTGGCTTCGCTGACCCGGCATCCCGTGTCGAGCAGAATGAGAATGAGCAAATGGAGTCGCCGTTCAAAGAACCTGCGACCGCTAAACCTCACGAGCTTCTTAATCTGGTCATCCGTGAAAACGGAAGGCACGAACTCAGGTTCCTTCATCGGCTTAACGTGCGGATGACGACACCCGCCGCCACATTTGCCCGTCGCACCGCTCGACCAATGCAGGTAGGCGTTTATAGCCCTCGTCGCGGCATTACATCCCGTCGCCTTTAGACCTCGCTCACGCATCTTCACGACAAGGCGTGTCAATTCTTCCTGTGTCGGTGCCTCAGTGTCGAGCCACTTCAGTGCGCTGGTGTACCACCGGATTGTTGCGGGTGAAACGTTCATGACGTACTGGCGTTCTCTGATAAACTCTACGTGTCTTCCTAGCATGGTTTCCCTCAAAGCGTGCGCTGTGAATTTGAGGTAAAAAACCGCAAGTCTTTGAAAACACGGAGAGATGGCCGAGTGGCTGAAGGCGCACGCTTGGAAAGCGTGTTTACTCGAAAGGGTAACGTGGGTTCGAATCCCACTCTCTCCGCCAGTTCTTTTAGTTTGTTATACTTGACATGCTGTGATACCGTTGGTGATACCGAAATGAGGTAGCCCAACGTGAACCGGCAAGTCAATCTCACCAAAAGGGTGAAGACCGAAAGCGGCCTTCGCTACTGCCCAGTCATTCTCGCAGCCAATGGCCGGATCAGGCCAAATTTCGTCTTCGTCGATGGAAAACAGGAAGTGCACCCCGAGGGTGCGTACTACCTGGAGTGGCGGAACGGCGCCCGGCGAGTTCGGGTGTCGGTAGGCAAGGACGTGGCTGAGGCCGCGTCCAAGAGACATCGTAAAGAGGCAGAACTCAACGCCGTCAACGGTGGCGTCATCGTAGTCTCTCCCGGTGCCCAGGATGGTCGCAGATCGGTTCCAACGACTATCGCAGACT
>JBAVQD010000194.1:0-1915 GCA_049693675.1 Candidatus Sulfotelmatobacter sp. | reverse complement strand
CACGTTGCATCCCCGCAGCCGCTCGCCGTAGCTCTTGGCCAGTCCGCGTGCCGTGTTCACCAGCGCGGTGCGCGCTCGCACCAGTCCGGCCCCGTGCCCGGATCACGGTCAGGTCCGCTTGCGCTTTTCCCATGCCGTGGCATCTGCGTACTTTTCGATCAGCCTGCGCTTGGGACGGACGATGAAGTTGTTTACGTTCATCTGCGCAACTTCCTGGCGCAGACGCTCCGCGACTTCGCCGCGCAAACTGCCTGTAGCCACTACCACGTCGTGCTTGTCGAGTTCCACAATCAGTTCGACGCGCCCGGCAAAGAGCTTCTTGCTCAAGGACTCGTTCGTTGCCCCCGACGTCGTCCCCAAGTTCTGGCTGAAGAACTCTAGGTTCTGGCAGTAGTCAAAAATCCAAAATTCCCGCTTGTGCCGTCCCAGACCGAACAAGTCTGGCCGTAGCCGCGTTCCGCGACCCACCATCTGCCAGAATTTCGTCCTCGACCGCACCATTTTGAAGAACACGAGATTCACTATTTCTGGAATATCGATGCCGGTATCCAGCATGTCGACCGAGATTGCGATATGCGGGGCGCGCGCCGGGTTGGAAAAGTCGTCGATCAATGACTGCGCGTACTCGACCTGAAAATCAATCACTCGCGCAAAGACGCCTTTCTGGTGTGGATAATTCTTGTCAAAGCGGTCGGCGATGAACTGCGCGTGGGCATGGTTCTTGGCGAAGATGATTGTCTTGCCCAAGCGGTCTCCGTCAGCGACTTTTTCGCCCGACCTCATCAGCTGCTCCAAGACTTTGTCCACGGTATCTTCGTTGAACAGCCATCGGTTCAGGGCTTCCGGCTCCACGGTTCTAGGGATAGCGCCGTCTTCGTCCCATTCAATCGCATCCCAGCGCTCTTTCTCCTCGTCGCTCAGCTGGTCGTAATTCAGGCCCTCCCGCTGGAATCTCAGCGGCACCGAAACCGCTCTTGGCGGGACGAGAAACTTGTCCCGCACCGCCTCCTCCAAGCCGTAAGCGTCCGTCGGAACGCCATCTTCCAACTCGAAAAGACTGTATGTGTTGTGGTCCACTTCGTCCGTGGGAGTTGCGGTCAGGCCGACTAGGAAGGAGTCGAAGTATTCGAAGATGGCGCGGTACTCCAATGGCGGCATCGGCGACGCGGAGCGGAGAGGATCAGTGCTCAAATGAGCGTTCCGACGCGAGTTGTTGCGACCGCTGGGAGAACACGGTGAAAGCACTCTGGTATATCGACGCTCTCGATGCCCGGGCGGGAATGGGCCTCGCGACATATCGCGATGCGGATCTTCATGCCAGCACCATCGATTTAGGAAAGCCCGCTGTATTTATCGGCCCACCGTTCTTTCAGGGAGAATCAGTTGCTAGCCGTGCGATCGGCTTCGCGGCGACTCGAGCATCATTTCAACTTGGGTTATTTTTGGATAATGCGGAGATAGCCTTTGCGACCCTTCAAGGCGTTTGTGAATTCATACGGCGGGTCTATGTCTCCTCTGGTGGAGGTGATACCGATAGCGGAATCAGTCCTGCGCCGGTTATTCCGAATCCGGAATCCGGAGGCGGGGAATTCCCATCCTTACCGAAGGGCGAAAACGCAATCTTTCGCGGAATGCTGAGCTTCGTTAGCTCCCTGAGTAAGCATATTGCGTCGATTTCCAAACTTAAATACTCGAGCTTCGAGCCGCAGCAATTGAATCGGCGAGAAGGCACTCATAAATTGTCTCTCTTGAAAACAGTTGGTCCACTCACTGACGTTGATGCTTTGCTCGCCGGATACGAAGTCGATCGCCTTTACACGGGGCGAGGATCTTTGGGACGAGACTCCGGCCAACGTTAATAGCTCTCCGGAAGGCCCAATGCCCAAGGAAGTATGGGTGGTTGCCACGGCCGGCG
>JBAVQD010000193.1:0-15128 GCA_049693675.1 Candidatus Sulfotelmatobacter sp. | reverse complement strand
GGTCAGGCCGGAGCGAGCAGCGCAACGTCCGCCCGCTCTTCTTCATCGACTGCGCGGGCAATGCCCTCGGCTACCGTAGCCTCGAACCGCTCCGGATCCATGTTGTAGCCGATGAAGCTGAAGAAATTTCTTGTGAGCCCGCCAATGACTCCTTCCGCCGCTAAATCCTGTAATCGTTCGATAGGGAAGCTGACATTAATGTCCACGTCAGCATCGTCATGCGGATATTTGAGTTGATGAATGATTAGATCAGGTTGCCGGGCGTCGGAGGGCACGCGACGGAAGCTGAAGTCGCCCAAAGGATGCGCAACCTCCATCGGACGGTCCCGCTTGAGGTGTACACCGCAAGAACTGATGAGGCAGACTGTGCTGTCCTTCAGCGGCTTGGCGAGTCGCGCCAGAGGTATGAACTCGCTCTTGGTGATCATCGAGCCGGGATAACGCTCGTTGATGGTCTGCCAGAGACCGGGGCGGAGTTGAGTTCCGCTCTCCCGGGGGTCGAGCGGCGACTCCGTTGTCTTCGAGGAGTGCAAATCAGCGGCTGCCATCGTGAATCCATTCTCCCGAATTGCGAATGAAATAGAAGTGCAGATGAAAGTAAAGCAACGCCAGTGTGGATGAATCCTTCTGCATGGCTTGCTCAATGAAGTCGCAATCTGGCTCCCGATCATGCAGAAGAATCTTCAGGGCTTCGATCCAGGACTTGTCGATCTCTTTCCGGCCAACATTTTCGTTGCCATCGCCAAGGTGCAGGCGTACGAAGCGAATGAGCTTTTCCGAGTCGCCGTCTTTTACAGCTTCGCGCAAATAAGGAACTGACATCTTCTATTCTCTCTTTTCCTTGGCAACACTGAAACGAAAAAGAACAGGTCGCGAGTAGCGCCCAGAGACGTCGAGCGTCATGGACTCACGCCCTATTTCGGTGAGATCAAGACATGCATGCAAGACAGTTTCCTGATCGAAGACCGGTATCATTTCCAGATTTCGGAGTGCCCGTCGGTACTAGAAGGGGGTTGGTGCGTTCCGTCGAGACTGCTGCCACGGCCTCGCTGCCGACGGCGCTCGAATTCACAGACCCCTCCCCTTGGACCACGGTCCTTCGTTGTCCTCCTTGATGCCGCCTCTGAGGGAAAAGTTACAGGCTGGGAGTCTTCGTCCAATCATTACTTAGATTGCAATTCTTCGGGCTCTGAGTGAGTTGAGAAGGCAGGATCCATAGAGATCGGACGAAAACAAATTCGCATTCTCCATGGTTCATTTCAGTTCCAAGAATCCACAACCATCATTAAAGATTCTCGAGAAGTTGTAACTTCCGTCATTCTGAATTACTCTCCCAGAGCGCGGCCCGTCATCCAGAGGACCGCTATACCCGGAAGTGTGGCTCCAAAGCTCCAAATCTCGTAATTTCCCAGGGAGGAAGTAATGAACAGAAATACCAGGCCAGAAATGCGTAAGAGCAAAGGATGTATGCGAATGACCAAGAGCAAGAAGTTCAGGTGGGTTACCTTAAAAACTTTTCTCACTTTTCTGGCAATTCTAACGCCGGTAGCGATCACACCTTATCTAGCCAATGGGCAGGTTTCGGGCCAGGTGGCACGAGGCCTGGATCTGGCGACGGATCATGGGCGCGTCGTTGCTGAACAAGAACAGACCATCACTGTCTTTCTGAAGCTGCATGAGAAGGCGGAATTCGATCAACGTGTGGCGGATCTGTATGATCCGACTTCGCCGCGCTATCACCAATGGTTGACCGATGCCGACTTCGCTAAGTACGCGCCATCGGGCGCGGAGATGAAGACGGTAAGGGAACAATTGGAAGGGCATGGCTTCAGCACGATCTCGATTGATCCGCAGAACTTTTCTATTCGCGTACGTGGAACCGTGAGCGCGATTGAAAACGCCTTTCAAACCGAGCTTCACACCTTCACGTATAAAAACAAGAGCTTTCAGGCTCCTCGGTGGGAAGGGAAACTGTCAGGTGCAGCCGGAGAGCTGGTCGCTGCAACAGCGGGGCTCGAACGCCATACCGTGCACCCTAATTTTGTAATTGCGAAGAACCCAAACACAGGGCAACCGCTGTTTCGAAAAAAGATCACGGCAACGGAGACCGCATCGCAGCAGTTCGGAGGGCTCACGCTCACCGGCACCGCACTAACGGGGCCATCGACCTTTAATCTTAAGGGGCTAGCTCAGCCGCTTCCGCTCGGAGACTACTTTGGACCTGCCTATGACATAAATATTTTTGAATTCGTCTCCTATACGCCTGCTCAATTGCGAACACATTACGGTCTTAGATCTCTCATCAACCAGGGCTACGACGGGTCCGGGCAGACGGTCGCGCTTCTCGATGCTTACGGCTACGCTTCAGCCGAACTGGATGCGAATACCTTTGGGAGCGTATTTGGTCTGCCCCTGCTTACCAGCAAGAATTTCGAAGTGGTCTACCCCGAAGGCCAGCCGTTAAACCCTAATGCCGCCGACCTGACGGGCTGGACGGGCGAGATTGCACTCGACATTCAATCGGTGCACGCGATAGCCCCCGGAGCAAAGATCATTGAAGTCGCTTCCGCCGGCCAGGACAACGAAGACCAGATTACGTCACTTGAGTACATCAGGACGCACAAGCTTGCCAATATCGTGTCCTGCAGCTTTGAGAATGACGCGGAGATTATCTCCGGCACGGAGGAAGAAAATTCCTTTGACAATGTGTTGGAGCGCCTCGCCGCGGCGGGAATCTCCGTCCAGTTCGCAAGCGGAGATGCTGGGGACCAGGGGCTAGGCACCCCCTTAGGCGCAGTCAGCGTTCCCTCGAACTCACCCTTTGCCACCGCCGTTGGTGGAACGAGCGTTCTGAACGATCCCCTCGGCTACGGTGAAATCGTAACCGGCTGGGGCACCAATGTCACGGCTCTGCAACTTGAATTCGTCCAAGATCCGCCGGCTAGCATTGGCTTTCAATTCGGTGCCGGAGGTGGTGAAAGCCAGTTTTTTGCCAAACCTGTATGGCAGCAGGCCCTTCCGGGCAATGGCCGTCAAGTGCCTGACGTCTCTGCAGACGCAGATCCGGAGACTGGCGTTCCCTTGGTTGTAACTTCCGAGGGTTCGCAATTTGCGGAGATCGGTGTCGGCGGGACAAGTCTGGCGACCCCGATCTTCTCTGCCATCTGGGCAATTGCGAGCCAATATAATGGCAAGCCTCTCGGTTTTGCAGCACCGGCAGTGGCCCGGCTGAAAAAGGGGCAGATCACAGATGTGGTCGATACCTCCCGCCTCTCGACCGACAGTCTCTCAGGCACCATCGTCGACCAGAATGGATCCACGTTCTATTCGACGGATGCGCTCTTCGCGGGCCAGTTCCCCGCGATAGCACAGACGAATTTCCTGGCTGCTATTACAAATCTTCACCAGCTCCACTCGGCTTTCGCGATCACATTTGGCGCCGACACTTCTCTGACCGTTGAAGAGGGGTGGGACAATGTCACCGGATTTGGTGAGCCGAATGGTCTGCCTTTTATCCAGGGCGTGACCGGAAAAAAGACAGGAGCGCCGATCGAGAAATAACTTCGCTGCTCCATAACTGTTTTCTTGTAATTGAATGGCCCTGCCATCCTTGTCGGATGGCAGGTTCTTTTTGCGGAACGTCAATCCGTTAGCGCCCGGAGTTCATCGACGGTGGAGTATTCTGGCACTGCGGATTGGCCGCTTTTCCGATCTGAACCGAACACGCAAGCGCGGAAGTTGTGCACATCTATCGTAATCGAGTCATCTGGTCGTTTTGCAGTCTCTCGGTGGTTCGGCACAAAGTGCCCACCAAGTCAAAGCGGGGCTAATTGAGGGTGCTGAAGTTCTGGACCTCGATCGTTTTCTGCTCGCGATTCACGACACCCCTGACTTCAACGTGCTGGCCTTCATGCTCAACTAGTTTTCCCGGACGAACCAGCGTATAGATTGTGGCGTCTGAGTCGGACACCAGAACCATCGGATTGTCTTTGGTGAGATGTGTCCTGTCCGAGCAGGTTTTCTTGCCACGGGCGGCACAGGAGGTATCGGTTACGAAACCCCGAATAGCCACCGAGTCAGCAGATCTAGCAAACAAGAGGACAGAAAAGACTGACATCGCGGCCAGCACCACAACGACGTTTTTCAAAATTCCCTCCAGACGAGCTCGTGCCTCCGAGCTGTTGTCACTGAACAGATGAGTGAGGCCGACAAAAGTTACAGTGCTACGGGCGATCCTCGCCGTGCCTTCCCTCTAGCGGCTCCTCTCACGGGAAGCCTTTGCTGTGGTAATGGTTAGGTCAGGATGTCCGCAATCAATCAAGACGGAACTCTTACGAGCCTTCTGCGTCAAGGCGCGGCGAAGGAACAGCGTAATAGCCGTCTATCGCGTCACAAAAAGATTCCTGCTCCGCAGTCGATTGCCGATGAACTCAACCGCGTCTGCCACCGCGTCGTGAATTGTGTGCAGTTGCTCTGGGCGGATCGCATAGGGCGGCAGGATGTAAATCACATTTCCGAGAGGACGAAGCAGGATATCTCTTTCGAGGAAAAACTGGTACAGCACGGAGCGCATTTCGGAGAAGTACCCGGCATCGTCCGCTTTGATCTCCACGGCCCCCACCGTGCCGACGTGGCGCACATCGCCAACCTGGGGATGCCCCCTCAACAATGCCAGCCTTTCCCTGTGGATGCTCGCAATCTGTGCGATGCGTTCAAAGACGGGCTCGGATTGAAAAATCTTGAGGCTGGCTACGGCTGCGGCCGCACACAGTGGGTTCCCGGTATAGGAGTGTCCATGGAAAAACGTGCGGCTGAGATCCTTGCTGACGAAGGCTTCGTGCACAAATCCGGCGCTGGCGGTCGCACCCATGGGCAAGAATCCACCCGTCAAACCTTTCGAAAGACACATCAGGTCTGGAAGGACAGAAGCCAATTCGCAGGCGAACATCTTTCCGCACCGTCCGAACCCCGTAAGAACTTCATCTGCAATGAGGAGCACGCCATATTCCGTGCAAAGCTGGCGGACGCGCTGCAGGAACTCGACGGGATGAATAATCATTCCTCCCGCGCCCTGCAGAAGAGGTTCAACAATCACGGCTGCGATTTCAGAGTGTTTTTCTTGCAGCAGGCGTTCAAGTTTGTCGACGCAATCTATGTTGCAAGTGGCGCGCTGCTTGCCGACTGGGCAACGATAGCAAGAGGCGGAATGCACGCGATGTACGGGAAAACGAAAACTCGCGAATGCAGCAGTGAATCCGGAGTCCGCGCTCACCGACATGGCTCCGGCGGTATCCCCGTGGTAGCCGTGCTCGAGCGCGACGATCTCTTTTTTGTTGGGATGTCCAGTGTTTTGCCAGTACTGGAGAGCCATTTTCAAGGCAACTTCGACGGCTGTCGATCCATTGTCGGAGAAGAATACGTATTCCAGATTTCCTGGGAGCACTTTGCCGAGTTCCACAGAGAGTTCGGCGATGGAATCGTGAGTAAATCCGGCGAGCAGAACGTGGTCGAGGCGAGCCGCCTGCTCGGCAATTGCCGCAACCACTGCGGGATGGCAGTGTCCGTGGATGTTTACCCACCAGGACGAGATCCCATCGAGCAGCCGCCGGCCGTCGCTGGTGTGCAGATGCACACCGGCAGCGTGCTCAATGCAGATTGGAAGCGGGTCAAGAGCTGGCTGGGTAAACGGATGCCATATTTTTAGAGAATCACTCATGTGTGAAAGACCTGCAGGTCGAATTTAGTACGATAAACCTCCAGCAGAGAATCCCGATTCAACATTTTCAAGGAAGGAATGATGCCGATCACTGGCACGTCACCGTAGTTCTCAATGGCGCGCCGATTGTCATTGTTCTCCGGGCCAATCATGACAACTCCAGCAACAGGAGTGCGTGCCTGCCGCAGTGCGGCCAGAGACAACAGCGTGTGATTAATCGTTCCCAGTGTACTGCGAGAAGCCAGGAGTACAGGCAATTCGAGCCGGAGGATCAGGTCGATCATGAGTTCGCTCGCGTTGATCGGTACCATAACTCCTCCAGCGCCCTCGACGATAAGAGCGCCCGCTTCAGGAATGCGCGGCGGATAAATCTTCGCGAGATCGATCTCCTGGCCGGCCTGTAGCGCTGCCAGATGAGGCGATACAGGCGGATCGAACAAATAAGCTTCCGGCAGAGATTTGTTGTCAGGAATCTGCGCCAGTAGCGTTACCGTCTGGCGATCCGTTCCTTCGCAAGCGCCGGTCTGGATTGGCTTCCAATAGAATGCGTCCAAGGCAGCACAAAGCAGCGCCGAGAGAACGGTCTTCCCCACGTTGGTGTCGGTTCCGGTCACAAAAAAACGTCTAGGCATGGCCTGCGAGAATAGGAGATCGGCGTGTTGCTCCCACCAACTCAAGAATCGAATCGGCCAAGTAGGAGGCCTGAGCCGTGGTGATCTTACTGGTTAGTGACAAGCGCAGCCGCGACGTTCCCGGCGGTACCGTTGGCGGGCGAATCGCCGGAACTGCGAATCCGCGGGACTGCAATTGCCCCGCAATGTGCAAAGCGGCTTCGTTGCTGCCCACGACTACGGGAATAATCTGGGAACCGCCGGGTCCTAGATTCAGACCGCCGTCTCGCAGCTTGACCCGAATTAGCTGTCGTATGGCATGCAAGTGGCTACGTTCGGGATCCGCCGCCGAGACCAGATGCAGGGCGGCGCGTATCTGATGTGCCATATAAGGCGGGGCAGCGGTGCTGAAGATGAAAGTGCGGGCACGATTCACCAAATATTGCTTAAGTATCCGGCTTGAGCAGACAAAGCCTCCCAAGCTTGCCAGAGCCTTGCCGCAGGGGTGAACAATAGCCAGCACTTGATCTTCAATTCCGACTTCGGCCGCAAGGCCACGGCCATGGCGACCGAATACTCCCGTGGCGTGGGCCTCGTCGATAATCAGCTCCGCGTCGTATTCCTTTGCCAACTCCAGCAATCCGGATAACGGCGCCCGATCTCCGTCCATGCTGAAAACGCTCTCCGTAACGATGATGCGCGCTCCCGACCCGCTCCGGTGTTGTTCCAATTTGTCCCGCAAAGCATGAAGATCGCAATGCTCGTAGATGACTTTGCCGACGCTAGAAAGACGAATGCCGTCGATGATGCTGGCGTGATTGAGGCTGTCGGAAAACACGATGTCGGAAGGCTGCAGCAGCGAACTTAACAGCCCTACGTTTGCGGCATAGCCGGAGGTGAAGTACAGGGCCGCCTCCGTGCCGGCAAATTCCGCGAAATCGGTCTCCAATTCTTCCCAGTCCCGCGAGTTTCCGGAGAGAAGACGCGAGCCTGTGGAGGCAATTGCCTCCACGCTCCCGACCGCATTCTCAAGCGCCTGTCTCAGGCGCGGATCGCTCGAAAGTCCCAAATAATCGTTGGAGCATAAGTTGACGCCTTCGAGCGTAGCGAGCGCGCGCAACTGAGCCCGTTTCTCTAGTTCGTTCAACTCATGGTGAAGGCGCTGCCGTACATTTTCAGCCACGGCTCATCGCCTGCAATCCCAGATCCCGTAACAGGTCCGCATCCTCATCTGCTCCGGGATTGGGAGTCGTGAGCAAGCGGTCGCCGGTGAAAATTGAATTAGCTCCCGCCAGGAAACACAGTGTTACCGCCTCGCGGGACATCTGCTTGCGTCCAGCGGCGAGCCGGACCATGGAAGCGGGCATCAGGATGCGCGCGGTCGCGATAGTGCGGACCATGATCAGAGGATCGAGATCCGCCGCGTTTGCAAGGGGCGTGCCTTCGGCGCGCACCAGCATGTTGATGGGAACACTTTCGGGGTGGGGATCGAGACTCGAGAGCTGTTCGAGCAGTCCGATGCGATCCTCTTCAGACTCGCCCATGCCCAAGATGCCGCCGCAACAGACGGTGATGCCTGCGCGGCGCACGTTGGCGATGGTCCGTAAACGCTCCTCGTAAACACGGGTCGTAATAATGCTTCCGTACAGCTCCGGCGAGGTATCCAGGTTGTGGTTATACGCGGTGAGCCCAGCTTGCTTGAGCTGGAGGGCCTGCTTGCTGGTGAGCATGCCGAGCGTACAGCAGACTTCCAATCCTAGACCATCGACCAGACGAACCATGTCGAGCACAGTCTCGAATTCTTTTCCTTCCGGAACTTGCCGCCAAGCCGCTCCCATGCAGAAGCGCGTGGCGCCTTCCTGTTTCGCTTGCTGCGCTGCCCGCAAGACATCCTCAGGCCGCATTAAGTCCTGGCGGCCAACTTCGGTCTGATAGTGTGCGCTCTGCGGACAGTAGGCACAGTCTTCCGGACATCCGCCGGTCTTAATGGAGAGGAGTTTGCAGAGTTGTACTTCGCCGGGCCGGTGGTGCTCGCGATGGACCTGCTGCGCTTCAAAGATCAGTTCCAGGAGAGGCTGCTGATAGATTTCACGGATCTCTTCCCTGGTCCTGTGGCGATGGATTTCTAAGGTTGCGGCTTCCGGTTCATAGTGCATATATTTCCAAAATGAAAGAACGTCGCTAAGAATAGCAGACGAACGCAGTACATTTCCGTCCTTGGCGAGAGCCCTCAGTTGCGGCCAGAAGGCGCCCCCCAAAGCTTCATGGCAAGCGTTCGTAGGTAACATAGGCAAAGCGGATCGAATCGGGCGCCCAGGAATTAACGTTCATCGATCCCTGACCTCCGATGGCCTTTACGAGCGTTTTCTGTTCGCCTGCGACCTTACCGTGATCGATGGCGACAAGACTAAAGCTGATTTGGACGGTACGCGGGTCATGAGTCGCAGTCCCCGCCGGATATCCGATGTACACCATCTTCTTGCCATCTGGAGAGATGTGCGGAAACCAGTCTTCGAGTCTGTCGTTGACCACCATTTTGGCATTTCTGTCATCTGGCCCTGCGCCGCCGGCTGGAAGCCGCCAAATAGCTTCTTTGCCGGATCGATTCGAGTTGATGTAAATCCACTTCCCGTCCGGTGAATAGTCAGGCCCATCGTCGTGATGAATATTGGAAGTCAGCCGCTTCTCCAGTGTGCCAGACGTCGGCATGCTGTAGATGTCAAACTGTCCGCTTCCATTCCGCTGCGCTACAAAGGCAAGTGTCTTCCCGTCCGGCGCCCAGCCATGAAAATAGCTTGGCGAATCAACTGTCATTCGCTTGATGCCGCTACCGTCTGCGTTGGCCAGAAAGACCTGCGAGTCCTCGCTCGGAGCAAGGGTCGCCGAAAAGGCAAGCTTGGTGCCATCCGGGGAGATGGACTTATCGTTGTTACAGTCGTATTGGGCCGGAATCGATAACTTCTCTGGCACGGCGGTGCCGTCCGACCGAAGGACGAATTTATAGATCGCGCCGTTTGAGTTCAAGAGCAGATATTTTCCGTCAGGCGACCAATTGGGAGCCTCCCAGATCGAGTCTGCCGTGTACACCAGGTGAGAAGAGCCGTCATGCAAGTCGAAGATAAAGAGCTTGCTTCGAAGATGCTCCTCGTTCTCGTCCTGGCCTCGCGCCAGTACGCTGCCCGCGCTCAGCATGGACAACGACAAGAGAAAGGCGATCAAAACACGCACGCAACAGAATTGCCTCATCACTAGAAAGGGTTGCTTCATGGAATCGATCCTCCCACTGCCGGAACTTCGGGCAGCTCACTTTGACTTGTTGAAAACTTCAGCCGTCGGTAGATTTTCCGCCAGAGTCTTTACCGAAGCGGTCCGCGGACGATCTCCCGGTCGCGATCCTATCGACGATTCCTGCCTTGGTAGCCGGCCTTAGCCGACTATTTAGGCAGCGATGACTCCTAGTGTAACTTCGGCGAGTTCTCAAGGGTGACGCGCGACAGAACTGCCGTATCCAGGGTAGCTGGCAGATGCGAGCAGAAGCCAATGCCGACGTAAAACGGTCCATCGAAGTGGAGTGTAATGGGTGGGCCGTATTGATGCATAGGTTCTCCGATCACGCTGATATAGAGGGCAATCCTCAAGAGTCGAATTACAGGAAAGCAGGACATTGTGTTCTGCTCCATAAGTCAGCTGTTAACCGCGATTCGATGCATGCAAGGATGAGTAGCTCAAGAATTATATTTCAACACGAATTGAACGATGCGCTCATTCGCAGATCCGCTGATTTAACCAAAGAGCGGGCAGACCACCGGGGCGTGCGCGCCGATTTTCAGAATCGGCGGTGCGCTGCCGTTCGGCTGTGCAATAGGAAGGGCCTTCGTCTCTGCAACAGACGAAGGCCCCTTCCTGCGGGCAGTTTTGCCATCCGTCGGCCTGAGCTGGCGGACAGGCTGATCTGGGGGGAAGCGCACCGCCCGCATACCATGGGAAACTCTTAGTGAGCGACCGGACGCACAATCGCCTCCAGCGCGGCGACAACCGCTTCGGGTTCCGCCCGACCTGTCATATAGTCCACGTCGGCATGCGCGAAGCGAATGATGCCCTCCCTATCGACGACATAGGTTGCCGGAACCGGAAGCTCGTACGAATCCTCTCCGTTGCGGAGGGCAACGTCGTTCTTGAAAACGTTCTTCGAAAACTCTTTCAGCTGCGCACCCAGCTGAAACACGATCCCGAACTGCCGCGCCACCTTGTTGCCAAAGTCGCTGAGCACCGGAAAGGTCAGCTTGTTCTTCTCGGTCGCGACGATCCCGTGGTCCGGCTTCTCCGGAGAAATCGCGATCAGGGTCGCGCCGAATTCCCGGATCTTCGGCAGCGCTTCCTGCAAGCCATGCAGTTCGATGTTGCAGTACGGACACCACTCGCCACGATAGAAGCTGACCACGACCGGCCCCTGGGCCAGCAGCGTCTTGAGCGAGACCTCCCTGCCATACGCATCCGGCAGCGTAAATCCGGGTGCAGCCTGTCCGGCCTTCAACGAGCGGTCGAGAAATCCCAACCCCCGGATGCGTTCCACCTCTCCGGAGATGACATTGAACTTCTCGCCCAACCTCGCCTGGCCTCTTGCCTTCTGCTCTGCCAACGCTTGCTTTATGCTCATCAGAGTTTCTCGTTATAACTTGCAGCGGGGAAATCGCAGTAACCCGTCAGATGTAATAGCACCTCGGACAATTCGTCGGTTGTTTCCTCCAAATGCAAGAGGCTCTTCATGTGAGCCTAACCTGATGCCAGTCGCCTCGGCGACTGGCGACGAAATCGTGATCAAGCTCTTTTCTCGCGACGGTCGAAACTACACTACCGAGATGCCGCCGTCGATACGCAGCTCTGTTCCGGTAGTAAATTTCGACTCGTCCGAGGCGTAATACAGGGCGGCCGCCGCGATTTCTTCCGGTTCTCCCGGCCGGCCGAGGGGCCCCTTGGTCACCATCTGGCCGAAGCCCGCCATCTGTTCCGGACTTAAGCCCATTTTGCCCATAATAGGTGTGGTGATTGGGCCAGGAGTGATCGTGTTAACACGGATGCGCCGTGAAGCCAGTTCCGCGGCTAAGGTGAGCCCGAAAGAGCGGAGAGCCGCTTTCGTAGCGCTGTAGACGCTCAGTCCTGGCTTACCCTGAATCGCCCCAATGGATGAGGTGAGAATGATCGACCCTCCATCGGACATCACGGGGACCGCACTTTTGAGCAGGAAGTACGGGCCACGAACGTTTACACGGAAAAGTTCATCGAACTGAGCTTCTTCAACGGCAGGGAGCGGCGCAACTCTGGCGATCCCGGCGTTGACGAAAAGGATGTTGAGGCGGCCATACTTTTCCTTTATGTGATCAACCAGTGCTTTGGCGGCCTTGGGGTCACCAGCATCCGAGGCGATGGCCTCGACGTAGGGCATTGCCTTGCGCGCCGCTTCAGCGCTGGCTTTGCTTGAGCCTGTCACAATCACGGTCGCTCCCTCTTCGTGGAAGCGTTTGGCGGTGGCGGCTCCAATGCCGCTCGTTCCCCCTGTAATCAGCGCAATTTTGTCCTTCAGAGCGTTCATGCGGGTCTCCTGTCGATATTCTGTATCATGTGCTACACAATCTATGGTAACCGTCCCCCCATGTCAAGAAAATCTTTAACGCTCGCTACAAATATGTTATTGTGCGGGCATGGCGCGGACTTTAGAATTCGACTACACGACGGCTCTCGAACGAGGCACCCGAGTCTTCTGGAAGAGCGGCTACGCCCGCACCTCCCTGCGCGACCTGCTCAAGAAGATGCGGATAGGCGAAGGCTCCTTCTACAACACGCTCAAGAGCAAGAAGAACGCCTACCTCGAGTGTTTGAAGCACTACAACGCGACCGTGAACCGCCATCGCGGAGAGGCTTTTTTCTCAGCGCCTACGGCGGCATTGGGGGTGCGGGCGCTGTTTAAGACTGTACTCGATTGTCTGGACGACCCTCGCACCCCCTCGCGACTTTGCCTGATGGCAGGCAGCGTCGATGGCGAGGTATTGGCTGAGCCCGTTCTGCGCAAGTACGTGCAGGAGCAGATGACAATGTTGGCCGAACGAATGGCCGGACGCCTGAGCGAGGAAAGGGAAGCGGGGCTCCTGCCGGCGGAGTTTGACCCCCAACTCGTTGTGCCCGTCATCGTCACCTACTTGCAGGGCCTGTGGCGAATGGCCCTGGTGTCCTACGACCGGACTCAGTTCGAACGACACATCAATCTATTCCTGACCAGCCTTGGACTTTGACGATTTCGGCGGCGTCCGCAAGCAGGACCGGCAACGTGTACATCTTCTCTTGCCTTTCTTGGTATCTCTGCGTTGCGGCGAGTACCGGACAGCGTCTCCGCGAACCGGCACTCGCCGCTAGCGACACGATCATCCTCTTAGCTTAGCTGAAGACTGCCATCTCGCGCTGTATCTCAGGCAGCTCTGCGAAGGTCAATTTTTGGAAAATCAACTTCCACAGCCGTGACGTTGTTGAAGTAGTTCGTGAAGATGTTCAGAGCTGCGTTGGCCACCAGTTCTGCTATTTCGCCGTCGCTGAATCCGGCCCCGCGGACTGCCTGCACATCACCTTCGCTCAGACGGCCCTTGTTGGTTACCACCTGGCGTACGAACTGTAGCGCCGCTGCGGTCTTTGGGGAGTCAGATTTGCCTTCTCGCCCTTCGTTAATCTCCGAGTCCTTCAGCCCCACCATTTTTCCAATCGCCGTATGGGCCGACAGGCAGTATTGGCAGGAATTCAACTCGGCCACTTCGAGGGCGATCTGCTCGCGCAGCTTCGCGTCCAGCAAGCCGCCGGAAAGGGCGCCGCTAAAGGAAAGATAGCCTTCCAGCGCTGCGGCAGAGTTGGCCATCACCCGTGTCATGTTCGGGGTAATCTTGAGCTTGGCTTGTACTGCGTCCAATAACTGCTTGGCCTTTCCGGTTGCTTTTGCGGGGTCGATCACTTCTAAACGTGCCATTTATGTCTCCTCGGTTGAGTTTTAGTGTGTAACGGTGTATATGTGTTATGGCTGTTACATCCATCAGATGTGCAATGGGAATGAAAGTTTCAACAAAAAGCGAAAAGTTCTTGTGGATTGGGAATAATCCTGCGATTGACTTTGTAAACACCTTGTTCGTGCATGAGGGGATGGAAATCGATCTGTTGGCACGGCCTGGAGATCTGCTGGATTGGTTGCGAGACTCAGAGTCGCTGAGTGAACAATCTCTGAGGGATATTAAGCCCCGTTTTGGTGCTTCGCAGTTGCAGCACACGCTCACTTGCGCGAAACATTACCGAGGGACCTTGAGGACGGCGCTTCGGCGCCTCGTTAAGCGCGGAGCTGTGGGAAGACACGCGCTTGAAGAGACGAACCGACTTCTGCGGGCACCCCGGATTATCTTTGCGCTCTCTGATACGGAGAACGGTTCACAACTACAGCAGAAATGGACGGTCGGACAGGCCCAGGATGTCTTAAGACCGATAGCACTTGCCTTCGCGCGCCTGATCACCGATCACGACCTAAGCCGCATTCGGAAGTGCCAGAATCCTGATTGTGTGCTCTTCTTCCTCGATACCAGCAAAAGCGGTACAAGGACTTGGTGCAGCATGGATATCTGCGGTAACAAACTGAGGGTTGCCGCGTTTCGCAAGCGCCACCAAGGTCGCCAGTAACAAGGCTCCAGATGTGACCAAGTGTACCGGCGCCGTGGGACCGCCCAATCATATATTCGCCAGGCCCAACTTCGTCCGGGGCCACGAGCGGATCACTCTCGACTAAACCGGTTTCAACGCAGATCGCCATTCTCATTCAACTGTTTTCGCGAAACGAGATTCAATATCCCGCGGGTCGACGATGGCTGAAGAACAGCTAGAGCCGTCGCAGACAAACGCAGCTGCATAGTTCAAGACTGGATAGGAAACGTCGGTCCGCGGCATTGCCATGTCGATGTAACTTTTCCAACTCTTCCGGAATCTGTGCTGGTGCGTGAGGCATTTCTTGGGAGGGTGGGATGGACGTATTGAGTGCAGATAGCAAACATCTCGATCACGCAATGGAGGGAGTGGCCTCAGCGCGCATTCAGTTGCAGATGGAAGCGACGGGGATTGTGGTTTCGCGATACGGCGGCGGTTGTAACCTTCCTGCTCACCGTCAGCTTCCTGTTCTCAACACCCGGCGCGGCGCAGTTGAAGTACGGTTTCCCCGTCCTTGGCGATGCCGGCCAGTTTCTGATCAAGGACCTGGTCCTGCTGGGAGCTTCGTTCTGGACGGCAGCGGAGGCGCACGGTGCGGTCACTTTGAGTGAATGATAAGCATTTCGCCTGGTGAAAAACATCTATGGAGCAAGTCGTGCGCACGGAGATCGATTCGGAGGGAAACATGAAAACAATAGGAGAACGCAGAGCACTCCCTGAGAGCATCAACCTCGTGACGTTGAAGACTGAGATCCTGTCCGCATTGTCTTCGGTTGGTAGCGCCACAACCACCGAAGAACTCCAGCAAGCGGATGCGGCGTATAAGAAAGCTCTTTCCACAGCTCGAAGCGTGGGCTATCGTCCGCACATCCGAGCAGCGGATGGCCAGCAAATTCAGGTGGAGTGGGTGGCCCTGGGCAAAGCGCAATTTTGCGAAGCTCCCGCCGATACTGCGCGACAGGGGCTATGACATCCAACGCGGAAAGAGTTTGATTGTCACGACTTGGCCCGGCTAGAGTCTTGGCTCGGATCACTCTCCTCTGGGGCTATCCACTTTAGCTCTCCTCACTGCAACAGAG
>JBAVQD010000192.1:0-6133 GCA_049693675.1 Candidatus Sulfotelmatobacter sp. | reverse complement strand
GTGTCCCCCTTCACACTACGTTTGTTAATTTTAAGTTCGACCTCAACGGCTAAAGCCGTCGAGAATTGTTTTAAACTTGGCATGGCTGAAGCTATGCCCTTTCAACTCACGAGCGAAAAAGACTCCTCCGGGTACAGATAATCTTCGTCCGATTCATCGATCACTCGCAACAGACGAAATTTCGCCGCCCGTTCATCGTTCAACAGCCGATACCATTTGCCTACTCCCAAAGACGCAGGCCAATTATCGTTCCGCATGCATACGACGAACTGCCGCTCCCGCGCCATCGTCTACGAGCACCCGCTCGTGCTCCCGCAACTCCCGCAGCGATAGCACGAACCGTTGCGCGTCATGATGCTGCCGCAGAAGCTGCAGGTGGGAGCGTCGCCCAGGTCGATGATGCCGGCCAGCGCGTCGGCGGCGTGAATCGAACCGGCTCCGGGCTCCCGGCTGCCGCCTTCCGGACGCCGCATGCCAGAGGCCGCATCCTCTGACGGCTGCGAGCTGACTCCTGACAACTTCGGCCGCAGATTTTCGAAGAGCAATTGCTGCTGTCCGGTGAAGCGCAGCTGCAGCCAGCGGAAGATGTAATCCATGATCGACTTGGCGTAGCCGATGTCGGGATTGCCGCTCCAGCCGCTGGGCTCGAAGCGTGTGTGCGCGAATTTCTCGCAGAACAATTTCAGCGGCACGCCGTGCTGCAGCGCGATCGAGACGGCGAGCGCAAAGCTGTCCATCAATCCGCTGACCGTCGATCCTTCTTTCGCCATGGTGATGAACAGTTCGCCGGGCTCGCCATTGGGATAGAGCCCGACCGTGATGTAGCCCTCGTGGCCTCCGATATTGAATTTGTGCGTGATCGACGCGCGCTCTTCCTGCAGCTTGTGCCGCACCGCGCGCGGAGGCGCGTTGAGATTTTCCTCTTCGTGTGGCACGGCCGCCCCCGGCCGCGGATCATCTTTCGAAGAGTTAGCAGTCTTCGTTCCCGCCGCGGAAAGTGGTTGCGATTTTTTGCAGCCATCGCGATACACGGCGACTGCCTTGAGGCCGAGCTTCCACGCCTGCAGATACGCTTCCATGATGTCTTCGACCGATGCGTTCTCGGGAAGATTGACGGTCTTCGATATAGCTCCGGAGATAAACGGCTGCGCCGCCGCCATCATTTTCAAGTGCCCCATGGGAGCAATCGACCGCGTCCCTTTGGCCGGCTTGAACGAACAATCAAACACGGCAAGATGATCGTCCTTAATATGCGGCGCGCCTTCGATGGTTCCGGTGGCATCGATGTAACTGACAATCGCATTCGCCTGATCGTGGTCATACCCAAGCTTGAACAAAGCCGTCGGCACAGTCTGATTGACAATCTTAATCATCCCCCCGCCAACCAACTTCTTGTACTTCACGAGTGCAAGATCAGGCTCTACACCGGTTGTATCGCAGTCCATCATGAAACCTATGGTGCCGGTGGGGGCCAGGACTGTTACCTGGCTGTTTCGGTAGCCGTGCTTTTCGCCGTGAGAGAGGGCTTCGTCCCAGGTTGTTTTGCTGGACTCGTAGAGTGCGGTGGGGACGTTGTTTTTGTTTATGTTGTTGACGCTGGCGCGGTGCATGCGGATTACATCGAGGAACGGTTCGCGATTGATGTACCAGCCGGGGCAGGCTCCGCCGGGCATGGTTTGTGCCGGGGCTGCCGAGCCTTGCTCGGCTGGACAGCCGAGGGCGGCTGTCCCCACATGAGTCATGCCTAGACGCGTGGCGACGGTTTCGGTTGCGGGGGTTAGCGGCTGGCATTGTTCGGCGATCTTGCTGGATTGCAGATAGGCTTCGCCGCACATGATGGCGGTGACGCAGGCGGCGTAGTCGCGTCCGCCGTCGGAGTCGTAGGGCAGACCTGCAGCCATTAACAGCGCGCCGAGATTTGCGTAGCCTAAGCCGAGTGGGCGGTAATCGTGCGAGTTGCGCATGATCATTTCTGTGGGATATCCCGCGTTGTCGACGAGAATTTCCTGCGCGGTGATTAGAATGTCGACGGCGTGGCGATAGGCTTCGACGTCGAATGTGCCGTTGGGCGCGAACTTCAGAAGATTCAGGCTTGCGAGATTGCAGGCGGAATCGTCGAGGAACATGTACTCGCTGCAGGGATTCGACGCATTGATGCACGCCGTGTTTTTCGAGGTGTGCCAGCGATTGGTAGTGGTGTCGTATTGCATGCCGGGATCGCCGCAGTGCCAGGTGGCTTCGGAAATTTTCTTGAGAAGATCTTTGGCTTTGTAAGTTTTCATGACGTTGCCGTCGCCGATTGCTTTGGTGGAGAAATCGGTGTCGCGCAGTACGGCGTACATGAAGTCGTCGGTGACGCGGACGGAGTTGTTGGCGTTCTGGAAGAAGATGGAGGAGTAGGCGTCGGAGTCGGGATGCGATCCGTCGTAGCCTTGCGCGACTAATGCGTGAGCTTTGGCTTCTTCCTTTTGTTTGCATTCGATGAACTCGACGATATCGGGATGGTCGACGTTGAGGATGACCATCTTGGCGGCGCGGCGAGTTTTGCCTCCGGACTTGATGACTCCGGCGAAGGCGTCAAAACCTTTCATGAAGCTGAGGGGGCCGCTGGCTGTACCTCCGCCGCTTAGACCTTCTGTGGACGAGCGCAGGGGCGAGAGATTTGTGCCGGTGCCGCTGCCCCACTTGAACAACATGCCTTCGGTCTTCGCAAGAGTAAGAATCGAATCGAGCGAATCCTTTACCGAGTTGATGAAGCAGGCGGAGCATTGCGGTTTGCTGTATCCGGTGACGCCGAACTCGACTTGTTGGGTTTGAGGATTCCAGTGCCAGTTGCGCGCGTCAGAGTTGGGCTCGATGCGGTCGCAGCCGACGTTGAACCAGACGGGTGAATTGAAGGCGGCGTACTGGCGCACGAGGATGTGGACGAGTTCGTCGTGGAAAGTGGCTCCATCCTCGGGAGTCTTGAAGTAGCCTTGCGCGAGTCCCCAGTTGCGAATGGTTTCGGCGACGCGGGTGACGAGCTGGCGGACTCCGGTCTCGCGCTCGGGCGTGCCCACTTTGCCGTGGAGATATTTTGAGGCGACGATGTTGGTCGCGGTCATGGACCAGTCTTTGGGGACTTCGACGTCTTTCTGCTCGAAGATCACGTTGCCTTGCGCGTCGGTGATCTGAGCGAGACGGAGATCCCATTCGACTTCGTCGTAGGGAGAAACGCCCGGTTTGGTGAAGAGGCGGCGGAAGGACAGGCCAGGGGCGTTCTTCTTGCTGGCCGCATTATCGCTTGCGGGAAAAGAGGTTGCGGGGGAGTTGACGGGGGTGGTTTTGAGCTCGGGCATTGCTTTCTCCATTAGTAATTAGATTCTAATCAACAGAGCCCGATTCGGCGTCCCGGAGCGGCGGAGGCGGGAAATTGGGCGTTCCCGAACGGGAAATTGTTCGGGGTGAAGCTTGAGTTGTAAAGAGCTGTCAGGGGCTAAAGCCCAAAACCTTTTTACGTCTTACGCGGCGCTGAAGCGCCGCTCTTCCACGGTTGCGCTTGCTCGATTGGCACTCGCCACATCTGAACCTCGGGGGCTAAAGCCCATTCAAAAAGGCGGTCATTATCGCAGCGCTGAAGCGCTGCGCCACCCAAAAACATCCTGCTGCGCTTCCCAACATCTTTGCGGCTGGGCACCCACCCAATTCCTTGCGCTGCGCCACCCAATATTGCTTGCGCTCCATTACCCAAACACTAGAGCTAAAATCGTGCCGTCCCTGCGGGACTTGCTACGCCGGCGGCTCTCTACCCGGCGTTGAAACGCCGGGCTATTGTCGGGCGTCCCTACGGGACTTGTTCCTGCCTTTCCATTTCTACCCGGCACTCCCGTGCCGGGCTATTATCGGGCGCCCCTACAGGGCTGGTGCTTCTCAACTTTCTGAGCGTTGGAGCAGAGCCAGGGTTCCTTGCTTCAGATTTGCTATTTCTACCAAGTCTTGGTGGCCGCGGGCGGCGAAGGCTTCTTCGATCTCGGCCAAGCGCGTGAAGTTACGGGCTTCAATCAGATCCAGGCGTTGCAGCACGGGATCGGCGGCGGAGTCGGCGTGAGTGACGAAAACTGCGGCGATCACGCGGTAGCGGCTAGCCATCAGACTTGATTTCGAGGCGCTTTCGCGGCGGCTCGATTCGATCTGGTCGAGGTTTGAGAGATTCTCCACCAAGGCCCAGGTTCTTGCGTCGTGCATTTCGGCTCCTGTCTATCTGAAAACTTTCAGGCGTCCCTCCGGGACGCGTCTTCGCTTCTAATTTCTCCCGGCGCTGAAGCGCCGGGCTATTGTCAAGCGCCCCTCCGGGGCGTCAATACCTACGCTTGTTCTTTCCGCCCAGGTTCTGGCGTCGTGCATTTCGGCTTCTGTAGGCGCGGGGGCTAAAGCCCAAATCCTTTTTTTTACGTCTGACGCGGCGCTTAAGCGCCGCTCTTCCACGGTGCTGCCGGCACTCGTGGCGCTTTGCAAAATCCTTCGGTCAAAAGCCGGAGGGGAAGGGCTGAGGACAGTGGAGATTTTTGCTGGCTCCGGAATCGGGGATGAGGTGCGCGGGCGAGTTGTGCGTGCTCAGAGAGGCAGAGCTTGCGGGCGCGCCGGCTGTGGTTAGCTCCACCGAGGAGGAGAAAGCGGCGGGGAGGCCGCTGGCTTTTTCGGCGGAGGAGAGCATCCATTGATTCAGGGCGCTGCAAATGCTGCGGCGCTGTTCCTGATCTTCGATGACGACGAAGCGCAGGAAGCATTTACCGGAAGCAAGGCGGGCGCGCATGGGATTGATGAGAGTGAACATGCGATCGAGGGTGAAAGCCATGTCGTCGTCTTCGGAGAATTGGAGGACGGCGAGCATGCGGCGGGCGGGCGCTTCGGCGGCTAAAGCCGCGTCTGTTTGGGAAGCTGAATCGCAGCGCTGAAGCGCTGCGCCACCCAAAGGCGGGCTAGCGGGGAGGGGGGCCGAGCTGCGCTCGGGCGGACAGCCGAGGGCGGCTGTCCCCACATGAGCCTTGGTGGGGGCCGAGTCAAGGTTGGCTGTGGCCACATGAGCCTTGGTGGGGGCCGAGTCAAGGTTGGCTGTGCCTACGTGAGCTTTAATGGGAAATTCTGGGCCTGCCGTTCCTAGATGAATATTTCGGGAGACGTCGGCGGCAGTCGCGGGCGAGGGTGCCCGCGCCACACTTGCACCTACCTCCTCGGCGATGGCGAAGATGCCGGGCTTGCTGGGGACGACGAGGAGGCTGTGAGTGGAGTCGCAACGGAACCAGCGCGACCATTGCAGGCGGCGCGGGTCGATGGGGCGATCGAAGCCATGCCGGGCCAATGAATCGGTAACGAGGCGGGTTAGGGTTTCCATTTGGGCTCCTAAGGAACTGGCTTTTGTCTTTCAGGCTGGTCAAAAGGTTGAGACCATCTGCCAGCTCGAAAGACGACTGTTGTTGACTGAGTTTGGCGTCCACCGGGGGAGGATCGGGGGACGGCCACCGCAGCTTCTTCGGTTCGCCTTCTCGACGTGGAAGGCCTTTGTTTGTTTGTGTTTACGGGATGGAGCCGGGTCACCTCTGGCCCGGCTCCCGAACCCGTCCTGACTGCTCTCATCGCTTCGCTTAGGCGAATGTCGCCCCGTTCCCGCGAGGCGAATTCAAAGCCTATGGGATTGCAAAGTTACTCCCGCTTATTGTACCTGTCAAGAGGGAAACACTACATGTTGTATCTACAGCAATGACGGGCTTGGTGCGGCGGTCGGTGACCAATTTTCCACAAGTGGAATTCATCTGGGGTTCATAAAAATGGATAGCGGGCTGAAGCCCGGTTCTTTTTAACGAGCTTACGCGGCGCCGGTTTGTGAAATGGTGCCGAAGGCTAGGATTGACTGTGAGCGAAGAAACAGCAGGTTCCTCCACTGCGCATTCCCTTCCGCGGCGGAAGGGAATGCTCCGGTCGGAATGACAGAGGGTTTGGTCGGAATGACAGAGGGTTTGGTCGGAATGACAGAGGGTTTGGTCGGAATGACGGGGGGTTTGGTCGGAATGACAGAGGGTTTGGTCGGAATGACGGGGGGTTTGGTCGGAATGACAGAGGGTTTGGTCGGAATGACAGAGGGTTTGGTCGGAATGAC
>JBAVQD010000191.1:0-7987 GCA_049693675.1 Candidatus Sulfotelmatobacter sp. | reverse complement strand
TCTCGATTGCCATTGGCGAGCTTGAACTCATGCCGGCGGTTCGCCAGGCGCCGTCCGACTGGCTCATCATTGCCGACGGTTTCAGTTGCCGCGAACAGATAGCTCAAGGGTCTGGTCGACATGCGCTCCATCTGGCGGAGGTTCTGCAAATGGCGCTGCACGATGGCCGTGCACAGTCTCATCTCTAACCTGGATTTCAGATGAACCGCGGTGAGCGATTGAAGAGGCTTCCTCCCGGAAGCGCGTAGTATTTGGGGTTAGCGTGATGGCAGGCTGTTGAAGCGCTGATTTGGAACTACCAGAAATCGCTGATTTTGCATGGGTTGCGGTTGTTTATAGCTGTGCGCTAATGGCTGCCTCTCGCCATTCTGACCAGCTTCTGGGACAATAGAGTTCTCGCCGTTCGTCTTATCCAGTCCAGACGCAGACCTAAGCGATTTGGATTGGGTCCATTGGATTTCTATGGATGGTGAAACCACAATTACCGCGCCCGCCATTGGCAAAGTTCCTGCCGAGGCCTTGCCGACTCTAGTCGCGGTTAAGCTGCCGGACGCGCCTTTGTGCGGCTCGGTTCTGGTGATGATCCAATTCGATGTGTGCGAAGAAATTCGCCTCGACGAGTTGCGCCGCATTCTGGGCGCCCGCACCGTCGACGCCAGCTTTAAACATATGGCTCCGGGGTACGTGCGCTTCCAGCGTCCGCCGGTGGAAGAAGCCCTGGAACCACTGGTTCTGGAAAGCGGCGAGCACCTGCAGGGCGAGATTAAATACTTCGACTACGGCGTAGTCAGCGTGGTTTTTGAGCTGCCATTTTCCGGCGATTGGAACAAACTCGTACAACTTTCCAGCCGCTGGGTTTGGGACACTAACTTCGAGAGCCTTGCCGCCCGCATCGTCAAAGAGAAGCTTGAGCGCGCAGCTCCAGCTATTGTTAAGCCCTATATCACAGAGTGGCTCAAGGAAGACTATTTCATCTTTCATCTGCGCGAGATTGCCGGTTCGCCCTCGGCATCCGATCTGCTTGCTTCTCAAGCTGATTGTATTTCTCAAGTGGTCCGTGGCGAGACTCAGCCGCTCTCCGATGGCGAGCGCCAGGAAGTTCTGCAGTCGCGGATTTCCTACTATCCCAGCGACCTGGCGGTCATCGGATGGAACGCCGCATTCATCTACGACACACCCTCGGGCGCCGAAACCGCTATTCAACTTTTGCAGTACGCCAACTCGCAGCTGCTTGAGTTCCGCCACTACGACGACTTGCTCACCAAACAACTGGAAGACGTTTATGACTTTCTGGAAAGTGGAGGCCGCGGTCTCTGGTCCCGCTGGCGCACCGCCCGCGCCGCATCGAAACTCCACACCGTCCTGCTCGACGTGAGCGAATTGACCGAGCGGGCGGACAACGCCATCAAATTCCTCAGCGACATGTTCTCTGCTCGTCTCTACAAACTGGCCGCATCGAAGGTGGGCGTGCCCGATTATAAAGATCTCGTCCAGCAAAAACTGCAGACTGCGGAAGAACTCTACCGCTTCATGGTGGATGAATTCAATCAGAGCCGGGCATTCGTCCTGGAATTAATGGTCGTGATCATTCTGATCATTGAACTAATTTATTTCTTCCGCGGAAAACCCATCTGACCGTTCAGATCTGGGTTCCGGTCTCCCATTCGCCCGGCGATTCTGGCTGCAGCACGCGATTGTTCTGCCCGCTGGACGCGTAAACAATGCAGCCAGCCATCAGAAGTCCGCATCCCAGTCCGCAAACTCCCGCCCAACCGAAGCGCTGCCATAGCGCCGATCCGGCCCACGACCCCAATGCTCCCGCAGTGAAGTAGCAGACCATGTAGACCATATTCATGCGGCTTCGCGCCTCTGGCAGCAGGCTATAGATGCGAGCCTGATTCGAAACGTGGCCCGATTGCACGCCGACATCGAGCAATACCACGCCGACAATCAATCCGCTCATATGCTTTCCAAACAAATAGAGAATGAGAAAGGAGATGAGCGTCACGACTAGCGATACCAGGACGTTCCGCCTCGCCCCATAACGATCTGCCATGCGCCCAATAAACGGCGCACAAACCGCGCCCGCAGCGCCGACCAGGCCGAAGAGGCCGGCCACGCCGCTTCCATAGTGATACGGGGGCGTGCCTAAGAAAAACACGAGTGTGGTCCAGAAAGCACTGAAGGCACAAAAGAAAATCGCGCCCAGTGTAGCCGCCTCGCCCAAAACCGGCTGATCACGAATAAGAACGAATGTAGATCGAATTAATTTAAGCCACGTGAGTCGCAGCTCCGGCTTGCTTTCTGGTAGTCCGGTGCGAATCAATACCGCCAGCAGCAGCATCAGGCCGGACGCCAGCCAATAAATCGCACGCCATCCCACCCACCCACCCAGCAGGCCGCTGAACGTTCGCGCCAGTAAAATTCCGAACAACAATCCGCCAAGAATGGTTCCCACCGTGGCTCCCCGCCGCGTGGGAGACGCCAGGTGGATGGCGAAGGGAACGATAACGTGGACTGTTGCCGCCGTAATCCCTATGCCAAAGCTCGCCAGCGCGAGCCAGGCAAACGTGCGGGCGCTCGCCATCGCGGCCAGACAGACGGCCTGAGCTAGCAGCAGGGAAACGATCAACTCCCGCCGCTCTTTCGTATCGCCCAAGGGAACAAAAAACAGCATCCCTAACGCTGTTCCGAGCTGGGTCAGCATGGCGACCGTTCCCACCTGAGTTACAGAGATTCGAAACGTTGCCGCAATCGTTGCCAGCAGCGGCTGAATGTAATAAATGTTGGCGACAATCGCGCCTACGCTGAAAGCCATCAACCACACGTGCCCTGGGCGTAAGTCGCCTTCCGCCAGCGGTGAACTGGGATCCTGTTTCTGTGATGAGCCTCGCCGGGGATGGCGGTCTGCTTTGGTCGCGCACACAGGATTACGATGCCACGAGTCCCTGATAGAATTCAGCAATTCATAAATGAAAGGGTTGAAAGACAAACGGGTGTTGATCACCGGGGGCGCGAGCGGAATTGGAGCGGCCACGGCTGCGCGCTTTCTGGAAGAAGGATCACGTGTCTGCATCCTCGATCGCGATGCCCAAGCGTGTGCAGCGATTCGTCACCAACTCCCGGGGATTTCGGAGGCCATCATCGCCGACGTGACCGACCTGATGCAGGTGGAGGCGGCGATAGCCGATGCGGTTCGTGTGATGGACGGAGTCGACGTGCTCGTCAACAACGCCGGCATCAGCATCCGCCACAGATTCTTGGACATCACTCCTGAAGAATGGGACCGCGTGATCGCTGTGAATCTCACCGGAGTTTTCTATGTAGCGCAAACCGCGGCGCGCCACATGGTCGAAAATTACGAAGCTGAGCGCGGTAGTGGAGTAATTCTGCAAACCGCATCGACCAATGGCATCATGGGCTATCCGTATTACGCTGATTACAACGCCACAAAAGCAGGAGTGATCGAGTTGACCCGCTCCATGGCACTCGAACTCGCCCCCAAAGTGCGCGTGTGCGCCGTCGCCCCCGGATACGTGCTCACACCCATGCAACGCGCCGAATACACAGACGCGATGCTCGATGAAGTGAACAGGAAAATTCCCCTCCGACGCCACGCCCAGCCGGAAGAAATTGCGGCCTTGTTCGCTTATCTCGCCTCCGACGACGCCGCCTACGCCACCGGCCATGTTTACACTTTGGACGGTGGAGAAACCGCGGGAGGATTAGCCAGCCGCTAACGCGCCAATCTTGCGGCGAGCCGCGCCAGACGCACAATGCGGTAGAGGGGAAACAGGCTCTTCGGCAGACGGACCGCTTCCCACTCGCCCGGGCCAGGAGTAAAAGTCAGACGGGCGAGAAACCGCATTCGATCGAGGCGGCGTTCGCGTAGCCTCATCATGAGCCGGAAATAAGATACCTGCTGTTCTTCGTAGGTAACTCCGGCAGCCACTGCCACAGAAATCTCGTCTGCAAAAGCTTGCGCAGCGCGGTCAGCGACAACAGGATTTTCCATCGAGGAAGGAATCCCCACAGCCAGAAGGCGATTCGTCAACAGCAGCGTGAGGTGCAGAATCCGCTCGATGCCAAGTTCCCGCGCCCGGAACCGAATCCAATCCCAATTCAAATTGTCTCGCTGCACAATTTGTGCAATGTCGCAGAGCCAGATCAGTCGTCCCCAAACATGTTTCGCGGCGTGCACAGAAAGGATCAGTAACAGATCTTCGGGCGACGGTGTCTTCATGGCCCGGCCAGCGACTGCCACGTTCTTTGAGCGCTCAAACAATGCATTCATGTCGAAATCGACGGCGTAAAAACGTGGCTGCAGCGCCCACTGCAATTCCAGCAGGTTTTTTCCCGCAGGACTGTCGAAAGTACACTCATATCCCGAAGCAATGTAGTCCTGCTCGGCATCTGCCGGAATGAATAGGCGAGGTGTATACCCCAGATCGCGAACTGCTCGCTTGATCCGAACCACATCTTCCTTGCATACGAATAAATCTATATCGCCAGATTGGCGGAGGGCGATATCCCCGTAATAAAGCTCCGACAACACGACGCCTTTATACGGAATAACCTCGATGCCGAGTTCGCCGATGCAATCGAGAATTCGGATCAGCTCGCGGGTGAGGAAAAGAGATTTGTGAATGTTCCGCTCATGAGCTTGACGAAGTGATGCCAATATCGCAACCGGAAGGAGCTCCGTTAACGACTCCAGGCCTTGATACAGCAGCGAGGCGACGCCATGCCGATCTGCGAGGCATAAAAGAAAATCCCAATTGAGCGGTTGTCCCAATAGAAACTTAAGTTGATCAAGGGTACTTCTCGAACCGCTAGAAAGCGCTGCCAGCAGGAGTTTCCATTCGATGGCGACGGGAGCAGGTGGCAGTTTCACGGATATCGTTCGCTGCGAGCCAAGCCATCTTAACAGGGCAATGGAACCGTTGCGCTCCAGTTGAAACGCTACTATAAACTGACCCTTCCGAACCTAACGTTACTTTCGTTACGAAGATTTGCTCTTTCTTAGGCGCCATCGAGGGCGCAGTTCTGTCACACTAGTAGGTTGGTGGAGTCGAGAATGGAAATACTGACACCCAAGACAACGCGCCGCAGCACACGACTGCGCGTGCAGATCCCTCTGGTCGTCACCAGCATGGATCGAAGGCATCCGTTCTCCGCGCAGTGCATGGCCTTAGTAGTGAGTCCGCAAGGTTGTGGGATTCGCGCCTCGCAAGCTCTGCCGCTCGAAACTCCCGTCCTGCTGGGTGATCTGCCGGGTGGTGGAAGCGCTTCAGGCCGTGTGGCAAACTGCCTGCCGCTGGGCAACGATGGGAAATCCTTCCTGATCGGAGTTTCGTTGTACAACGAGGGAAATGTTTGGGGGCTCGTCGATCCGCCAGAGGATTGGAACTGTGCTCCTAAAACAAGTACATCCGCCGGTCCGGAAGGGAAGGCGACGGCCAAGAGCAAGGATGTTTGGCCTTACAATGTTTTCTCCGGCCACGGTGAGGCGCATCCCGGAAGAAAATAAATACTGCGCGAAATACTTTAGCGTTCTCTCCGACAATGGTCGTGTTTGCCTTCCCGTTCTTTCGTAACCTCCTGTGGTGACCGATGTAGTGCCATAATTCAGCCACGATGTCGCAGAGCCCAGAATCCGCGGAAGTTGAAATTTCTTCGGCGACCTCGCCGAGCCTTACCCCGCGCCCGTTTCGCGTCAAACTGCGCGGGTCGATACTGGCGCTGATCCGCTTGCCGAACCGGCGTGAGTTAAGAGGCAAGCTGCATCAGCTTTCCACGACGGGTGGACTGTTGAATGTCGAAAAGCCACTTGATGAGAAGCTGCAAGTGGAGTTGATCTTTCAGTTGGGGGAAGCGACGATCCGGGAAAAAGCGGAAATGATGTTCCCCATGTGGGCTACGCAAGGATGGCTGCAGCCTTTTCGCTTCGTCGAAGTCCCAGAGGAGCGCACGAAAATCCTCGACACGAGTCTTTTGCAGTTCGTTCAGAAAACCCGGCAGTCAACGTAACCGGCCGAATCGCTACCGTCGATAAAGGTTTCACGTGGGCAGCCCGGTTCCTACCGCGCTGCCCACACTCTTTTGCACGAATATTTCCCACGCCTCAGAAAACTTTCAGAAGTGGAACCCCAGTTGAGCCGTCAATGCGCGGGGCGTCACGTAATGCGTGCCGCTGAAGGTGGAAAGGAAGTTGTAAAGTGCATACTTGTTAGCGATATTGATTGCAGTCAGTGTAAGACTCCATCTGTAACGTTCGCCTTTGAACAGGTTGTCGTCGCCGACGGCAACATCGAACAGGCTGCGTGATGCAATGCGCGGGGGATTGTGGTCGTCATTCTCGCTGTTCGGAGCCGGTACTTTAAGCAGACTAGAACCAAACTGAGACACAGGGCAAGCAAGTGCCGAAGCGCCCGGTACGCTAACCCCGATAAGCGTGGTAGGGGTTGCGCGTTGCGAGCCACAGAATAGGCCGGACTGGAACTCCTGATCCGCCGTAAGAGGAGTTCCAAACGAGTCCGTCAGTTGGATATAGTTTGTGCTTCCTACCGTTATCCCTTGCGCACAATTGCCCCCGAAACATGGCGTTTGCCCGGCCACAAGGCCGCTGTCGTAGCGCCAGTTGAAGCCCAGCCACGGGCCCTGCTTCCAAGGTTGATATTGGAGGTGTGTCGTTTCGTTAAACTTTTCGTCATGGTCGATGCGGAAAGGCGTACTTCCACCGCTGAAGGCAACCGCTGGGACCGCACCCGCGCCGCCGATCTGAGGAGTGAAGAAACGCGCCGCAACGCTGGAGAGAACCACCAAGGCACTGAAGCCATGGAAATCCGGTACGCTCACGCGGACGGCATATCCAGGGATCTTGGAATTGTGCCAGTCAATCGGAAAGGTAATCGGAGTCGCACCCAACACGCTGAAATCGTAGGCATTGTGCGTGTATTTCCAAATGTAATCTCCGCTTATGACCGCGTACTTGCCAAACGCCTGCTGCAGGCCGGCATGGAAGTCATTGCGGTAACCGGGATTGAATGGCGTTGCCCCCGCGGAAGCAGGCTGAGAACAGGCCAGAAGGGAATTCAAGACTGCATTAGCGCAACCGGTGCTCGAAAGTACAAGATTCTCATTGAAAGGACTTTCCAGCGTACGCGCGTACGAAACTCGGAGGATCGTATTGGTCCGCTTGATATTGTAAGCAACACCGAGGCGCGGCTCGGCCTGACGGGCCACTACAAGGCCGTTGTAAAGATCCCCGCGAAGTCCCAGATTCAAGGACCAGTTCTTTATCGTGATCGAATCCTGAATGTAGAGGGCGAGTTCTTTTATGTCGGTATGTCCGTGATATGCATACAAGCCGCTGGTCGAATTGGCACAGCCGTCAGCCGGCGATGGGGTCGAACGCGTCAAATCGTAGCAACCGAGCAATGAACTGAAGCCGGGATTTGCAACGAATGGCGTGGGGTAAAGAGCGGGGTTCGTTGAGCTCGCCCCTGCACAATTGCCAGGGTTATTCACCCCCGGGTTCCCAACGAAAACTGGTACACCATTGGCATCCAGACAAGGGGCATTGAAATTTGGGTCGACAATTCCGAGGTTGTCGTTTTCGGTGAGAAAAGTCTGTTGATAGGTAATTCCCGCCTTGATGTTGTTGATGCCCACCACATGGGTGACATTCGCGAGCAAACCGGTGTTCGCCAGTGTCCGGTATTGAGAGACAGTTTGCTGTTGCAAATTCGGTGGGCCGAGGTCCGCAAACGGGTTGTTGCTCGGATAGTAGTTGTAGCCATCCCGTCGGACGAAGCCACCGAAGGTAAAGACGGTGGTCGGGTTGATCAGCCGGGTCCAAGTTGGAGCGATGTTATAGGTATCGATCTTCGAGCGCTGGTCTGCAGGGCCGACCACGTTGCCATTGGGATCAAGCCCGTTATTGCTGACGCTAACGCCATTCCATGGCGTCGCATTCTGCGAGTCA
>JBAVQD010000190.1:0-3113 GCA_049693675.1 Candidatus Sulfotelmatobacter sp. | reverse complement strand
GTCCACCAGTCGCGTAGGTTGCCATGCGCATCAAACTTGCGCCCTTGATCGTCGAAGCCGTGAGTGAGTTCGTGACCGATCACCATTCCGATGGCGCCGTAATTCACAGAATCGTCCATAGTCTTTTCGAAAAATGGCGGTTGCAAAATGCCGGCGGGAAAGTTGATGGTGTTTAATTGCGGATCGTAATACGCATTGATGGTGGGTGGAGTCATCGTCCACTCGCTGCGGTCGACAGGCTTGCCGATCTTCGCCACCCAGCGCTCGAACTCGAAAGCCGTTGCGTGCTCCACGTTATCGAGGTCGCTATCGCGAGTGATCTTCACGCTGGAATAATCACGCCAGTGCGAAGGATATCCAATCTTGTCTTCGATTCCTTTCAGCTTGACGATGGCCTGTTCCTTGGTCGCGGGCGTCATCCAACTCACACTCCCGATGTCTTCGTGCATTGCGTTCTCGATGGCATGCACCATTTCGAGAGTGTGCTCTTTGCTTGCGGGCGGGAAGGCGCGATCCACATAGGCTTGTCCCAGGGCTTCTCCCAGATCGCGGTCCGCCCAATGCGTGCAGCGCCGCCAGCGCGGAAGTTGTTCCTCCTGACCGGCTAAAGTTTTAGCGAAGAAGTTGAAGTTCTCTTCGTCCATTGCCTGGGTTAAGTAAGGCGCGGAGCGGTGAATCGCCTGCCATCGCATGTAAGTTTTCCACTGGTCGAGCGGACGCTCCGCCAGCAGCTTATCTTCGGCACGAAAGAAGTCAGGCGAAGTCACAATGTAGTGTTCGCTAGCCGGAGCATCTACAGCTTTCAAATAAACATCCCACTGGATAGTTGGCGTCAGTTCGCGAAGCTGAGCCAGGCTGAATTTATTGTTGACGTTTTTGGGATCGCGGCGTTTGATGTTATCCATCTGTGCCTTGGCCATGGCGGTTTCCAGGTCAACCACAGTGCCCGCGTCTTCGCCGGCCTGCGCTTCCGGCTCGCCCGCCAGTACCAGCATCTTCTGAATGTGAGCCCGATATTTCTTCAGAGTCTCGACCGACTTCTGATCGGTGTTGATGTAGTAATCGCGATTGGGCAAACTCAAGCCGCCCTGATCGACCTGCGCCACTACCTTGGAAGCGTCGTCGTAATCCTGCTGACCGGTGAAGCCGAAAAACGGCGCGTTGGTCTGATTATCTCCCTGCTCCCAGGCACCGGGAAACAAACGGTGCAAATGGGCAATTTCCAGCGTGATTTCCTGCTTGGATTTAATTCCGGTAATGCGATCCAGTTCCGGCTGGAGCGGTTTTATACCGGCCGCGTCGATGCCGCTCTCGTCCATGCAAGCGGCCCAATAATCGCCGATCTTCTGCTGAACGGCGCTGCGCTTGGGATCATTCTTGCTTGCTGCTTCCAGAGTCTCGCGCAGCACGTCGTCATTCCACAATTCCAGACCGCCTCCCGTGCTCCAGTAAACCTGGTCGGCGGGAATGGGATTGGTGGCGATCCATTTATTGCACGCATATTTGTAAAAGTCATCGCAGGGATTGAGCGACCGGTCGACCAGGTTGGGATCGAAATGATCAAGCTTGGGAGTTTTCGTTTGATCCGCCGCGGCATTCTCGCCGGCCGAGGCCGGCGGAGCAGGAGTTTGGCCGAACAAACCTAACGGCAAAGTCAGCAACAGACACAGACAAATTCTGGAAATAGACATAGGGCCTCTTTGTAGATGTTTCGGAATTGGAGCAAGAATGGCAATGGCACGCAACCGGACACCCTACCGAAAGCGAAGAACAACATACTACAGACGTGCTGCCATCGTCATGGTTAGCGATCTTCAAGGGGATAGAAATCAGTTGACCACGAAGAATACTAACTATCACGAAGGCTGTCTTGGCCGGATTTCCTTTGTGCACCTTTGTGTCCTTCGTATAAAGCTTCAAACTGAGCTCCGATTCCAAATCTAGCCTGTGTTGTGCAGCCCCGCGGCGATTCCGTTGATGGTCGCCCCCAGCGGATATTCCAGCTTTGCCAAGTCCTGCCCCTGTTGCTTCCGGCGGAGAAGTTCTACCTGGATCAGGCTCATCGGGTCCACATATGGATTGCGCAGATGAATAGAGCGCGCCAGCACCCGGTTGCCGACCAACAATTCACGCTGTCCGGAGACGCTGAGAATCATTCGTCGCGACTGCAGAAACTCAGCTTCCAGCATCGCGAAGACGCGCGTCCGCAATGCGGCATCCTTCACCAGCCCGGAATAAACTCGGGCAATGTGCAAATCGGCTTTGGCCATTCCGAGTTCGACGTTGCGTACCAGGTCCGAGAAGATGGCGAAATCCTTTGCCATATCCCGCAGCAGCCGTTCGTGGCTTCGTCCCTTTCTTGCGAAACTCTGCAGTCCCTGGCCCACTCCGTACCACGCCGGTACAGCGTGACGGCTCTGCATCCACCCAAATACCCACGGGATGGCCCGCAGATCCTCAAGACGCCGCCCCTTAGTCCGGCGCGATGGGCGCGAGCCGATGCGAGCCGTATCCAGTTCCTGTACCGGCGTGGCCTGCTCAAAGTATTCCAGCACGTCGGCATTCTCGGCGATGTCGCGGCGGTAGGCCCGGTAAGCTTCCTCTGACATCTCGTCCATCGCCTCTTCCCAACGCGACTGATTCTCCGAAGAAACCGCCTGCTTCCCCGGACGCGTCAGCGCTTCCAGGCTGGCGGCAATCATCAACTCCAGGTTCCACTCGGCCAGCACCGCATCCGCATACTTCCAGTTGAGAACTTCTCCCTGCTCGGTGATGCGAATGCGCCCGGAAAAGCATCCTTCCGGCTGCGCCAGGATTGCGGAGTGCGTGGGTCCACCGCCGCGCCCGACTGTTCCTCCGCGGCCATGGAAGAGCCGCAGTTTCACGCCGCATTCTTGCGCTGCTCTGTGTAACTCCCGGTGCGCTTTGTAAAGTTCCCACGTGCTGGTCAGCATTCCGCCGTCTTTATTGGAATCGGAATAGCCGAGCATGACCTCCTGCCAGTGTCCCCAGGAACTGAGTAAGGGCTGATACTCCGGATGCCGCCACAGACGTCGCATGACGTCACCGGCCGCGCGCAAAGAATCAATCGATTCAAAGAGCGGCACCGGCAT
>JBAVQD010000189.1:0-11622 GCA_049693675.1 Candidatus Sulfotelmatobacter sp. | reverse complement strand
TATAGCACTTGGGTGCCATTTACCAAGTCCCGGCCTTCTCCTATGCTTCCGATTGAGCAGCACTTGGGGGAGGGCTGATCAACATACGTCCCACGACTCGAACGAGTCTGGGGCGTTTTGTTTTGCGCCCGAGATTGACAACCGCCCCAACTCTCCTTGACCATCGCTTTAGAAAGTCTTAGCGAACAGCATCCAAAATCTTATGAAGCCGCAGGTCCCGAGTTTTATCCACTTCGTGTGCATCGTTCTGCTTTGCACGTTCACTGTTCCCATCGCTGCCGCGGATGCTCTGCGCGGAACGCTGGTGCATGAAGAAACCATCCGGGTCGCGCCCAGTGCAGACGCCGCCCGTGTCGGCGAAGCCAATCGTGGAAATGAACTCATCGTCATCGACACCAGCCGCGATTGGATTCACGTGGAAGCGATTCTCCGTGTGCCGAGCAACGAAGAAGGAGCCACGGAAGACGAAGCTGAGGGCAAAGCCATCACCGGCTGGCTTCCCAGCCGCTCTGTGGTTCTCAGCACAACCCAGGACGGCGACAAAGTTATCTTCGGCGAAGCAATCGACTCTGAAGATCAAGCCAGCAGCCGCCGGGGTCGCCGCGATGCCGCGCAAGATGCCATGCGGCTCTACTATCGCGTTTATGATCTGATGCCCGCTTCGCCTCTGGCTGCTGAAGGGCTGTACCGCGCCGCCGATATTCGCTGGCAGATCGAGCGCGCCGATGTCATGACCCGCCCCTCCGCGCATGCACGCGAATCCTACCTGCGCGGCCAGATGAACGAAGACTGGATGAAGCTGGTAATCAAGAAATATCCGAGCACGAAGTGGGCCGACCTCGCCGCTTTCCGCCTGCTCGAAAACAAACTGTGCGGCGATTGGGAAGGATTATCGAAGTGTCCTGAGAAAGAAGCCGACCTCTACGAGAACTACGCCAAAGAACACCCGCAATCTCCCGCGGCCGGTGAAGCTCTGTACGACGCGGCGTGGCGCCGCTCCGCGCTCATCGAGATTTACAAGACCGAACCCAATCAGAAAAAATCGGCCGAATCCAAAGACCGGGCGCTATCCCTGGCACAGAAAGTCCTCATCCAATACGGGCAAAGCGATTGGGCCTACCGCGCCCAACGCCTGATCTTTTACATCCAGCAAGGCGTCCCAACCTTCGGCAACGTCAGCTACTAATCGCTCTGCGATCTCCGCGAGCTTTTCTTTGCGACCTCTGCGATGGAGGCCCTTGAACTCGATCCGGCAACCACCTCGTGAAGTTTTTCTGCGATACTGTTCCCCTTACTTTCCGGAGGTAGATTGAACGACTATTTGCTGTCCCTTGTGCTGGGAATCGTGGAAGGTCTCACCGAATTTCTGCCCGTAAGCTCTACCGCGCACCTGCGGATTTCAGAAGCGCTGCTGCACATCAGCCTTTCTGATGGCTACTGGAAGATGTACACCATCGTGATTCAATTGGGTGCGATCCTGTGTTTGCCGGTGTATTTTCGCGACCGCATTGCCAAGCTCATATCGACTTTCCCGCGCGGTGAGCGCGGCGACCGCAACGCCCTTACTCATCCTCTGGGTCTCACGATGGTCGCTTTTGTCGTCACCGCGATTCCGGCTTTTCTGCTGACCAAAGTGATTGGTAAACATCTGGAGAGTCTCACCATCATGGGCACTTCTCTGCTGGTGGGCGGAATCGTGATGTGGATCGTGGACGCCATGAATTCCAAATCAGAGGCTGCCGGTCCATCAGCCGGCGGAGGCCGCATCCACACCTGGAAGATGGAGAGCATGTCATTGGCTCAAGCCGTCTGGATCGGCGCGTGCCAGATTCTATCAGCAGTCTTTCCCGGGACATCGCGTTCGATGTCGACGATTGCAGCCGGTCAAATCGCAGGAATGTCGCGGGCCTCGGCACTGGAGTTCTCATTTTTTCTCTCGATCCCGACAATGGTAGTTGCCACTTGCTATGATCTGCTTAAATCGTTGCGCGGTAAGGGAGCCAATCCGATCGGCGTTTCGCAGATCGATGCCCATGGATGGATCGTGCTCGCCATTGGCTTCGTGGTCTCCTACATCGTCGCGTACGCCAGCGTCGCGTGGTTCATGGCATACGTGAGAAAGCGCGGCTTCGCGCCGTTCGCTGTGTACCGCATCATTTTGGGAGCGCTGGTACTGGCTTTTGCATTGCGATTGGCAGGATAAAAACTCTCAACCATGAAGGACACTAAGGTTCACGAAGGCTTTGAGTTCTCAGCATTCCTTCGTGAAACTTCATGTCCTTCGTGGTTTACCGCTTTTACAGCACCCGGAAGCCAACTGTACACTCCCAACCAATTCCGTCGTTGCCGCCGCAGCCGCTTCTTGGCATAATGGTGGGGCTCTGGCCGATTTGCGCCACGGACAGATTTACCTCCGTGCAAAAAGCGGCCCACATGCGTTTTCTGGCAAGCATCTTTGCGCCCACGGGCAATCGACGGCTCAATGAGCTGATCGGTTTCCTGTTGTGCGTCTCCGCGCTCCTCCTTTTCCTCGCGCTCGCTTCCTATTCGCCGCTCGATCCCTCGCTGAACAGCGCCTCTGTGTTGACGGGAACTCACGCCGCCCGTAACTGGATTGGCATGGTCGGAGCTTTCATCTCCGACTTGATGCTGCAGTTCTTCGGCATCGGCGCGTTTCTGCTGCCGATCTTTCCTTTTATGCTGGGTATCCGCTGGTTCGCTTCGCGCAAGATTCAATCTCCAGTAGCGAAGAGCTTGGGTGGAATCTGGCTGCTGATGTTTGTTCCGGCGTTGCTCGCTTTGCTGCCAGGAAATTTCCGCTGGCTGAGCGTCATACCGATTGAAGGCTTGATTGGGCGCGTTGTGGGCGATGTCCTAATCCACTACTTGAACGTAGCGGGCGCATATATTGTTTGCGCCAGCATACTGGCGGTCGCCCTTTATCTATCAACGGCATTCTCGTTTTCGTCGATCCAGCTTTGGGTTCCGACTCGCTTCGCATTTGTGACCGCTCTGTGGAACCGTTACCAGGATTGGCTGGAAGATCGCGCCAAGCGACGCCAGCAGAAGGAACTGGACAAGCGCCGCGTGTCGAAGCCGGTCGTAAAGACCCAGTTGATTCCCTCGCGCCAAACTGCTTCTGCTGAGCCAACCGTTCAGCCTAGAGCCGCTGCCGAACCGCGACGCACCGGGATTGAGCGCATGTTCGAGCCAGAACCGGCCCCAGCGCCCGCTAACGCTCTCGCCCCCACCGGCGGAGTTCTGTCCGAATCTTTAGCCGCTGCCGAATCTGCAATCGATCCTGAAGTTACGCAACGCGCCGATAGCGATCATAAGGCCAAGACAACCATGCCGAAGATCGCAGGCGGATACAAATTGCCCTCGAGCAGTCTGCTGCAGCGTCCGGATGAGCAGCAGGCGGTCGATGCCGACGAACTGAAACTCCTGGCGCAGGTGCTCACGGAAAAGTACGCCGAATTCGAAGTCCACGGCCAGATTACACAGATCAACCCTGGTCCCGTGGTTACTACGTTCGAGTTCAAGCCCGACGCCGGAATCAAATACAGCCGCATCACCAACCTCACCGACGATCTTTGTCTCGCACTAAAAGCTGAGAGCATTCTGATCGAGCGCATGGCGGGAAAATCAACCGTTGGCATTCAGGTTCCGAACCGCGAGCGCGAAATCATCTGGCTGCGGGAAAATATCGAGTCGCAGGAATTCATGGGCCAGAAGTCCAAGCTGACCATGGCCCTGGGTAAAGACATCAACGGCCGCATCGTAGTTGCTGATCTCGCGGGAATGCCGCACTTGCTGATCGCCGGCTCCACCGGCGCGGGCAAGAGCGTGGCCATCAACGCCTTCATCATGTCGATTCTCTACAAGGCCACGCCAGATCAGGTTCGGTTAATCCTTGTCGACCCGAAGCGGCTGGAACTGGGCAACTATGAAGGCGTTCCGCATCTCTATACGCCGATCATCACCGAACCGAAGCTCGCGGCGAATGCGCTGCGGAATGCTGTCCGGGAAATGGAACGGCGCTTGAAGCTGCTGGCCGCGAAGGGTGTGCGGAATATCGATCAATACAATCGTCTCTTCGATAATGGTACGCCGAGTTTGTTCGACGAAGATTCCGACGATAAGCCAATTCCCTACATTGTGATCATCATCGACGAGTTGGCCGATCTGATGATGCTCGATTCCTCGAACGTCGAAGAATCGATCACGCGGCTGGCACAGATGGCGCGCGCGGTTGGCATTCATTTGGTGCTGGCAACACAGCGGCCATCGGTCGACGTAATTACCGGACTGATCAAAGCAAACTTCCCAGCGCGAATTTCCTTTCGCGTGGCAACAAAAGTGGATTCACGAACGATTCTCGATGCCAACGGCGCGGAAGCGCTTCTGGGCAAAGGCGACATGCTCTACCTGCCCTCGGGATCTGCGCGTGTTCATCGCCTGCATGCACCGCTGGTCACGGAAAAAGAAATCGCGGCCGTGGTTGAATTCTGGAAGGCGCAAGGCTCGGCGGAATATCAGCAGCAATTCCTCGAAGCTCCAAAAGATGAGCGTGAATCTGCCGGCGGCGCAGACAATGTTGAAGGATCAGGCGGCGACGAAGATGACCCTCTCTATCAGGATGCGGTAAAGCTGGTCGTCGAATTCGGCAAGGCCTCCACTTCCCTGCTGCAGCGGCGGTTGCGCATCGGTTACGGACGAGCGGCGCATCTGATCGATCTTATGGAGCAGGATGGCATCGTAGGCGCGGCCGACGGTCCCAAGCCCCGCGAAGTGTTGAAGCGTCCCGATTGGATTTCTGAAATTGAGCAAACCATGCGCTGACAAACTGCGTCATGCCAAAACGCAATCTGCGAGTATTAAAGTGGCTCGGAACCACTCCCGCCGTCGCCATCTGCACCTCGTGCAACCGCGAATTCAAAGTGCCATTAGCGTCAGCAAAGCGCGTATCGGACGCTCAGGAGAATCTCAAACTCCAGTTTGCCGAGCACGAATGCTCGACGCCGACACCGGCCCCACGATCCCGAGAAAGTTGAACCTCCGAAATCCTCATGGGCGAATGACTGGCGAACATGATGGCATTGTCCGCATGGGCGAGGTTGTGACGAAGCTGAGTGAACACGATCTAAAGCATGGAAGCAGTTGTGGAAGTGGCGCTGATGGGGCTTATACGGGTGAGTACGAATTCCCTGCCAAGCTTTCGGTATACTAGGAAAGTATGTCAGTGCTAAAAAACATCGCCGCCGTCGCCAAGGGAATGAGCATCACCTTCATGGAGATGTTCCAGCCTACGACGGTTGAAAATTATCCGGATGGCAAAGGCCCGCTCCGCGGCGCGCGCATTGAGGCCCGCTTCCGTGGCGCCCACGTTCTGCAGCGCGACGAAAATGGACTGGAAAAGTGCGTGGCCTGTTTCTTATGCGCCGCGAATTGTCCTTCGAATTGCATCTATATCGAAGCTGCCGATAATACCGCCGAACAACGCGTCAGCGGCGCCGAACGCTACGCCAAGGTCTATAACATCGACTACAATCGATGCATTTTTTGCGGCTATTGCGTCGAGGCCTGCCCCACCGATGCCATTACGCATGGTCACGGCTTTGAATTGGCCACATTCAACGCCAGCAATCTGGTGTACCGCAAGGAGCAAATGCTGGCCCCGCGGCCCGCGCACATGGGCGCGAATGTCGTGTTCAATCAGGCCGACGTAGATGGTGGTGCCCCGAAGGAGATGGTGGCGGGAAGTTAGCGCTCGCCACATTCGTAACATAGTGCATGCAAGAGGGACGCCTTTACCGTCCCTTTTTTCTTTCCAACCGTGAACGCAGGGAGCGCATCTTCTTTGTTCATGATTCGAAAATTACAGTCGGGTGAGTATCGTTTATATTCGCGGAAGAAAAATGCGAAAACCGGGAAACGGAAAAACCTCGGAACTTTTTCTACGCGCGCCGCGGCCCAAAAGCATGAGCGCGCGGTGCAGTATTTCAAAAGAGCATGACGCGCTCAGCGATCGCTAGAAAGTCGTGGTCAGCCGGAGAGCATAGCTTCTCGGCGGCCCGATGGCATTGCCGGAAAATAGTCCGCCGAAATCAATAACGTTCAGGCGGTTGTTCAGATTTTCCGCATCTGCCTGCAAGCGCAGCGAACGCTTTTCTTTCTGGTAAAACTCAAGCCCCGCCGAAGCATCCGCTGATAGCGTTGGCTTGATGCGCCCGTCGGCGAAGTTGATGCGATTCACCACTGCCGCGCCGTAGTCCGCCAGCGCCTGATCATAAGTTCCCGCGAAGTCGAAGGGCAGCCCACTGCCATATTCGGCGCCTCCCGCAACCCACAAGCGCGACACGAGTTGATAGCGAATGCGTCCGCGAACCGTGTTGCGTTGGTCCTGCGAATCGGGAAAATGTCCGGTGAGCTGCGTCGTGGCATTAACGGCGTCCGAGCCAACGAAAAGACCGCCCGTAACCGGGAAAAACGCATTGCCGACAATGTAGGAATAACTCAGGAAAGATGAAAAGCGATTCCAGTGCGGCAGTTCGAGCTTTCCCTCCGCCCCATAAATAATGGCCTTACGAAAGGCGATAGGAAAACTGACGGCTGTATTTAGGATCTGATCATCGTCGGCAAAATTATTTACGTAACGTCGAAAATAATTGGCGTCGAAGCGAAACTGCCCGAGAAAACTTTTAGTAGCACCGAACTCAAAGTAATTGCCGTGCGACGGCTCGACGGGCAAGCGAAGCACGTTGGGATTGAGCGAAATTACATCCGGCGAACTGGCCAGCAGAATATTCTCGAACGACGGGGTTTGAAAAACGCGGTCGTAAGACGCGTGGACGAGAAGGTTCGCACCCGGAAAATGTCGTGCGACGGAAACGCGCGGACTGACGGCATTTTGATTCACTACGAGTTGATAGTGATCCCAGCGAAGTCCTGCATTGACAGTCCAATTGCCGAGATGGATAAGATCCTGAATAAACGCGGATTGCTCCAGATCCGGCCGGTTCCCGGTGAATGCGAACGACGGCGGCGTGCCGGGATCAAACGGATAGAGAGGATCGCCAAGGCTGGCTGTAATGACGTCGCTGAAGTCCTCGTGCAGAAAAAGATTGTCGGATTCCAGGCCCGCCTTCCATTCTTGACGGCCGTGGTGAATAGAGATCGTGCTGTTGAAGTATCCCTCCTTGAAGTCGTTGTGCAAAAACGCGGCGATCGGCCAGGAGCCGTTGTTCGAGCTGAGGTCGCTGGAGTTGTCGCGCACCATGCCACGAATATTGGCAAGAATATCGGGTGAAAAAACGTGCTGGTACGAAGCGATTCCCCTGGTTTCGAAGTTGTCGGCGGTTTGAAGCTGTGGCGTAGTTGTGGGCGGAGTGCGGAGAGCGGGAAATTGCTGCGGCTGCTCGTTAGGGATTTCATAACGCGCCAGTTCGTGCTGGACCATTAGCGTAAGGCGATCTTTGGGAGTGAGGTCGCGCTGATAACGTAAAGAGAAATCGCCGGTAGTCCCGCGGTTAGTGAAATTTTCCGGCACTACGGGATTGAGGTAATGCGCCGTCATGTTCCCCGAGGCGCTGCCGTCCACAGTGTTGTGTCCCCAGGAGTCTTGCGCGCTGGCAAAAGCGCCTGCAGTATCGAAGCTTCCGCCGGAAAGAACGGCTTGTCCGTGAAGCCCAGGCTGGGAGTCGTGGAGCGTGTTGACTTCAACGACCCCACCCATCTTCCGTCCGTATTCGGCCGGAATGCCGGCGGTGTAAATGGTGAGCGAGTCAACATCGTCGGCCTCAATCTCGGGACCAAAACCAGGAGAACGATTGTCGGTAAGCGGGATGCCATCGATGACAAACTGCGTTTGATATTCGGAACCACGCGGATGCAGAACCGCATTGCCTTCATAGAGCCAGCCGGGTTGCGTATTGATCAGGTCAGGCAAGGACCGGCCAGGCAGCGACGCGGGCCGCTCCGCGATAGCTTTGGAGTCTATGTGGTTGATTGTGGTGGTGCGTTCGGGATCGAGCAGGGTGGCGTCAGCAGTGACTTTCACCGCAGTGCTGATAGCGGCAATACTGAGCTTGACGATGTATTCGGTCGAAAGTGCCGACTGGATATTGATCAGTCCGTCGTAAGCAGCGAAGCCGGGCTCATGAACTTCAAGGCGATAGACGCCGAAGGGAAGATTACGAACGATCGCGAGGCCCGAGTCATCGGCGGAAAAAGAGCGGTGGAACTGAATCGCGTCGTTCGACAGATCGATGAAAGCCTTAACCGGATTACCATCGGGACCAATGACCTTGACGCGAAGCTCTCCGTCATTGCTTTGCGCCAGCAGGCTTTGTGCCAGGAGCGGAAGAGCCAGGAAGAGAATCGCGAAGTGGAATAATGAGCGCACAATTTGAGTCGAAGAATCTTTATGCTATCAGTTTCGACTGCTGCGACTGGCGTTTCAAACGCCGTACTCGCCCCTGTTTGGATGCCGATTTTACAAATCGCAAACATGCGCGTGACAACTAAGAGCGCCAGAGTCAAGCAATATGAGCACAGATCAGAAAGGGGAGAGTTCTGATCGTCGATCTTCACGCCCTCAAACACGCAGAGGGATGGGGGAAACGGGCGTTCTCACCGCAGGGGGTGAGGCGCCTGTTTTATTTAGGTTGGCGTTTTCACCTGCGAAATAAAAGATCGGCGGCCACGAACAACGCGAAGACCACGGAGATGACACCGTTCATGGTGAAAAATGCGGCATTAAGTTTGCTGAGATCGTCGCGCTTAACCAGGGAATGTTCGTACACGAGCAATAGCATGACCGCGACAACGCCGGCCCATGCCAGTCTGCCCAGCCCAAAGGCTAGGATCAAGGCAACTAAAAGGCCGAGCATGATGAGATGGAAAATCCGCGCCACCCAAAGAGCCGGGCCAATCCCGATATATCGGGGGATCGAGTGCAGCCCCGCGTCGCGGTCAAACTCGAAATCCTGACAGGCATAGAGAATGTCGAATCCCGCAACCCAGAATGTCACCGCCGCGGTAAGCAGCAGAATGCGGGGGTCGAGCGAGCCTCGAACCGCGATCCATGCCGCGGAAGGCGCGATACCGAGCGCGAATCCAAGCACGAGATGCGATAGTCGCGTGAAGCGCTTCGTATACGAGTAGAGCAGCAGGATCGCCAGCGCCACCGGCGCGAGCCAGAGAGTGAGCCGATTGAGCTGCCAGGCAGCGAGAATAAAAATGGCGCAGGAGACGATCACGAAGCTGGCCACAAACACAGGCGACAAATGTCCAGCCGGCAACGCACGGGTGCGAGTGCGCGGGTTGGCTGCGTCGATACTCGCGTCAGCCAGACGGTTAAAGGCCATGGCCGCGGACCGGGCAGCCACCATGGCGACGACGATCCACACCAGTTGATGTGCAGTAGGCAGACCCGAGGCAGCGAGCATGGCCCCGCACAACGCAAAAGGGAGCGCAAAAACGGAGTGCTCCCACTTAATCATTTCCAGCGTAACGCGCAGGTTGCGGAGAACAGCCACAAGAGAGATTGTAAGGCAGGAATAGAATTCTCTGCCCTCGGAGTAGCGCGGCGAGATCAAATCGAACGCTCCAGATGTTTCAAGCCGACACCCTCTGCTTATGAGAAACTAGCGGACACCTAAGTTGAGGGAATGATGCACGCTGTTCAAAATGTGACGATTGCCTTGCCCGCTCAAAAGCCACTTCTCGAAAGGCACCCGCCAAAAGGCAAGATAAAGGTCGGGATCTTCTTTCTGTATATTTTCTTGCTCGCCGGCGTCGCGAGACACCTCTACTACAAGCCGATCTACAGTATGGATTCGATCCAATACATGGGCAACGCCCTGCTCATGGAGGAGCGCAATCCAGTTCGCATCCACCAGCGAGTTTATGCCGAGGTGCAGCGGTATGTGCCGAGACGGGAGCGGGAAGACTTGCTGGGATATGAGGTGGGCGCGCCCGCGGACCAGAACAAATCGCGCCAGGAACGCGCGTCGAATGCTGACACGTTCGCGGAATTTCTTCCCTTGTTCGCGATTCGTCCTCTCTACAATCAGACACTCTGGCTGGTCAGCAAAAGCGGTTTGGGATTGGTGCGTTCGGGACTGTTGATTTCAGTAACTTCGTATTTCTTGCTTGGAGTTCTAGCATTCCTTTGGCTTAGAAGGTATATGAGTCCAGTGCTGACGCTGGCGTTTTCGATTTTGCTGATGATCAGCCCTCCGCTTCTGGATTTGGGGCGGGAAACAACGGCCGATCCGCTGGCCACGCTGATAGCATTCGCATCGCTGTACTTGATTTTTGAAAAACAACGCCTTTTTGCCGGCATGATCCTGCTGCTGGCTTCCATTTATTTTCGAACCGACTTTGTGGTGCTGGCGGGGCCGGTAATTCTGGCTTGCTGGTTGCAGCGGCGGATTGAACTTTGGAAAGCAGCCGTGCTCTCAATTGTGGCGGTCATTTCGGTTCTGTGCATCAATCATTTCGCAGGAGATTACGGAATAGGAATGCTTTACTACCGCAACTTTACCGGCGTTCCTGTGGCGCCCGGAGAAATGACGGTTCGGTTGTCTGCGAGGGATTATTTCTCGGCTTTGCGCGCGGGAATAACTTTAATGATGTCGAGCTTTTTTCTTCCCTTTCTCTTGCTGGGAACCGCAGGCATTGCTCTGAAGAGGACACGGCCATTATTTGCTGTGACCTTAGGCTACGTATTCCTGCATTTTGTGATACTCCCCAACTGGCAGGAGCGATGGTTCGGAGTGTTCTATCTTTCCATGGCGGTGTGTGCTGCTATGGCCACGGGAACGGTGAAAATATCGGTGCCTAGCGAAATGGCGAACAGTTAAACAGAATTCAAGCCCATGGTATAAACAACACCACAGAAATGACTCCAACTGAATTAAGTCCTGACGTCAGCCGTTGCGTGCATTTGGCTTACGATTCCCATTCGGACTCGGCCGAAATTCGGAAAAAAACAGTGCTTGTCGAGCGTTCGTTCCTTATTCTTTGCTTCACCTTGGGACTGCTTCAGCTTTGGATCAGTAGATATGCGATGATTTCCGACGGAGTCTCGTATCTTGACGTCGGCGATGCGTACTTTCGGGGCGACTGGGCCGCGGCCGTGAATGGCTATTGGAGTCCGTTGTATTCCTGGTGTTTAGGGCTTGCGCTTCATGTTTTCAAGCCGTCGTTGCGCTGGGAATTCATCACTGTTCACCTGGTTAATTTCGTCATTTATCTGGCGGCTCTTTTGTGTTTTCGGTTTTTCCTTTATTCCGTGCTCCGGGCTGTCAGAGAACAAGCAGAATGTAGCGAGGGCCCGGTTCCCTTACCCGATTGGGTCTTGTTGGGACTTGGATACAGTGTCTTCCTTTGGGCGTCCCTGGTATTGATCGATCCCGGACTGGTCACGCCCGATCTTTTGGTTGCGGCGATTGTGTTCCTGATCGGCGGCTACCTGGTGGAGCTGCGCGTTCACGAATCCTATGGGAAGTTCGCGATGTTCGGCGTGTTGTGCGGAGCAGCCTACCTGGGCAAAGCAATCATGTTTCCACTGGGATTTGGATTCCTCGGAATCCTGCTCTTGTCCGGCAGGTGGTC
>JBAVQD010000188.1:0-54656 GCA_049693675.1 Candidatus Sulfotelmatobacter sp. | reverse complement strand
GTTGCCAGTTTGCCCAGTGAGATCCCCAATCGGTTTCTGTTGTGGGGGATGTACAGTTTGCCGAAGAAATTCCGCCTGATGCCAAAGATCGAAGATCGAAGTGGATTTCCCTATCAACCGGCAAACTTACTGCAGCAGTACATTACTTCCATTCCGGGCGCCCAGCCTCGCTTCCCGCAATATTTCTCGTTGGACCTTCGCGCCTCGAAGGACATCCAAGTAACGCCAAAACACGCGGTTCGGCTGTCCGCAACAGTGATGAATCTTACCAATCATTTCAATGCGCTGGAAATCCACTCGAAGGTAGCTGACCCACAGTACGGACGTTTTTTCGGCAATATCAATCGAAAGGTGCTTTTTGATTTTGACTTTCTGTTTTAGTCACATCTAGGATTGTTTTTCTTGTGCTCTATGTTACGAGCTTACTCGGGTTTGCCAGTGTAGTGTTCTTCGCGGTGAACATCGGCATGGTCTTCCAATGACTCCAAGTGAGTCGTTACTTCAGCGGGCATGCCCAGTTCGGTCGGCAGGCGTTCTTCGAGAACGGTTGGGAGACGGTGGGCTTCGGTGACTGATGTCAGGCGCGGGAACAATAGGTGTACTTCGATAATTTGGCGGTATCCGGTGGTTCGGAAGCGTACGCCATCGTATTGGATGGACAACTCCGAGCAAATTGCATCTAGTTTCTCTCTAATCCGATCCGAAGATCATAGTCGGCGCGGGCACCGTGCTCGACACCGAGACGGCGCGTCTGTGCCTGGACGCGGGCGCAAGTTTCCTAACCGCTCCCTCGTTCCATTTAACGATCATCGAATTCGCGGCGAAGGAGAACGTTGCCGTGCTGCCTGGCACGTTGACGCCCACCGAGGTGGTCACGGCTTGGAGTGCTGGGGCTGACTTGATCAAAATCTTTCCTTGCGGTCCAGTCGGCGGGGAGAAGTACATTAAGGGGTTGCACGCATCCTTGCCACAGATCCCTTTAATTGCCGCGGGAGGCGTGAATCAGCAGACAGCCGCCGGTTTTATTCTGTCTGGTGCCACTGCCCTCGGCATCGGCACCGAATTGGTTCCAACCGAGGCAATTGAAAGACGGCAATCGAAACGCATTCGAGAATTGGCCCGCCGTTTTGCGAAACTCGTGAGGGATGCACGAGAACAAATCGAAGAGTGGAAGAAATCGGTGGTGGTGAAAACGTACACGGCAGGATGTGCTTAACAAATCCGTGATCGCATCGTGGGCTGAGCAGGCTGCAACTTAACTGCGCACCGTTATACGGGCCGAAGGAATAAACTTTGACAATCCCGAGTTCCTCCTCGTCGTAGAATGTGCTATGCACGTCCCTCTGGCCTTGTTCGTTGAGCACGACTGGATAGATGCGGTTAACGCTTGCTCCACTGTCGCTATCGCACTCTTTACAGTTGCGATGTTCTGGGTGGTTCGGAATCAACTGCGAGCCAGCAAAGATATTGAACGCTCATGGGTGATGCCGAAACTCGCAAGAGACCCGCTGAACAGCTTGTTACTTGGCGAGAATACATCGGCGAGTTACAGCAAGATCCCTTCCGTTACAACCACTGCGTTCGTGCTTTTGATTTTGAAGAATGAAGGCAGGAGTCCAGTGTGGATAAAGGATGTCTACGCTCGTCTTGTCTTGGTGGACTCGCTGGACAAACTGCCAAAGAAACCCGAATTGAACGAAGCCGATAATCAGAAGTGGTATCCTCCTCCGTTCGTTGAGCGGGAAGAGGGAAGATTCAGAATCACAGGTGAAGGCAGCCAAGTTGCCAAAGAGAAATGTGTAGTCTACGGAAAGATTACGTATCTGGACATTTTCCGCCAGGAAAGGTTTTCGACGTTTGGCTATTTCATCCGTTCAGGAAGCTCGAATATAGAGCGTCTTGAGTCTCTCCCTGAATACAATCGAAACACGTAGGAGCCCGTGGAATGCGACGACCATCGACAAGTCTCATGCCGGATAGCGTGTGACAAAATCTCGTACGCCCTGAACCATCAACGCCACCTGCTCCTTCGTGTATTCGGGGTAATGTCCGTGTGCTGCCTTGTTGCGAAGGTCCAGCCACGCTGTGACACTCTTCTGGTCAAGCTTTGAGTAGATGTTCGCACTTGCTAGTTCGGAGTTGAGTGCATCTACAGTCTTCGGCTTCCCATCAGCTTTGACCGTCGGGATGCCGTGTTTGTCACACAGTTTACGCAAATGTGCTTCAAGCACGGAGCCAGTGACAACCGCTGCTGGGTCTTTATAGCCTTGCTGTATCAGGTATTCAGCCATCTCAAGGAAATTCGCAAAGATGTCGGCGTGGATCAGCTCGACGGCCGATTGCAGATAACCGGCATCATAATCCGTTCTAAGTGCACGCAGTGTCCCACGAAGAGATTTTAGTGCTAGACCGATGTTCCCGGTTAGATACTCTTCGTGGAGCTTAGCGCTCTTGAGGTAAGTGCTTCCGGCAGGTGCCAGTCTGTGTATAGCAGAATGAAGCAGATTGATCGCTTCACTCAGTTGTTCTTTTGGCACATCCGAAAAATCGTCGAAGTTGCGGGGACTTTTCGGGTTGGATTTGGCCAGAACGTCGTCAATCTGTTTGATGATCGCTGTTTGATCTAACGGCATAAGGCGGGATTCTAGCATCCTCTCGTGAGACTCTGCGAGCGTCGTACGAACAGGCGAAACGAGGACCTAATAGATAAAATGTCTCTTGACCTCAGTGAGTGATGAGTGCGAAGCCGGACGGTGCGCCGACTGCCCTTGGTGTTTTCGAACGCGAAGAACCGTCCGACTTCTTCTTTTGGCTACCATCTCATTATTCACGTAGGTCATGCCCTGTAGGTTAGGTCCTTCCCGCAACGCACCTAATTCAGAAAAACTTTTAGAGCATCATCCTTGAGATAGGCATACTCTGCCACTGCACACTGTGGGCCCTTCCAAAAATGATCGTCGAGTTCAGCAAGACAGTCGCGATACTTCTTCACATCGAATAGTTCTGGCGGCACATCTTCGTTCTTCTCGAAATCCCAATGATTTCTCGCCAATTTGTAATAGAGATCATGCCCGATTGAGCAATGGTTAGCCATTCAATTCCCGCGTTGTTTGAAAACGTTCCACGTCAAAGCACGAAGTCAAGGGGCGAAATCGAGGGCGAAAGAGTATCCGATTTGAGGCCCGGCGGACTTTAAGGGTAAGTGACATCGACAAATTCACAGGGCCGCGATGTTAATAAGCTTCCAAGCACGGCGTTTGCCTAGCCGGTTCTGCCGCCCTTACCGCCAAACTTCCGTAATCTGGTGAGTCCAGCGCGGACCGTCTGATAATTAATCTTTCCCCACTTGGAGAATCTTATGAAGACTTTCTTGATCGCGTTTCTTCCCCTGGGATATCGAGATCAATGATACGGCCGCGAAAGTGCTCGCAACCTGCCCGAGCGCTCTGGAGTCGATGATTGCGGGGATACGCACGGTTGTGGCAATGCACTCTGAGCCGTGACTGACGGCAGGTACGAATCGCACGAAACATAGATCAACGAGTGGAGTTCAAGAATAGATCAGCGACGAAATCTTGAGGTCGTAAAGCTTTCGTGACCCTACATTTCGGAGTATTTGAAGGAGGCAAGATGACTGTTGATACGAACCAGCGACCTACAGCATTAAGGAACTAACCATCCTGCATCATCTCAGCCCCGCCAAAGTCACGCAACTCTACGAAAACGAACCTGGCGTTCTCGTGCTGCAAGCGGCGACCAAGAAGCGCCGCTATCGTACGATCCGTGTTCCCCAACATATTTACTTGCGAGTGAAGCACAAGATGGAGAAGAGATAAGGGATCGCGGCTCAACATTTCGGTGTAACATGCGGGCAAGTCCGCAGGAAGGTGTCGCATGAACCGTCTTTGGATTATCAGCGCGTTAGCAGTTTTGGTCGCATTGCCCGCCCACTCTCAGACGATCCAACCGCCAGATAGCGAGAATGCACAGCGGCCCGGACGGATCATCGCAACCGTTGAGAACGATGCGGGCGAACCCATCACACAGGCAACGATGTGTACGACCATCGAGCAGAACAGCTCGTGTACAAGCTCCAATGCAATACACGAGGACGGTGTGTTTGAGATCTCAGACATGCCCTTGGCGAAGATCGACGTGTACGCGCAGTCGGCAATGCAGGGATATTGGCAAGATGACCGGACGGCGAAGAGGCAGACGGTCACACTCACTGCAACAGCACCGACCGCTCGTGTTGTCCTGAAGCTAGGGCCGAAACCCGGAACACTCATCGTTAGTGTGAGCGATAAGGCTACGGGCAACGTTCTGCACTCATTTTTTGTCAGGTTGATCGCAGATCGGGCTAGTTATGGATCTGGCGTCGGAAATTTCGCGAAGCAGCCGGGGACTTCCGGCATCAGAGTGCCGATAGCGCCTGCAACCGACTTCCTTTTCGAAGTCAGCGCCACGGGCTACAAGAACTGGTATTACAGTGACGCTTCCGATCCATCCCGCCCAGTTTTACGCTTGGAGTCCGGCGAAGAAAGACGAGTGGAAGTGCAGTTGGAACCCTAGTAAGAACATGGCAGCATGGCTGGATGTTCTCGCCGATTGCTATCCAGCCTTCTTCCCGCCCTTCACCTTCGCCCACCTTGCCCGCTGCGCGGCTGCCATCTTCCTACGGCTTGCTGCAGATATCACTCGCTTTGCTGTAGCCGGTTGAGCGTCCGCTTTCTTTTTTGCCCACCGCGCTTTCTGCGCCAAACTAATCTTGCGACGCGCTGCGGCAGACATCGTTAGGGTCTTGCCTATCGCACCCATCTTCGTCTTGGTTCCGTGCAGGTAGACGCTTCCGAAAGCGGTCAGGGCAGCCGTCACTCGGTGCAGTTCAGCTTCCAGTCTCTTGCGCTCCGCCTGGAGCTGTGAGGTTACCGACTGCATCAGCGTTTTGTTCATCAATCGATCCTATCATTGGCACCGGCGAGATCGCGGTCGCTCCCGGTGATCGGCCTCGTCAGACGCTGCCAAACAGATTCCGCAGGCTTGTCCCCAGCCCCTTGGCAATCTTTTCGATGTTGACTAGGGAGAGATTCCGCACGCCGCGCTCAATCCCACTGTAATAGGTCCGGTGAAGCCCGCATCTCTCAGCAGCCACTTCCTGGCTGATTCCTTGCTGTTCCCGCAAGCGGCGGATCGCACGGCCAAAGCGGATGCGGATATCGGGCGGCATCGCTCGCTATTGTCATGGCTTGTAGTCCATTCGTACACAGCCGATGAGTCACATTTACTTTGGGTGCTGTTCGTTATTCGGAACAACGCAGTACATAAAGCTCCACCTTGTAATCGCTACTTACATCCGATGTCGATGAAAGCACAGGGCCGTCGAGGGCCGTCGAGGAAATTTTACGAAATCCGAACAGGAAAGAAATACTCGTCGATGTTCACAGCTTCTGATGTATGTTGCGCTGCAATCAGCGAGCGGGATTCGTAGGGGCGACCGATTGTTCACTTCCCCGAATAATCCTAGCAGGGTGCGAATGTTCCAAAACGAAAAAGCTTTGCCTATCCGCGACTCGCTGATGGGGCCCGACTCTACTCTTCGGAGGAGTTTATGATTCGTCTCGGGGCTGTGTTCTTTTCTACTCTTCTTCTAGCGTCCACGACGCTCGCCCAAAACTCGCCTACCACGAAATTCCGTACCCCGCCGAACAACCTGAGCATGCCTATGGTTGCTCCTCTGTTTCTTGACGACAAAGATTTCTCCAGCACGGTCACGCTCGTGAACGACGCTATTGCTCAGATGAGCGCCCGCGTAATCGTCTTCGATTCGTCAGGTGTACAGGTTGCCTTCAAGGAAGTAATTATGCCGGGACATACGAATCTGCCCATCCAGATTCGAGACCTGCTCAGCGAAGCGGGCTCTGCGGCTAATTCAGGATCGGTGCTCGTCATCCCGCAGCCCGCTCCCGGAATGCCGATTGGCGCGCAGCTCTCCATCGCCTCGAAGACGGGAACGACTCCCGCCTACATCGAAGAAGAGATGCTGCCGCAAGATGAAGGACGCCAGGGCATCTATCGAGCGGTCGCGTTGGCCGTTAAGGGATCTCCCATCGTCGCGCTGAAGAGTCTCGGGCAGAGTATGCAATCGGTCACGCTGCAGTGCTTTGCGGAAAAAAGGGCTCCGACAATGGGCACGGTGCAACTCCTTCCCGGCCAGTTGCTGCTTGTGGCGGCATGCGACACTTCCCAGACTGGTTTGGCCGCCTTGAACGACCAAATGTTCAACGATCAAATCGATCGTGGTTCGGTCGGAGTGGGCGTGAGCACAACCGGCACTCCCGGAGACCTCATCACATTCGGGTTCTCCATCTACAGTGACGAGCGCGGCCCATACTTCTCATCGCTGAATTTTACCAACCCCACCGAACAGCTTTCTTCCAGTACCATTTTTACCGGGATCCCCGTGGGAGCCGCCGAGCTATTTCCGCGTACGATTTTTCATCCGGAGGTTGCTCTCTCTAACTTCTCAACCAAACCCGCAGAAGTAGCTATCACTCTGGCGCACACCATCGCAGGAAATGCGTCCACCGAAGTTGTGCAGAAAATCGTTCTCGCGGGGCAGTCGAGCCGCACGGTGCAAATCCCCGCGCACGGTGACTCGGCCATGACGAACTCTCTCATCGTTCGCTCCAGCCTGCCACCGGGTGAAGTGACAGCACAGTTCGTCGCATGGGGAGATGTCGGCGTTCGTTCGATAGAATTACAGGCAAAAGATGCCGACTCCCCCCAGAACGGAGGCGGGCACCCTTGGGACATTCAGAGCAGTGCGACATCGACGCTGCTTCTCTTCAATCATGGCTCTAGCACGACTAAAAAGATCGACGTGCAAATCAGCAGCGGCGGCGAGTTTTGGTGGAAGGCGTATCAACTCGCCCCGATGGAGACGAAGGGCATCAATATAAACGACATTGTGGTGCGAGGCATTCCCGACGATCGGGGCTACCTGCTTCCCAAGACGGCAGTTCAGGGGCAGATTGCTTGGTTTTCTGGCTTCTCCAAGTGGGCAAAAGGGCGATTAATGGTGTCTCGCCCACGTGAGGGCTTGGCGCGAAGCTTCAGTTGTGGAACCTGCAACACCGACTGCAATCACAGCAATTTGAGCCCGAATTCCTCCATAACGATACCCGTCGGGGGATCGAACTATGTGGGGGAGATCCAGCTCCAGACGTGTTCCATCAACTGCAATGAAATGGGATGCGGTACGACGGTGACAGGGAGCGCTACTCCTAGCTCGACAAGGTGGAGTCCGCCAGACGGGACCGTTTATTACACAGGCTCGGGGGGGTTCAAGAGCTTTACAGCTACCGGGACAAGCGCCGGTACGGGCAGCGAAAGCTTCAACACCCAAGATGATACGGGACAAGGAAATAGTTGCTGGTCGGCAGGGTCGGGATCGATAACTGTGCAGGTACCTACATATTTCGGACCAACCGGCTACGCGGCCGCTAATTGCGAGTGCGAAGCGAACTACGCTGGCACCTGCATCCAGGTGAGCGATCAGGTGCTGGATCAAAATGGAAATGCTATAAAGTTCAGTGGAATTACTCCGCGTGAACGGACCTGTAGGGCCGACGGTTGTCAGCCCACGTATAACAACTTTTCAACTCCAGTAAGCACAACCCAGTCGGGAACTTTCACGGACATCCCCATTGGTTCGTGCTATGGTCCCAATCCACCGCCAAACACATGCAGCCAGCCCTCAAATACGTATCAAGCGGTTTTGAATGGAGGAACGTACAATATTCTTACACTTAACTATCGAACCGACTGCGTCACAACTGAGACCGATGAAATAACTTCGAATCCGGGCAGTTATAACAAAACTTATACGTCCCCATAGGAGGGCCTTATGCCCGCGCGCACTCCGATCCTGACGGTTATTTGTATCGCGGTAATCGCTATCTCGTCAAGCGCACAATGTGGATTGGTTGACCGGAACTCGCCTGAGGCTGTGAAAAGCGAAGTCAACCGCATCTACAATGAGACACTAGACGCGATGAGCTATAGACTGCCAAACGGCGTTACCGCCATTACATGGATTCCCCCGAATGACTCGGTCCGTGGCCAGATCGAGTGCTTAGGTACGCTCGCGGTGCCTCAGCTTTCCGAACTACTGCAGCATAGCGACAGATCATTCGGTCGGCTGCTTTCGATAGTTATGCTAGGCTGGATCGGCGGCCCTGAAATCGTCCCCCCCCTAACTTGGGCTCTTTCGCGGCAGGGTGACTTCCTTCTTACCAAGACAGCAGCTCTAGAGTCGCTTACTGCTGCCCCGCCGGACAAGGCAGTGATTGTCATTCAAGACGTTTTGCGAAGGGAGACGAACCCGCACCTGCTCGACAAGGCTAAGAGTGTCTTGGCAAGGATCAGCAGTTCGACGGCGAAATGATAATGGGAATTCTTCTTGGTATCTAACTAGGCGGCCTCCAGAGATTCGAGCTTATGATCGACAATCCGATGAAGCTGTGGGCGGGATCGAGCCGACGCAAATTTCTCAGCCAGTCGAGCGCGGCTGCAGCGCTAGCCGGATACGTACCTCTACTCCGGGTTGCCCTGCCTACCGCAGCTTATGCCGAACAGGCCACTACCACGAGCAAAGGCCGCCGGACAACAGACTGCGTCAAAATTAGGAAAAACGTCGCCTCGGCGAATGCCGCCATGGCTGTTCCAGCTAACTGTCCTAATGGCGACGAAGATTTATACACCGCCAAGATTGGCAGCTACCACAAAGGCCTGCCTCACGACGAAATCGGCGAAGTCGATCCCCGCGCTTATCGCACTCTGACTCACGCCCTCGAAAGCGGTCGCCCGGCAGACTTCGAAAAGATCCCACTCGGCGGAAACATCAAGCTCAGCAATCCGCAGGGCGGCTTGGCGTTCGATCTCGAAGCATGCGATTCTCATCAGACATTCATGGCCACTCCGCCCGAACTGGCCAGCGCCTGGCGTGCTGGTGAGATGGTAGAAAACTACTGGATGGCCTTGTTGCGCGACATCAACTTCGCGGACTATCCGACAAGCGCCACTGCAACGGCTGCAATTACCGAATTGAACAAGCTAAGCGATTTTCGTGGCTCCAAACAAAAGAACCGCATAACTTCTCAAACTTTATTTCGTGGTTGCACAGCAGGTGATCTGATTGGACCCTATGTTTCGCAGTTCCTGGTGCAGCCCTTCAAGTTTGGTGCTCTGAATGTAAACCAGCAATACTCGACCTATCAGCCGGGCCTGGATTACATCGCCGATAGCAGCTCTTGGCTGAGCGTGCAAAACGGTCAAGGACCATTCGAGGAGAATACACTCGACTCGAAGCCACGCTACATTCGCAACGGACGCGACCTGTGCGCTTATGTCCATCTAGATGGACCGTATCAGGCATATCTGGCAGCCGCGCAATGGATGATGCAGAACGACGTTCCGCTAAACGTCGGCAATCCTTACGAGAAATCGCTGACGCAGGAAGGCTTTCAGACTTTCGGCGGACCGCACGTCTTGAGCCTGCTGGCAGAAGTCTCCAACCGTGCGCTCAAGGCGGTTTGGTTTCACAAGTGGTACGTGCATCGAACGCTGAGACCGGAAGCCTACGGCGGACTTGTTCACTGGACGATGAACGGAGCTCGACAATATCCTCTGCATCCCGACGTGCTTAACTCCCAAGCTGTAGCAGGCGTTTTCAGCAAGCATGGCACGTACCTATTGCCACTCGCTTATCCGGAAGGCTGTCCCCAGCATCCTAGCTATGGACAAGGGCACGCTGCGATCGCTGGAGCTTGCGTGACGATCCTGAAGGCATTCTTCAGCACCGACACTGTGACGTTCTTCAATCCGGTCGAGGCAAGTTCTGACGGGCTTTCGCTTGTTCCTTACAAAGGCCCGGATGCCTGGCGGATGTCCGTAACGAACGAACTCCATAAGCTCGCGGGGAACATTGGGATGGCACGCAACATGGCGGGAATACACTGGCGATCCGATTACGACCAGGCATTGCTGTTGGGTGAGGCTGTAGCCCTGAGTTTGCTCCGAGATCAACGAGCGACTTTCAATGAAGTCTTCGACGGCTTTTCATTCACGAGCTTTAACGGGACTGCACTAACCGTTTAAGAACCGTCGCCCGTTGCACCTTGAGTCGGGTACAACAGTGGCGATACCTTGTAAACGACGCGACGCCTGAAGTAGCGAAAGAAGTAACAAATGCCTATGCGATTGATCTTGCTGTTGGCGTTGGTCGCTTCTGCGACACTGGGTTACTCCGGCGACCAGATCGGGCGAATAACCGGCATCGTGCTCAACGAAAATGGGCAGCCGATGAACCATGCGGTTGTGTGCGTGGACCGAGCCGGATCGCATCAAAGCGAATGCAGCGTATGGACCGATCCCACCGGGCAGTTTGAGATTCAACATCTCCCAATGGGCGAGACTTCCGTCTTCGCGACCAAGGATGAGGACGGGTATTCTGCATTGAATCAAGCCCGCGCGGCCTTCAAACAGTTACTCTGACAGCGCAAGACCCGCTGCAAACGTAACCCTCAGACTCGCTCCTAAAGCTGGTATCTTAATCGGCGCGGTGCGGGATACAGTGACTGGCAAGCCAGTGAATAAACTGCACGTGATGTGGGTAGCAACCGACGAAACTGGTACTGGCAGTTCGGGAACTTATGACAAAGGCGAGTTCCGCGTCAATCTGCCCACCACATCTGATCTCATAATCTTCGTCTCTGCGCCCGGATACAAGACATGGTTCTACACCGACGCCGCAGACGGGATGCGGCCAACATTGCACTCGCTTTTGTTCGGGTGAGCAGAAGTCGGTGGACATAGAGCTGATACCGAAACAGTGGCGGGCGAATGTCGCGATCAGTTGGTGTAGATATTTGGCGCAGAATCGCGACCTTAAGCTTCCTGCTTTTAGTTTGCAATCCTGCGTACACGGTGGTACATTCCCGGCGAACCAGAGGAAGGGGAGTAAACCATGAGGCGATTCCTTATCGCAGCGCTGTTGACTGCATCTCTGGCGTGGGGAAAGGATCACCGATCTAGCGACTACCAACCCGCGAAACTGGTAGACCTACAAGCCTCCGCTACCGGAGCCGAGCATTGCGTGCTCAGTATTCCTTTTGCTTGGCGATCCAGAGTGGCGATGTGGCTTACGTGGTTCATTATGAAGCGTGGGGAAGAAACAGTTACCAGCCCACAAACCTGTTCGTTGGCGATCCGATCGAAGTCAGGATTACTGATCGATACCTCTATTTTAAAACCGGGAAAAAGCCCGCCGAAGCTAAGGCTGAGATCGTCCGGCGTGAGAGAATTCCGGCTGGGAATCCCGTTGCCTGTCCTTCGCCCGTTGCAGTGAGTAACTGAGGCGATGCCGATGGACGAATCGGCTCTCAAAATACTTCTCGATAACCTGGACAGGTCACAGTCCTCGCTGCACCACTGGCTGCATTTCTGGACATTTCTAGTGGTTGTCGGCGTTGTGATGGAAGTGGTCTTTGTGGTTTGGGAGTATGCCGAAGATCTATACGAATTTCGGCGCGGAATAGTGCGTCCGCCAGAGAAGCCTAGCATATTGCTGCTTATATTGGGATTGCTGGGAGCGGGATTGGTTGCGGTTGGAGTCGCTGGCGAACTCTATATAGATGTCCAGGCTGGAAAATTAGAAACCCAGATCAGGAAAGCCAATGAGGACCGCTTTCTCCTACTTTCAAAAGAAGCTGGCGATGCAGCGTCATCTGCCAAGACCGCGCACGAGGAATTGCGCGCCGTGAGTGAGGAAGCTGCCGCCGCAAAGCAAGACTCAAATAAGGCCAAAGCCACTGCAGGTGCATCAGAGACAGAGGCACGGTCGGCGTTGTACCAAGCCAAAGAGGCAGGGGCCAGAGCAGGAAAAGCCGAGGCGTCTCTTGGAAAGGCAGAGGCAGAAGCCAAAAGTGCAGAAACCTCTGCATCGAATGCCTTGACTCTTGCACGCGAGGCGAGGCAGGAAGCAGCTTCTTTCGAGAGCGACCTCACGCGATTGAAACAACAAGCTGCAGATCGCGTGCTAGATGAATACCAACAGGAGCAAGTTAGGCTAAGAATAGCGCCATTCCTTGGTACCCCGTATGAATTAGCCGTCGCTGATTCGCCAGAAGCGGAGAAGTTAATGGCTGAAATTGACGCAGCCCTCGGCTCGGCCGGTTGGGCATACAAGGTCTCAGAGAGTAAAACGTTCCGCCTCACGAAGAAACTACGCAACGGCCACCAAGTAGACCAAATAAGTCTCAGGGGAGTCGAGATTGGCTTAACCACGGCGCTCTGGGTCAAGTTGAAGCCTGCAGCAGACGGGCTTGCTAAAGCGCTAACTTCTGAGGGCATCGCAAGTACTGTTGTCACGCTTCCCCAGGATGATCCGAGTCCCAACAATATCCATATTATGGTCGGGACTAAGCCGTAACGCTGCCCTGCCGTCCGCACCGGCGAGCACTGCTCGATTCATCTCAGCACTGTGCGACTCAGCAGCAGCAATGGGGTCTCGTCGCATGAAAGGTGCCATGCGCGTTTCCCATTACTAAAAAACAAGACACGGCAGGAGAATACCAGCCAAACAGTCTCTGAGCGTCCGGCGGGCATTGATCGCCGCGCTCCCACATTGCGGTCTGAGTGCCCGACCTGCGAGTATCAGCGATTGTGAAGAGGTAAACTTTATTTCGGAAGACCGCATATTATTGAGGAGACAGTCCCATGATCGAAACCGGCGCATACGGAGAGCGGATGGCAGGATATCTACACCTTATCGCGGCGCCCGTCCATGCCACACTGGGTTACGGGAGATCCGAGTTAGCAGTAACTAGACTGCACGCGCCGAATGGCTTCTCCGATTCGACCAGCCCCATTCCGCCGCAAATGGCATTTTCAATCCACCTGCATCTTCGCGCGAACCAGGGAGGCCGTCTATGGCTCTCTGGCAAATTGGTTCCCACCGGCAAACGACCTTCGGGGGGAGTAACGATCCTCGATCTCGAACAAGATCCAATTGCGTTCTTTCCCAACCCTATTGACGTCGTGCATTTTTATTTACCACGCATGGCTCTCGACGAATTTGCTTACGAGAACGGTACTGCCATTATTAATGCGCTCAGTTGGCCCCATTGCGAGATGGACACGACGCTTAAACATTTGGGGATGACCGTCCTCTCCGCAATCCAGCGCCATCAGCCTGCACCGAAACTTTTTCTGGATTACATCGGTCAATCGATACTTGCACATGCGACCTACGTCTACGGCGGAACTCCAGCTTTCCCAAGTCCTATCCGAGGACACTTAGCCCCCTGGCAGGCGCGACGCGCGAAAGAATTTCTCAGCGCGAAGTTATATGGCGATGTTTCGTTGGCTTCGGTAGCAGCCGAATGCAATTTATCGGTAAGCCATTTTGCCCATGCTTTTCGGCGAACGTTCGGGCGCCCCCCGCATCGTTGGCTTATAGAACGGCGCATAGATGCAGTTAAGAATCTCCTGCTGACCTCACGGCTAACCCTTGCAGAAGTGGCGAGCCAATGTGGCTTCGCCGATCAATCTGCCCTCAGCAGATCTTTCAAACGGGTTCTCAAAGAGAGTCCGGGCGAGTGGCGTAGGAGCAGAAAAGGCCATCATTAAGCAGTTTTCGTCAAGACTGAGCATACTGTTCGACGCTACGATTTGAATGCACATCGACCTGCAAAATGCAGAACATGAAATGTGCATGCATTCCGTTAGGAGACAAGTATGTTCAAACTATTCGCCGCCGTTACCCTTGCAGCTTCGCTCACTGCTTGGGCACAAAACGATATGAGACCCTCTCAATCTACAGATAAAGAAAAAATCGCCGATGCTTTGCGGGCAGGACCGGAATTTATCACGGAAGACGCCGTCATTGCAGATTGGCCAGCGAGTCCGAAAGATCCTAACGCTGAATACAGGGTCTTGCGAGCCGGTAAGAGTGATTGGACATGTCTGCCGGGAATTCCAGGGTATCCCCATGACGAACCCATGTGTTTGGACAAGACTTCGATGCAATGGATCAAAGACAGCCTCGCTGACCGGCCCGTGCACATCGACCAGATCGGCGTAATGTACATGTTCTCTGGAGCATGGGTCCCAGATCTGCACGGAACATCACATAGTGCCGATCACACGTATCACGTGGGCCCTCACGTAATGATCATTACGCCTCACAATGAGGATCTTGCGAAGTTCAATCGCGACGGCTCGACGGGCCAGATTTATGTTTCGCATCTGCCGGGACATTCAGAGCTTTACATGATCATGCCCTTCAAAGACTTGCCTCAGCAGTAGCAAGCTAGACGCAATTCGCACATTGGTACTGTTAAGTCGGCCAATGTTTACAAATCCAGTCGACTTGGACGTAAAATCGGTTATCCGGAACCTTGGTATCAGCAAGACCCGTCGGACGATGAGCCGCGGCAACTGTTCGAGATGCCGACTATTCGGCCAAGTGCCCTTCAAGTCCGTGTGCCGTAAATGTGCCGCGGGCTTCACAAGGCCGCGAGTTTTTCGAGGTTTTTGAGGCACCTCGGAACCTTCCGTGCGAGCTTTTGTTGTGGGTAAACGATTGATTCATTTAGGTTGACAGCACTTTCTCTACTGCCATGAAACCTGCCTTACAAGCAGGAGTCCGCGGGTTCGAGTCCCGTCGCTCCCGCCATTCTCTTCAGAGATTGGGTTAGCTGGTCCTCGTGACGGGGGTAAGGTGAAACCTTTTCCCGCCTGTTGCGTCTTACTGTCAGTGCTAGATAGACTGGTCATGTTGAAAGTGTTGATCAAAATCGGTGTTTCCACTCTGGCGCTGATGTTGGCTGCGGTGCCGGTCGCGGCTTGCGTGTTGCCGGGTACAGCAATGACATCAGCCGAGCGCGATTGTTGCAAGAAAATGGCGGAACAGTGCGGGGACACGGGGATTGCGAAATCCCATCCTTGCTGTAAGGTCACCGCCACGCCTGCGGACTTTCACGCTCTGAAAACCGCCTCCTCGCAGCTGGATCATGTCAATTTGGTTCTGTCTCACGCGCTTCCCCTTACCGCCCAAGCCGACGTGTACTTCGCACTCGCACAATGGTCGTCGCGTGTTTCGTGCACGCATAGCCCGCCAGGACTAGAGTCTCTAACCACCCAAATCCTAAGAATCTGATCGTCTTTCCTCTGAGTTGCTAACGCACTCGTGTGTCTGCACGTCCGTGCGCCCCACAAAAAGTGTTTGTTTGCGGAGGAAAGATGCAATCCACTCATTTGTCCCGAAGTCTCTTCGGGTGCACTCGTATTTCGCTAATTAGTGCGGCTGTGCTGGTCGCAACAATGGTGCTTCCGGCCAAGGGAGCAGCTCAACAAACAGGAAATTCGCAACAATCGGCCTCGACTCCTGAGTCTCCGGGCATGGCCGAGCACGCGGGGATACCCACGTCTCTGCGTGAGCTAATCCAAGAGGCGGAGCAGAAGAATCCGGAGATTGCGGCCTCGTTCCACGCGTGGCAGGCTTCTCGAAATGTTCCCAAGCAGGCCGCTGCGTTACCCGAGACGCAACTATCGGTGCAGCAGTTCAGCGTCGGCAGCCCACGACCATTCGCGGGCTACAGCAACAGCGATTTCGCCTACATCGGGTTCGGCGCCTCGCAGGACATCCCCTACCCAGGCAAACGGCAGTTGCGCGCTCAGGTCGCTGAACACGAAGCGGACTCTATGGAAGCGCAGACCGATTCGATCCGCAGAGCGGTCGTGGGAAATCTCAAGATGGTCTACTTCCGCCTGGCCTACACTCAGCAAACCCTCGGAGTTCTGCAGAGAAGTGACGCGCTGTTAAATCAGGTGCAGGAAGCGACTCAAGCACGGTACCGTGTGGGTCAGGGAAACCAGCAAGATGTGCTGAAGGCGCAGCTACAGCACACCAAGATTCTCCAAGAGGTCGCCCACCACCATCAGGAAGAGGGACTGCTTGAGGCCCAGATCAAGCAGGTCTTGGGACGCCCGCAGGAGTCGGGGGACATCGTTGCCGAGCCTCTCATAGTACGAACTCTCCCGTATTCCGCAGCCGAACTCTTGCAAAAAGCTCGCGAGCAGAATCCGGATGTGCACTCAAAACTGGCCTCCATTCGGCAGCAGGACTCCCAAGTCGAGCTGGCGCATAAAGAGTTCCGTCCGGACTTCAATGTGGGCTACACATACGAGCACAATGCGAGTCAATTCAGGGACTACTACATGGCGAGCTTTAGCGTTCGCTTGCCGAACCGGGGCCGCCAGCGCGCAGCATTGGCCGAAGCGGAACAGAACCAGGAGCGAGCACGGCAAGAGCTGGACGCGGAGTCGCAGCGCGTGCTCTCGGAAGTGCAGCAGCAGTATGTACGGGCAACAACCTCAGAAGAGCGGTTGAAGATCTACAGTGATGGCCTTGTCCCGCAATCGGAAGCTACCTTTCAATCGGCTTTGTCTGCCTATCAATCAAACCGCCAAGACTTCGAGAGCCTGCTTTCCGGGTTCCTCGATGTCTTGAACCTTGATTTGGAATACCGAAATGAGCTGGTGGAGCACGAATCGGCGCTCGCTGAGCTGGAGCGCCTGACCGGGGTGGATGTGCCATGAACGAGCGCAACTTGAGAACAAATGCAAATGAGGGATCAGACATGCTCCGCTCAGAAAACAATAATTATCGCCGGGCGTTTTGGATTGCACTGACCACAGCCTTTGTCCTCGCGATTGTGGCGTCGGTTTTGTGGTGGCGTTTGAGCCATGCCGGAACCCCATCGCAGCCTGGCAACAGCTCCGCAAGCGAGTCCATGAAGGCGATGGCGCAAACTTCATCAGTCAACACCTCGGAATCTGAGCCAGGAGCGGGAGTCGACCATCAGGCAGGCAATATGCAGGAGACGCCGCTTGCACCGATCCAGCTTACGCCCCAGAGGATGCAGAGCATCGGCGTTGTGATCGGGAAGGTTGAATCCAAGTCGGTCAACACTGAGCTTCGCTTCTACGGCAATGTGCAGGTTGATGAGCGGCTGCAGGCATACGTGCAGACGCGATTCGCCGGATGGATTCGCAAAGTCTATGCCGACGCTACAGGCAATTTCATCGGCAAAGGTCAGCCCTTGTTCACGATCTACAGTCCTGACTTGGTCTCGACCGAGCACGAATACTTGCTGGCAAAGAAGAACTCCGAGTCTTTGCAGCAGAGCAAAGTGAGCGGGGTAGCTTCGGGTGCCGCTTCGCTCTTCAGTGCTGCTAAAGAAAGATTGCTGCAATGGGAAGTGTCTCCTGCCGAAATCGAGAAGCTGGATCAAATTGGAAAAGCGATCACGGATCTGACTGTCAATTCTCCCGTCTCGGGTTACATCACGCAAAAAAACGCACTTCCCAATATGTACGTTCAGCCCGAAACCATGCTGTACACAGTGGCCGACCTTTCCGACGTTTGGGTCCTCGCCCAGGTATTCCAAAGTGATGCAGGGAAGATCAAGCCGGGTGATCCCGCAGAGGTCACGGTCGATGCGTATCCCGGCCGAGTCTTCAACGGGCGGGTGGATTACATCCTCCCCCAGCTGGACGTGAACACGCGCACGCTGCCGGTGCGATTGGTGTTTGCAAATCCTGGTCTGAAGTTGAGGCCCGGAATGTATGTGAATGTTCGCGCCAAGCTCCCGATGGGACGGCAGTTGGTCGTCCCAGCCAGCGCGGCTTTTCACTCCGGAACCAAGAACCTGGTGTTCGTCTACAGCGGCGAAGGCAACATTGAGCCGCGCGAAGTCGAATTGGGGCCTCAGGTCGGTGATGAACTCGTGATCACGAAGGGCATCAAGACACAAGAACAAATCGTCACTTCGGCAAACTTCCTGATTGATTCCGAGGCCCAATTGCAAGCGGCTGCGGGCGCGTTTATTCCTCCGCCTCCCGGCGCTGGTCAGGCGGCTTCGATGAATGCTCCAGCGGAACGGCAAGCGACCGTGGAATTGACGACTGATCCCGATCCTCCACATAAGGGCAGCAACATCGTTCGCGTGAAGCTCACAGACCAAGATGGGAAACCGATCACGGGAGCAAGCGTGACCGCGACCTTCTTCATGGCCGCAATGCCGGCGATGGGAATGGCCTCGATGAAAACCGTCATCAATGCCAGCGACAAAGGCGGCCGGATCTATGAAGGCAAAGGTGACCTTGGTTCCGGGGGCACCTGGCAGGTCACAGTCAGGGCGCAACAAAACGGGCAAACGATCGCCAGCAAGCAGCTCTCGCTCAATGCCACAGGAGGTATGTAACCGTGATCTCCCGAATCATCGAGTGGTGCGCACACAATCGCTTCCTGGTATTCACCGGAGTGCTTCTGCTTACGCTGGCTGGAATTTGGTCCATGGGCCATGTTCCGCTGGATGCCCTGCCGGATATTTCCGACGTGCAGGTGATCATTCACACTAACTGGGAAGGTGAACCACCCAACATCATCGAAGATCAGGTTACCTACCCCATCGTGACCGCCCTCTTGGCTGCGCCGAAAGTGAAAGCTGTACGCGCGCAGACCATGTTCAACGACTCGTACGTCTTCGTTGTGTTTGAAGACGGGACGGATATTTATTGGGCTCGTTCTCGGGTTGTGGAGTATCTGCAGACGATTGCCGGCCGCCTTCCTGCCAATGTGCATCCAGCCATCGGCCCGGACGCAACCGGTGCGGGTTGGGTCTATGAATATGTGCTTGTCGATCACAGCCACAAGCAGAGCTTGGCCGATCTTCGAAGCATTCAGGATTGGCACCTGCGTTATCAACTGGCAACCGTTCCCGGCGTGGCCGAAGTGGCGAGCATCGGTGGGTTCGTGCGGCAATACCAGGTCAATGTCGACCCTAACAAATTACTCGCGTATGGCATCCCGCTGTCCACCTTAATTGACCGTGTGAAGTCGAGCACGAATGAAGTCGGGGGCCGCGTACTGGAACTGAGCGGGACGCGATACATGATTCGCGGGCTGGGCTATCTCAAGTCGCTTGATGATCTGGCGAACGTGCCGGTGATGGCGAAGAACGGAACGCCCGTCCTCATCAAGGATCTGGGAATAGTTTCCTTCGGCCCCGATATGCGGGAAGGTGTAGCCGAGTGGAATGGTGAAGGCGAGACCGTAGGCGGCATTGTGGTCATGCGGTATGGGCTGAATGCTCTCAACGTGATCGATGGGGTCAAGAAGAAGCTGGCTGAAATCAAAGGATCCCTGCCGCCGGGAGTCGAGGTCGTCTCCGGCTATGACCGCGGCGGACTGATCAGCGAATCGATCAACACCTTGAAACATAGCCTGCTGGAGGAAGCGGTCATCGTTTCCTTGGTCATTATTGTGTTTCTATTTCACTTCCGTTCGGCGCTGATCCCGATTCTCACTTTACCGATCGCGCTAGTGATCTCTTTCATTCCCATGTACTACCTGAACGTCAGCTCCAACATCATGTCGCTCGGCGGGTTGGCATTGGCGATTGGTGTTTTGGTGGACGCCGCCATCGTCATGGTGGAAAACGGATACCGGCATCTATCCGAACGGCCGGTGCCGGCATCGGAACGAGAACGGGTGCGGATTCTCATCGACTCTGCCAAGCAGGTGGGTCCAGCGCTATTCTTTTCCCTCCTTATTATTGTGGTTTCCTTCCTCCCGGTGTTCCTGCTGGAAGCACAAGAGGGGCGCATGTTCCGTCCGCTCGCATGGACGAAGACTCTGGCCGTGGGCTTCTCGTCCCTATTGGCCATCACTCTTGTACCCACCTTGATGGTGATCTTCATCCGAGGGAAGTTGCGGCCCGAGTCGGGAAATCCGATTTCACGACTTACGCAGGCAGTCTATTTGCCGGTTTTACGACTCTGCCTGAAATACCGTAAGACGACGTTGTTGCTCAATTTGGCCTTCCTCGCGGTGACGTTTCCTTTGATATTTAGAATGGGCAGTCAATTTATGCCGCCCCTGTTTGAAGGCTCATCGCTCTACATGCCCACGGCCCTTCCCGGTATTTCGATCACGCAGGCTTCGCAGCTCTTGCAGGAGCAGGACCGGATTCTCCGGTCTTTTCCAGAAGTTGAGACCGTCTTCGGCGTGGTGGGACGGTCCGACAGTGCGACTGACAACGCTCCCCTCGATATGTATGACACGACGGTCATGCTCAAGCCGCGCGAAAAATGGCGCTCAGGGATGACCTACGAAAAGCTCATTCGCGAGATGGACGAGAAGCTCCAGTTTCCGGGGCTGGCGAACACATGGACCATGCCAGTCCAAAATCGCCTCGACATGGCGCTCACGGGAATCAAAACGCCCGTAGGAATGAAGCTTCAAGGCACAAATTTGGAGCAAATCCAGCAGCTCGGGGCACAGGTACAGCAGATTCTCTCGGGGTTGCCGCAAGTACGCTCGGTTTTCGCCGAGCGGGTCTCGCAGGGCTTTTACATCAACGTCGAGGTCAATCGTCCAGAGGCTGCGAAATACGGCTTGACCATCGCCGACGTGCAACAAGCTGTGGAATCCGGCATTGGAGGCATGAACGTTGCCGAAAATGTCGAAGGCCGGAGTCGCTACCCGATCAATGTCCGTTACCAGCGCGACTTTCGCGACAACATCGGAGAGTTGAGCCGCGTGTTGATCGCCACGCCCGCGGGCGCGCAGATACCGATTTCCGAAGTAGCCAACATCTCCTTCTCGCGTGGCCCGGCGATGATCCGCGATGAAGATGGCCAGCTCACGGGCTATGTCTACATTGATCTGAACACCGCCGACTATGGTGGTTTCGTAGACCGGGCCAGCAAAATACTTCGGCAGAAGTTGCAATTGCCCGCGGGATACACCTATCAGTGGTCGGGAGAATATGAATTCCAGCTTCGAGCGAAGGAGCGAATGAAGATCATTTTGCCGGTGGTGTTCTTCGTGATCTTCCTGCTCCTGTACATGGTCTTCCACAACCTAACGGAGGCCATGGTCCTTAATCTTCCCTACGTTCTATGCCATGACCGGAGGACTGATCTTGCAGTGGCTCCTCGGCTACAACTTCAGCGTCGCCGTGTGGGTCGGGTATATCGCACTGTTTGGCATTGCGGTGGAGACCGGCGTCGTAATGGTCGTGTATCTGCACGAATCGCTCGACAAGCGTATCGCCTCAGACCCCCCACTCACAGACGCCGACATTCACGAGGCGGCCATCGAAGGCGCTGTGCATCGCCTCCGGCCAAAGCTGATGACGGTCTCCGCCGTTCTCGCCAGCCTGATTCCCATTCTCTGGGCAAGGGGTATTGGCTCTGACGTGATGAAGCCGATTGCCGCCACCATGGTGGGCGGAATGATTACGTCCACAATTCACGTATTGATTCTGGTTCCGGTGTTCTTCGTCTTGATGAAGGAACGGTCGCTGCGGCGCGGCACATTGCGACCGCAACCGGAGAAGTAACGGAGGCAAAGGAAAACCGTCAGCACATCGGGTAATGGGTTGTTTTGAAATCATCGACCGTATCGCCCGACGATTACTCCAATAATGGCACCGCCGATAGCGCCCATGCCGATGATCGGCCCATAAGCTTTTGTGATGAGGGCGTCGGGGATGCTCAATAGCAGGCCGAAGCAAAGTCCGGCTGCCCATCCGGGCCAAGGCAGACGGGCCGCGCCGATGGCAAATCCAATTCCAAAGCGTGCGATGAAAGCTGCGGTGATGGCAACCCTCTTATCTGGGAAGCTCATCGGCAGCATGATTCCGATGTCGATGGCGCCGAACGCCAACCCGCAGATTACGCCGAGCAGGACTCTGGACATGTTCCTCCTTTGGGCAGCGATTGAGTTGGGCGTGTCCAGTAAACCAACTAATTCGTCCGGTGTCCAGATGTGATCTGCGATTCCCGTTTCCATTACAGGTAAGACTTCAGTTATGGAGCCGTGACGGGGTTGTCAGTTTTGTTACTGATCCAACCAAGGAAATGGAACAGGTTGCTCGTACTGTGCTGGCGACCTGTGTTCTTCAACCAAGCTTTGTAGTCCGATTCATTGAAGCCAGCCGACGCCACCCCTTTTCCAAAAGGATCTGAAGCGATTGTGCGCCGGCCTTACGACACAGCGCGATCACTTCTGTACGCGCAGACAGGGTCAGCGACGACGACATGCGAGATTTTCTTTGCGATGCTGACGGCAATATGCCAGCATCTTCTGACACTCTGGCCGAGCGGCAGTGCGTGCAGATTCTTTATCGAGGAAGGTATGAGCAACGCGGAGTGCGCTGGTTTCGCACAATCTTTCGAACTTGGTTTCCTGCGTCGGCAGGGAATTGTTTCCCGATGCTTGTTCGAGAGTGGAAACCCGAAAGTAGCCTACCGCACCGAACATGACGGGAGAGTGTAACACAGGACGGACGCGGGTTTAGAACACCATAGTTGATCCGCCGTCCATGCTTCGTTAGAGTGCCAGTGGTTAGGAGAAGCTGGAATGAAGAACATTCTTGTGGTTCTCGTAATCGTCGCTGTGTCGATGCCTCTTTCGGGACAAACCCCGACGACCAAGCGGGTGATTCTATCTCCGAAGTCTAATTTGGACACCGCCAGCGTTTCGGAAGGGTTCGCCAAGTATTGCCCTAACGTTGTGGTCACTGAGACGACGCCAAAGCCGACTACGTGTTGGAGGCATCGAGTAGAATGACCTACTCGGACGGCGATTCGTACAACCATTGGCACTTCACGCTCCTCAACAAAGATGGAGACGTGCTGATGACCACTCACCCAGAAGTGCATTTTACGCACAGATTCGAGCATCACTTTGAATCGATCTGCAAGTACATCAACAGCAAGTAATCGTTGGCTAAGGGGAACAGGCTTGTGTTCGTCGCACCCGCAAATCCCTGCGATCTATCGTGGTTCGCCCAGTACAAAGAGATCGTTGTCGCTTCCATCGTCATGCTCGGGACCGTGTTTGGTGTCGTCTTTCCCTACCTGTCTCAGCGAAACAAGGAACTGAACCTCAAGATCGCAGACCAGAAACGCAGAACGTACACTAGTTGTCTGAGGAACTTCACCGAGATTGCAGTAGCCGTCATGCACGATGAAGATGTGTCAGGAAAGGACGCCGACCGAGAACGAATGCGAGCCAGGGATCAGCTACTGCTATACGGCAGTGATGATGTCATCAAAGCTTACGATGCCTGGGTTCGATTCGCGGACATGGAAGATCACGATATAGCGAAGGAGAGTGAGTTGGTCAATTTGATCTTGCTCGCGATCCGCAAAGACCTGTTAGGCAAGACCAAGGTGACAAAGGAACACGTCGAAAACCTGAGTTCCTTTAATCGAGGATAATTTCAGACTGAGGCACTACCTCGTGGAATCTATAAAACTCATAGCTGGCATTCGGTTGTCCGATGTCGAAGAACTGCTGGTAGCGAGCGGCATCCTGCCAGAGCGGCTCGAAGGATATACGTCGGGCGATCAGCTAGTTGGTCCGGTAATAGACTTCCTGCGGTCCAAGAAACTTCCGTGGAGTGAGACATTCGTGTCGGTGTTTATTTTCCTGCCCGACGACGATACGACCTGGGTTCACGAAGCCTTTGGATATCCTTTCGAACTCGATCCTGATGAAATTCTTCCATCCCTCGTTTTAGTGTGTTCAGACGACATTCAAAACTGCACTTCGAATAAGAGACTTCCGAAGTGTTGCGCGAATCTGACTGGCATGAACGACAGAGACAAGATTGCGGTTTTGATTAAGGCACGACGGGTATCCGAAAGTAAACGAGTCGAGGGCAGGATTCATCGCCCCCTCAGTCTCTCCGACGTACTTCCGTTGACGCCAGGAAAGTGAGCGATTCTGTTTCGACATTGCTGTAGAAACAAAAAGAACGCCCTGCAACCTCGCGAGAGGCGGCAGGCCGTGTGTTCTGTTGGCGTTGCGCTTCGATGCAGTCCTCGCAGCGCGCAGGTGCTTGGTTCCTGCGGATGGATTTACGAGTGCCAGAGGACAGCCAAGACGAAACAGCCATTCTGCTTCGAGGTCAATGAGGGATCGTTGTTCGCGTTCGCGGGCTGTGGGACAGGTGGAGAGACCCGAGTGGGCAGTGGATCAAGTCGTGCTCGATCCTGACAACGACGCCGAACGTTGTGACCTCACCCGTTCACGACCGTATGCCCGTCATCCTCGATCCAGACTGCTACGATTTGTGGCTCGATCCAGGGATGCACGATGTCAGAGTGGTGTCCGACATGCTGAAGCCATATGACGCTCAGTTCATGCGATGCTATCCCGTGAGCAGCCGAGTCAACCACGTCGCGAATGACGATGAAAGATGCTCAACGCCACTGGAACCCACCGAGACCCAGACGGGTCTGTTCTGATAGCGCCGTGAATCACTCCAAGGTGAGTTTGGATTGGTGCTTCCTCTTGATCTTGTACATCTTCGTGTTTACGCTTCCCGCGAATACGGCTACGATAAACTCCCCATTCGGAGCGGCCTGTCTGACCGTCTGAACATCATTCAATGAAAACTTAGCGCGAAGGGCTTGGCATTCATTGGTAGCGCCAAAACCGTTCCGCCATGTTTCACCCAGTGGCTCAGTCAGATAAGCTTCCTTCACGATGCCGCCTGAGGAATCTGAGAGCAGAACTATGCGAGTGATGGACGTACAGCCCCCTGCGATAGTTTTACCTGCATAGCCGTGAGTCACGATCATCAGAGACTTCCGCCTGTCTTCTTCTGTTGGTTCGTAATGAGTGAACTGCTTCTTGGCTGATTGCGCTTGTATGCCCAGAACTGCTTCTGGCATGAATAGACTGATCGTTGGCACTTGGTTTCCTTGTGCCGCCATGAGGCCCATATCCTGAATCAGCACCCAGTGGTCTTTTCCTTTTCCTTCCAACGCTAGTTTCACTTCTTCGTCTGAAAGCATACCTGCCTGCGGTTGGTTCGCCGTTGCCACTGGAAGTGCAGTTGCTGCAACGTTTGGAGTTGGGGCTGGAGTTGGGGTAGTCGCGACAGACGGAGGGGCAGGGAGAGTTTGGCCAGGAGCCAGTTCGAAGGAATCGGAAAACTTGCTTGGACCGATTGGCGCACATGTGTCGAGCTTTGTTCCGTCTTCAAATTGAAGCAACAGCGTAGCAGCCTTCAGTTGATCCTCGATCATGGCCCGAGCCGCAGGCGGCATCTTGTCTAGGACAGCCTGTGATATCGGATACGGCGACTTGTAGGGCTTCAGAGAAACCACTGTCGCCTGCTTGCCTGAATATGTAAGAACAGTCGTGTACGTTCCTGGCTGGCAAAGCGGGATTCGCTGAACGATAACTTGCTTGCCTACGAGCAGATTTAAGTCTTGTATCGAGTTTTGCTCTTGCCCGAGACAAGCTATGGCACTCATGACCACGATCAGGATGACTTTCTTCATGCTCAACACTCCTAGCTGCGTGGAAGACTGCAGCATTCTACACTTCGTCACTTCCAGGGAGAAGGAATCTTTGCAATCATTGACAGGGTCAGTTAGTCGCATTACGCTGCCGCACAGGGAGGCGTCACTATGTTCTATCCGAAGTGTGGCACCGAGACTCCCGACGATTCTAGGTTCTGCCGAAAGTGCGGCCAGTCCCTTACGGGAAGCACGACGGTTGCAAAGGCTAAGCTTCCTGGACCCTATTTGATCCTCGCCGCCGTCGGCGTCATCGGACTCCTCGGAATTGTGTTGTTCCTCAGCAATCTGAGACAGAAGAATGCAATCTCCAACGTGCCCAAGCAGTCCGTTCAGCCAAACGTTCCTCCGTTGATCGCCCGTCCACCTGAATCTTCGTCGGCTCCGAGCGCTCCGAGCTTGCTTTCGCCGCAAGAAATCTACCAGCGCGAAAGTCCTGGGATGATCCTCATAGAAACCTACGATGACCAAGGGCGCAAACACGCATTGGGCAGTGGATTTGTTGTCGCTGCGGATGGTACGGCAATCACGAACTACCACGTCATCAGGGGAGCATCGCGTGCGACTGTGAAGTTTAGCGATGGAACGGTCGGCTCCGTGGAGGGGGTAGAGGCCTACGACCAACATCGTGATCTAGGAGTCATACGGGTGACTCCAGCCCCAAAAACTGTCTTGGAGGTCGGCGATTCCGACAAGATGCAAATCGGCGACAAGGTTGTAGCTATCGGCTCCCCCTTGGGTCTTCAGAACACAATGTCCGAAGGCAACGTTAGCGCCCTGAGAAACGGAGTCATTCAGATCAGCGCTCCGATCAGTCCTGGGTCTAGCGGCGGGGCGGTATTCGATGAGCATGGAAAGGTCATTGGCGTATCCGCTGCTCAAATGGTTGCAGGGCAAAATCTCAACTTCGCAATTCCTATCAACTGGGCAAAACCGTATCTCAACGGTCAGAGTCCGAGGCCGCTCGCGGATGTCTCAGCCGAGAACTCTGTGACTCAAAACGTGCTAGATGGGTCAATGACGATACCCCCTCGACAAGTACGCAGTTGGAACTTACCCGTGAATCCGAACACGATGAGCAATGCCGAAGTGACTGGGCAAATTTCCTCAGTTGGTGGTGCTGATGGGAAGATCACATTGATGTTGGCGTATCAGGGGCACGCGATCTTCACTTGCAGAGAAAAGTAGTGCGCGATTCATCAGGCCATAGCTAATCCAGGCGTCTACACTCTGATTCTCGACAACCGCATCTCACCGATCTTCGCCCGTGAAGTGACAGGCCAGATCGCGCTCAAGTATGTGAAGTAGCGTAATGACGAAACGGTTCTTCTGAAGACATTCGCGCTTTCTGTCGGAGGATACAGTGGCAATCACTCACGCGGTTCATGTGCCGAAGCGACTGAGGAATAAGCTCAGAAAAATTCAGAACGAGCTATCCGAGCAGGGTGTGGACGTTCGCTTCGATGTCCGAGTCAAGCGTGCATACAAGGCTGTCGGGATTTCGGCGAAGGATGTTTGGGAAACACTCGGTCATGTGTGGTTGCTGTTCAGCATCGCTAAAACGGCTATAGGGAATTGGCGGAAGATACGAGAATTCCTGGTCAACGCAGGTTTGACGAACGATGAAATCACAACTCTGGGACTTTCGAAGATTACCGCCAAACCTAAGACCAAAGCCAAGCCGAAGAAAAAGTCGAAGAAAAAGAAGAACGTGAAATGAGTGATGGGGCCGAAGGTCGAGTGCGAGAGATTCTTGCGACCGTGAAGCCCCTGGCGGCTGAATTCTATCGACTCACAGGAAAGCCGCTCGGCGTCACGGGAGAAATTGCCGAATATGTTGCCGCAGAGATTCTCGGATTGACGCTCGTTCCTGCTCGCACCGTTGGCTATGACGCACTACGTGGGCAGGATAAAATGAGATCATCGTGCTCGGAATCACGCTCCGACGTGCCGCGTGAGCTGCGCATAATACCGATCAAGGCTGCGGTGATACTGGACCTGCGCTCCCCTGAAGGGCCGAATCCCCCACACGCTGAGCCCCTGCCAATAAACACTGCTCGGGAGTCGTTTCAGCGTGGTCTTCGCCACCTTCCCGATATTCCCGTCATTGTCATCCGACCGCTCAATGGGCTCAACAAGGTTTAGCTCCGCCTGCCGCGCGCGCGCCGCTATCTCTGCTGATCTGACGTGCAGTCTTTCCAGCCTCTGATACGCCCAAGGGACAAGAAGGAAGTACCGCGCGCGGGTCATGATCGTGCTCGTACCGGGGAAAAGCATGTCGGCGAAGGCGTCGCGCACCGAGCCAATGCCGAGCTCGTCGCGTGTGTCGTGTTCCCTAAAAAGATCGACGACATCGAGCATCTTCCGGCGCTCGTGCTCCGAGTAATCCAACCAGACAAACGCCGACATCATTGCCTCCCGCTCGCCAGATGCAGATTCCCGCGTTTAAAAGCTGACGCCATGGCGTTGCTGCGTCTCCTTCACAGGTCCGCGCGCACTCTATCCGCCACGGCTTGCTCCCGCTGATACTTGTCCTGGGCCAGTGTCCTCTCATCGTCCGTCAGATTCGCGAGAAATCCGAAACCTCTGACGCAGTCGGCGGTAATCCTGTCGCGGTCAATGTCGACCGCGCGGTTGACGAGCTGGCCGAGGTCATCCCAGTCGAAATCCCTTCCGTCCTCGAATTTCCGCATCAGGCGCGCCGGATCGAAAGTATCCCCCGCCTGCCAGAGCTTCAGCGCCACGAGGCGGCGGATGAGCGCGTGATCGAGTGGCCGCATCGCGAATACGCCCAGGTCATAGATGTCGCGCGCCTTGTTCCGCTGATAACAGGCACGGATTTTTTCCGCAAGGATCTCGGGAAGTGCAAGGCAGAGAATTTCGGCAGGCACGAACGGCAACAGCTTGAAATAACTCTGCTCGATCTGCGGCAGGCGTACCGTCGGCAGCGTCGGCGTCTCTCGCCGGCTGATCTGCAGCTTGACCTCGCTCACGCCGCTCGCATTCCAGTCATGGGAATAGGTCGGATTGACGCCCCACGACAGGCCGTCCTGCGTCTCGTAGTAGCTGCCGTCGGGAATGGCGAACTGGATGCCGTAGAACGGCTGTTGGAACCACTCCATCATTTCAAGGATGACATCCTCGTGATCGTGCTCCTCGATCCCGGTAAAATCGAGATCGGTAGAAAATCGTCCCTCAGTGCCGATGAACATTTTCCGCAGGCAGGTACCGCCCTTGAATGCCAGCCTGTTCAGAATGCCGCGCTCCGATAGAAGCTGAAGCAGGAACGTCAGTACCACTTCCTTCTCCGCGATCATGATGTCGCGGAGACCGGATTCATTGGAGTAGCGCTGAACCTGCGGCTGCGTAAGCATTTCTAGCTGTCCTTCTTCACTGTTTTGCGTCGGCCGAGCCCGGCGCTGCCGTGCAACTCCTCGCGCGATACGTTGACGAACAGGCGCCAGGTCTTGTCATATCCAATCGCGTCCTGCACGGCGTGAAAATGCAGAGGGCCGAGCCGCGCTCTCGTTCTGCCGCCTCCGGTCAGCCCGGTCAGGCGGTCGCGTATCTCGGGCGGCATGTCGGCAGAGACGTGATCGGCGAGCCAGCCGAAGCGCCGCACGAGCGAGCCGGAACCGATCCGTTGAAGATAATTGACCACCTTGGTCCAGTCGAACCGGCGGCTGGCGGTCGCGAGGATCATGGCGGCTTCACCCACCCCGCCAGCCAGTGCCGGACGGTCGATGCAGTCGATGGCGGTCTTTTCCCGATCGGAAATCATCACCTTGTAGCCGAGCACATCGACCGGCTCGAAACCGAAGAACTTGTTCGCGGATGGATTGACGATCCGGACGCGCGCCTCCCCTATTTCGCGGGCGCGCAGCCGCACCGGCGTCACCACAAGGATCACGTTGCGGTGCTGCGTCGTCAGCCCGTAATGGGCGGCGGCGGTGCTGAAGCCGATGTAATAGGGGTCGGCGACGCGGCTGGCGAGCGCCAGAAGATTGCTGTCGCCGAGGGCGTCCGGCCCCTGCTCCGCCGGTATAAGAAGATACTCCCCCCAGGTCGCCCGCTGTAACCAGCCTTTGCGCCGCAGGGACTCGATCACATGGTCGGCAGCCTTGGCGCTGCCGCCGAGCAGCTTGACGATGTCCGCGCGCGTCGCTTCACGCCGACCCCGTTCGGTGAGGGCCAGTACGACCTTGCCTTCCTGCATCGATAGGGATCGTATTAGAGGTTCCATGGCATTCCCTGTAACGAAACCCCCTGTGAAAGGGGGTTTTGATGAAAAGTATAGCAACCATACCAAGGGGCAGTCAAGCACGCTATGTAACAAAACCCCCTCGTAAAGGGGGTTTTGTTACATACAATAGCCTGCCTTTTCCCCCTTAACGGGGGCATCGGTCGATGCCAACAAAGCGAACAAAGAGCGAACATGGTAAATTGCCTGCGTGCCCCTCAAAGCCTGCACAGTCGTTATCCAAGATCTGAACGAGACTGCGCACACGCTCGACGTGACCGCCGCGACGCTCTACGAAGCCGTCGCACAGGCGCTCGCTGTGGCGCGTGGTCACGAGTGGGTCGCAGACATCGGAAAGGGACTGACCACCGTCACGGATAAGGTTCGAAATCCCGAGGTCACCCACATCGTTAGAATTGAGGATTTTGAAAACTGGCTGAACAGGGGATGCAAGAGCCCGGCAGAGACAGTTCTGAAGGCGCGGTTGCGGCAGATGCTCGGCATGGGCGGGCAATGACTAAGGAGGATCAAATGCAATGGGCCGCAGCCTTGCGGCGGGAACTCAGCGTTCGAGGCCAGCAAATCGCGGTCGCGACCGGATCGTTGCACGAATTGACCGCTGCCGAGACGCCCAGCGTCATCTTCGGGCGCAGCGACAATCAACTGCACGGAAATTTCTATCCCGCATCGTACCGGAACATTTGCGCCAATCCAGAATGGGCGCGCAGGCTCGCGAAGGTCCATACCGGTCCGCGCAGGGAATCGCCCCGCGCGGGCTGGCGATGGAAGGAACTGGACTGCGCGAACAGTTCGGACGCACTGCTCATGAATGTCTTTTGCTGCCGGCGCAGGGTAGCGAGTCGCGCCTTGTGTTCCATGCTGGGAGTGCCTTCCGGGCTGACGCCGCAGTTTGGATTCAGGCCGGAAATCCCCCTGCGCAACAGCAAGACGGACCGCACCGAAATTGATATGAAACTCGGAGATCTACTGGTCGAGGCCAAGCTTACGGAGACGGATTTTCAAACGGCGCCCGCGAAGATGATCGAGAGGTATCGGGATCTGGACGAAATCTTCGATCCGGAAGAACTGATGATGTCCGATGTCGTGCGCAATTACCAGTTGATTCGCGGCGTGCTCGCCGCCTCTGCGACGGGCGGATCGTTCTGCGTTCTGTGCGATGCTAGACGACCGGACCTTATCGAGAACTGGTATTCCGTCATGCGGGCGGTCAGGGGCTGTGTGCTGCGCTGCCGGCTGCAATTGCTGACCTGGCAGGAACTGGCCTTCGTAATACCAGCATCTCTTCAAAACTTTCTTGCGCTGAAATACGGGATCGTCTCTGCCTGAATCCCTTTCTATTCCGCGGCGCTTTCGATGGTGAATTCAAGACGATAATTCTGTGCTAGAGAAAAAGTTCTACGCGGGAACGCCAGGCGCTCAGTTTTCCTGCGGCGTCGGCGTGACGGAACCCAGTACCCCAGAGCCGTATACTCCGAAGTCCTTCGGGTTCTGCCTATTGTAGATTTTGTAGCTGAGGTCTTGGTATGTTGTTTCGTCATCCGTCGCCAGCGTCTCTAGGTAGTAGGAGCCGACGTTCAGCGATCTGCAATCAGGGAGAAACCGATTGCAGTAAAGGTGAAACGACCGGCCTGTATCCGCTCCGTCCGCCCAGTGGGCTTTAAAAAGCAGGTAATGACGATCTGGCGAAATCACTTCCTCATCGACCTGAAGTTCCGAGTCGTCCAGTTTGCTTCCCTGAGACCGTCCTAGCCTTCCGTCCTTAAGGTCCACTTCAAGCGTCAAATCGCCTGTGTATTTCAGATTAGGATTATCGACCAACCGTGCCTCGAAAGTCCCGCCCTTCGACAGTTTGAAACAGTCATCGCGGTCAGTACATAGCAGCGCGAAGTTGTTCGGGCTTGTTAGGGGCGTTCCACCTGACCAGTGAGCCCGCGTCCAGCCCCCGATTACTTTGCCTTTTGTCTTTAGAGATGACCACGATGAGTCAATCGTGATGTAGGACTTCGCGTCGGTCACGGTTTGTGCGTCTGCGACCTTCGTTTGTGGTTGTGGCGAGGCTATACCGACAATAAGCAGCAAAAATAGGGCCGTAGCAACCAGAAAGATAGAGTTCTTCATAGCCTTTGTCTTTCAACGACGAATTTCGCGGCACAACATGCTGAGACGCTCGAACCATTCAACCCACTACGTTCCCGATTCAGCGTTTCTTATGTTGCTAGGGTGGGGAACGTTGTTCGCTCTTCCTCGCCCTGAAGCTGTGGCCTCTTAAGTCATTTGGCTCCGCTCCTCTGTTTACCCCTGCTCCAGAGTTCGCACCGACCCGTCATATCTTCGATTCTGCTATCGTTCACCTCCCAGAATTGTCGAAACCGCTTGGTGGATAGGCGAACTTCCACAAAACGCCGTACGGCGTCTTTTTGAGTATTGTTATACCGTGCTGACAGAGACACACTTGCCGGCCCGACTTCGAATGAGTAGCCATCGCCACCATCATCGAGGATTTGTAAGGATGAGGGATCTATCACGACCTTTTTCTGTGCGTTGCGGTGCCCTTTTGCTTCCCACACCGCCTTGGGGTGGGCCAAGGCCAAATATAGTTGGTCGTCATCCATCCCATTTGTGTACTCGTGGATTCCAAATTGCTTTGCATCCTGCCTAAACGTAGTTGCCACTGTTTCCCACGAATAGGCGTCTTGCCACGATGCCGGATCGGGGAGGTTGTAGAAGACAATGAAGAACTTCTCTTCTTTGGGCTCAAAGCAGACATAAGAGACATCGTGCTTGAGGTCATCCGTGACATCTGGGTCGTGGGCGGTAACCAGTTCGTCGAAGGATTGCTGCGCTTTTTGTTGTCCCCAGCAGGCGAGAGAAAAGCCCGTGATGAGCAAGAACAGAACAGTTTGTTTCATGCAGTCTCTACTCCCACGCACGCAGGTTTGAGGTTGTGCTTGGAGCCTTGAAAAAAGAGGGTACTAAGAACATGCTCGAACCTCGGTCTGCTGTTTTCAACGGTACTTCCGTAATCGCAGTCGGGCAGTCAGCTCAGTCGACGGGGCGATCTGCTGACTGTTACCAATCCCACCACCCTTTGCTTTCACGCCCGCTTCAACACACGCGGTATTATTTGAATCCAAACAGTCTGAAGATGAATGCGCCCAGTTTTCTGCGTCGTCCGCTCTTCGTCAACGGAATGCCGATCGCTCTGGAAAGTTTCGACTTGAATGCAGAAACCCCGATCAATCTCCAGATTGAGAAGCCGCCGAAGTTCACAGGTTGACCTCCGTAACAATGTCAAAACTCCCAAATGGTGCGAGCCTATTCGACATATGCCTTGGTCGCTTTGCGGAAACTGTCTTGGTCGGCCAGGGCAGTGTTCAACTTGAGGTTGAAATCGTCGACCCCCACGATGCGAATTCTCCCATCCTTTGAGTCAACGCCGACCTGCCGCGACGGCTCCGCAGCGTAGCGATACAGGTCGGTCGCATCGGTAAAAAGTTTGACCATTGTCTGATACTGGGCTACCTGTAACGGATTTTGGGTTCCGCCTTTGTTTTTCCAGAGGGCATTCATGCGCTCTTTGATTCCCTCGTAGCCATCGAGAGCCTTCTGCGTATCAGTAAGGTGGAAGACGTAGCGCGAGAGGTGGGCGTGTCCAAGCACACGCTCTACGCCTGGAAGGCGAAGTACGGTGGCATGGATGTAAGCCAGGCGCAGGAAGCGAAGCAGCTGCGGGACGAGAACACGAAACTGCGGAAGCTGGTGGCGGATCTGAGTCTGGATAAAGAAGCACTGCAGTCGGTGATCCGAAAAAACGGCTGGAGCTCGTAGCCCTGAAGGCGGCTGTCGAGCAAGTGCGCGGGGAGTATGCCTTCAGCCAGCGGCGGGCGTGCGGGTTGGTGACGGTGGCGGTATCGAGCTATCGCTACCAGAGCCGGCGCTCGGATGAGCCGCTGCGAACGCGGCTGGTGGAGTTGGCGCGGGAGAAGCCGCGCTTCGGGTATCGGCGGCTGCATGTGTTGTTGGGCCGCTCGGGAGAGCATGTGAACCACAAGCGAGTGCATCGAGTGTATCGGGCGGCCGGGTTGATGATCCGGAGGAAGAAGCGGAAACATTGCGCCCGTGTGGGACAACCGCTGCGCGTCTGGACGGCGGCGAACCAGGAGTGGGCGCTGGATTTCCTGCACGATGCGGTGGAGTGCGGACGGGCGATCCGGGTGCTGAGCGTGGTGGATGCATACACGCGAGAGTGTTTGGCGTTGGAAGTGGACACAAGCTTTGCCAGCCGGAGAGTGACGCGAGTGCTGGATGGGATTGTGGCCGAGCGCGGGCAGCCGAAAGCCATTCGCTGCGACAACGGGCCGGAACTGACGAGCCGGCATTTTCTGGCGTGGTGCGTGGAACGGCAGATCGAGTTGGTGCACATTCAGCCGGGAAAGCCAACGCAAAACGCGCACGTCGAGAGTTTCCACGGACGGTTGCGGGAAGAGTGTTTGACCGTGAGTTGGTTTCAGAACTTGTTCGATGCGCGGCGGAAGATCGCGGCGTGGAAGATCGAGTACAACGAGGAGCGTCCGCACAGCAGTCTGGGATACCGCACGCCGAAAGAGTTTGCGGCGGCGCAGGCAGCGAGCTTCCACACAGCTGAGCGAGAGGCAAGGGACTCAAACGCCGTCCCTTGCCCCTCGCGCTCCCCCATCCCGGCTCAAACCGGAGATGGAGCAGAACAGAGTTGTCGTATTCTTACGTGAACGAAAGTAGGGGGCAGGTCACTCTCAGGCGGTATCGAATAGCCGTGTAACGCAGAGCCTCGCTGAGAAGACTCGTTAGTCTTTCCCGCTTTGTCTTTTTCCTTCCCGTGGAGCGTTTCTCAGGCTTTCTGCTGTTCCTCATGGCTCCGCCTCGCGCACTCCTTATCAATCTTCTGCATTATCTTCTCGGCCCATTGAATACTCGCGGCAATAAGCTTGTCCGTCCGTGGGCTTCCTTGCGGTCCGCCGAACAAATCGTCAGCAGTTTGCATGTGCAGACTCGCAAGAATCGCGGCCATGATTCCGATCACTCGTTTGCGACCTTCGTCCATGGATGGGGATTGTACGCCTTTCGCCGTGTCTTCGCTATGACGTTGCGGTGCATTTCCGTGAGATCGGCAACGATTTTGCCCAGCAGGCGTGGGAGTAAGTAAGGCTAACGCTCTGGAAACTGAAGCTCAGCTTGCAGCCGTTCGACCGAGTTGATTTCGATGTGGAGGGGCTTGTTGTTCGCATCAAATTCAATTGTGCCGGATACCCGCACCACTCCCTTGTAGGAAAAATCGGTGTAGAACTTGTATTTGTCGTCTCCTGCGAAGTGGTAGGAAACGTGCTCTCCGTTCTGCATCTCAAACGTGCCTCGGTTGGTTTGCTTGCTCAAAGACAAAAGCGTACCGACCGCCTAGTCTGGCTTCTCCGTGAACACCACGATGTCAGGCTAGAAATATTTCCGTTCCTCTGTCGTGACTCTCACTTCCACTGTGTCGCCCAACGGCAATTCCGCCGACTCGATGCGGTTCGGGCGCAAGGGCTCAACTATCTTTTCCACGTCACGGTCGATGATCTTTTTTTGATGGATCACCAGCGTCTCACGTGTGATCGGCACCACGACGTTTTCGGCGGTGATGATGTTGATCACATTGTTGTCGCCGCTAACTTCGATTTTGTACGGCTGTCCCTTTGTTTCCTTCTTCAGGTTCATTACGTCTTTGATGATATTGAAGATGCGCTTCGCCCAATCCCAAGCTTGGTCTATGTTTTGAAATTGGGCATGGTGCTGGGCAATTATTGAAGCAAGGACGGCGATTTCAAACGAGCCTCGTTGTGGAGTCGAGACCCTGAGGTTGACATCGGGAATGTCGAGAAAGGCACCGACCTTTGTGTATGCGCCTGCGAACCCCTCCAATGCCTCAGTAACGTCATTGATGGCCATGGTGCCATCGTCTACGTCACGCCCGTGATAGCGCAGCTTGAAAGTAGCCCGGTCAGTAGGCGTGAAGGTCGTTTGGTCAGAGGGCTCAGGCATTTAAGCTTCGGATTGTACAACTCAAACGCAAGCACGAAACCCGCAGCCACTCACTTTTCCGTTTTTAGGAACCGGGTAGCTGAGAACATTATTCGCAGCCGGGGGAGCACGGCTAAAAGAGTTTGGTCTGCTCTGAGGTCAACTCCTTGGCAGATTTTCTAAACGCTGTCGGATCAATTAACGGGATGTTCGGCTTTACGCCTGCAAACAGGACGTTGTAGTTGGCTTGGCTGTTAAAGGGCGGATCGAGGTAAACAAGATCAACGGTATCACTGGCCACGGACGCGCGCAACACTTGCAGGTTGTCGCCGTAATAGAGGGTGCTCATCCGCCAGAAATTATATAACGAAGGCTACGGGCGTTGCGGTTATACTTCCACACATGGATACCAGAGAAATTCTCACTGCGGTCAAATCGGAAATCTCCCGTTTACAGAAGGTCGTCGATCTCCTAGAAGGTGGAACGTCAAGCTCAAACCGAGCACCTGCCACTCAAGCCGCAAAGACCACAACCAAGCGTAAAGTTCACCAGTGGACCGATGCTGAGCGGAAGGCGATGAGCCTCGCGCAGAAAGCGCGTTGGGCAGCAAAACAGAAGTCAGGCGCTCAACCGGCTAGACCAAAGCGAGTAATCTCTGCCGCGAGTCGCAGGAAAATGGCAGCCGCACAGCGTGCGAGATGGACCAAGGTTAAGGCACAACAGAAGAAGGCGGCATAGACCTTACCCCGCCGCGATTCCGCAAGCCATGAAGATCACGCTGGAGGACGCGCTGTCTCTGCTGAGGAAGTATGAAGCGGAGCGAACACTTGTGCTTGCTGCTTTTGTGACTCCCTCGGTATCCGTTGCTAGAGTGACGGGAACGATTCGTATTTCCATCGGGGATCGAGTCCCGCTGCATCTGATCATCGGAAAAGAAAATGGCACATCCGACCAAATCAAGTTCCGATTGTCAGATTGCGTTTTTGTGTACGGCGACTTTCGGGACGCCGGTACCGATGATTTTGGAGCGCACAAGTTTGAAGGCTTTCTTGTCGTAGGGTCCAAGAAGGGCGATACGTTGTCTCTTTTTGAACCGAAGAGCTGAGGGTAGGGTCCCCCCGAGTGCTCAACTAAGCTCATTCCATCTGATAACATTCGGTCAGAAGACGTGCCAGATGCGATTTTCTATTGTCATCCTTGCCCTCGGAATCATTGTTCACGTCGCAGCTATTGCAGACAATGTTGCTCCTCAAACTGTGGATCAACTCTTCTCCGCTTATGAGATGGAGCGATCTCCGGGATGCTCGCTGGGAGTGATACGCGACGGACAGTTTGTTTACCGCCAGACTTATGGCTTCGGAAGTCTAGAACTTGGGGTTCCTCTATCGACACAATCTGTTTTCTACATGGGTTCTGTATCGAAGCAATTTACCGCCGCCGCAGTAGTACTCGCGGCAGAGCAAGGCTTCCTCTCGCTGGATGATGATGTGCATAAGTATATTGCGGAGCTTCCTGACTATGGTCACGTTGTTACGCTTCGGCAAATGATTCACCAAACCAGCGGATTTCGAGACTTCTTCACGTTGATCTCTCTTTCCGGTCGGGACGTATCAGATTTCAATTCCCCGGATGACATTTTGAAGCTGGTTGTCCGTCAAAGAGGGCTGAACAATATTCCCGGAAAAGAGTGGATTTATAGCAACACCAATTATTTCCTGCTCGGAATCGTACTTAAAAGGGCAACCAAAAAGTCGCTTGCCGAATTTGCGGCCCAGAATATTTTTCAGCCCCTCGGGATGAGACATACGCTTTTCTACGATGACCACACTGTCGTTGTGCCCGGTCGTGTTGCTGCATACGACTCAGGCCCTCACGGTACTTTTCGCGTGGACTGGTCCACAACGTATGAAATCGTGGGGGGCGGTGGTCTCATGAGCACCGTTCAGGACCTGCTTCTCTGGGACAGGAACTTTTACGCGAATCGACTTGGCAAAGGAACGCTCGTACAGGAATTGCAGACACCCGGTGTGCTCAACAACGGCAACAAGATTAGTTATGCGATGGGACTCGACTTGGGGAACTATCGAGGCTTGCCAATCGTGGATCACAGTGGGGCACTATTCGGATACCGGACTGAGCTTCTGCGCTTCCCGGAGCAGAAATTCAGCGTGATCTGCCTGTGCAATGTTTCCGATGCCGTCCCCGAAAATATCGCACGCAAGGTCGCCGATCTCTATCTGGCTGACCAGTTGCATCCCGGAGCAAGCGCCCTCAACCCCTCACACAACGAGAACCTTCCCGATCCCGCCGAATTCGCTGGGAAATACCTCGATCCCCGTACCCACTTAATGTACTCGTTCAGTGCATCGAACGGTAGTTTGATGGCGTGGGGAGCAGTCCTGAGGCGGATCAACGCGAACCAGTTCTACGATCTTGAAAGTAACGTGATCACCTTCGATAACTCAAACGGCACGATGAAATCGAGACTCGACATCCGAGGTGAAACGTACTTTTCGGGTCGAAAGGTTGATGAGCTTCATTCAAGCAAAACGGCGCTAGCCGCTTATGCAGGAAAGTTTCAGAGCCAAGAACTCAACGCTACGTACAGTGTGTCGCTGGAACACGGAATGTTGACGTTGCGAAATGGCGAAGCTCCCCCCGAGACACTGACTCAAATCACGCCGGACGAATTCGACTCAAACGAACTCGGAAGGATTGTTTTTCAGAGGAATTTGCAGGGCCGAGTTTCAGCTCTGGCCGTGTTTACACAAGATGTTCGCGGCATAGAGCTAAGAAAACTGAATTGAGTACGCTTCCGTGGGTGCGATGCCGACTGTCGCAAAGAATCGTGGGTGTTGAAAAAGTCACTGTGATTTGCCGGCCAAGAGATGGCAGAAGCATGTTAAAAGAAAGTGATGATCTTAGCCATGCTCTGTTGGATTCTCATCGTCGGAGGCCTGCTGATCATGATGGGGCAACACGACCGCTCTGAAGCGTTGTTCTACTACTTCCGTCTGGAAGATCAAGTTCCTGAGAACCATCTGCTGCGGCTTATCGACAGGCACATCAGTTTCGAGTTCGTGCGTCAGAAGTTGCGAGCCAGCTACAGCGAGACAGGCCCCCCTTCGATCGATCCCGAACTTCTGTTGCGCATTTTGCTGATCGGTTACTTGTATGGCATCACCAGCGAACGCAAACTGGTGGAGGAACTGCGCATGCATCTGGCGTGGCGCTGGTTCACCGGCCTTGGCAGCGGCGGCCCAGAACCTCAAGCGACTGGTGCGCCTCCTCAGTCAGCCGACAACCCCAGTCCTGCCGGTCACTACTTAGTCGAACGGAGACAAGAAAACCGGCGACACTGCTCGCAGATGAAAAGCCGTTCCGTGGAAGGGACTTTTTCAACACCCACAATCGATTACGCTCATTGATATTTGGGCCATCTGGTAAGATTTGCACGGCAGAAATAGCACAGGTGCAAAAAATGAATATTGCTGTCCTCTATGTGAGGGTTTCGACGGATGAGCAGGCGAGCCAAGCTCAAAACCTACCAACTCAGCAACGCAAATGCACTGACCGCTGCACGCGTGACGGCCTCACCGTAGATAAGACTTTCGTTGATGCTGACTCTGCGCGAACTGCTGAGCGTCCGCAATTCCAAGCCATGCTGAATTATTGCCGTAAGCACAAAGGCAAAGTCACCCATGTTGTCTTTGCCGACCTGAGCAGGCTTGCTCGCAATGTTGGAGATCAATCGGTGACACTGGCAACCCTGAGGCAGCTTGGGATCACCCCAGTATCTTGCGATGAAACAATCGAGGACTCCGCTGCTGGAAAACTTTCTGTAAACCTGCTCGGTGCAGTCAATCAGTTTTTCTCTGACAGTCTTTCTGAGCGCATCAAGTACCGCATGTCTGCTGGCGTACAGCAAGGGCGTTGGCTTTGTGTTGCACCAATTGGCTACCTGAACGCAAAAGCTGCCAAGGGTGTGCCTCCAGAGCTGCGCATAGACCCACAGCGAGCGGACTTGGTGCGTAAGGCGTTTGAGCTGGTCGCCTCCCGCAGCTACACGTTGGAAGAAGTTTTGCGCCGTATCAATCTGTTGGGCCTCAACACGCGGCGTGGACGCCCGTTGACCAAGCAAACACTCTCGCGCCTGCTGCGCAATCAAATTTATGCAGGCTGGATAGTGTCAGGAGAAAACAAGGTTAAGGGACTGCACCAACCCTTGGTGTCTCAAACCCTCTTTGACGATGTCCAAGACGCGTTGGCGGGAAAAACCTCTACGCCTGTGGTCCACAAGAAAGTGAATTCCGAGTTTCCACTAAAAGGCTTTGTGATGTGCTCGGGATGTGGCAAGAAGCTGACTGCAGGCTTCGTCAAGGGCCGCACTGAGAAATACCCGCGTTATTGGTGCTGGAATCCCAAATGTGTCGTGCGCGTTAGCGCTAGCCGTGAAGAGCTTGAAAATGCCTTTGTGGGAATTCTGAGCATGATGGAACCCACGCAAGAACTCCTCAACCGACTACCGGAGATCGCCAAGACATACTGGGCGCACCGGCTGGACCGTATTACGACCGAGAGACGGGCGCTTTCTAGCCGCCTGCTTTTGACAACCTGATTTGGCCCCACCTTGATACTCACATTTGGCCCCACCTTTATTAATAAGGATGGCTGTCCGATCTTTCGGTTGCAGCCAGGATGGGGGTGCAGGGGAAGGAATGGCGTTTGAGTTCCTTCCCCTGCCCAGCGCTATAGAAGCCGCCGGCTACGATGCTTTCTTTTTCTGCCGCACCTCCAGGGTTCTGCGAAAGCGGTACGACTCGGCGCCGGTTTCGATGATGTGCGCTCGATCGGTGATTCGATCCAGCAACGCCTTGCACAAGCGCGGATTGGGAAACACCTGCGTCCACTCGGAAAACGGCAGGTTTGTAGTCACGATCAGCGTTGCTCGCTCGGCGCGTTCGGCGATCACTTGGAACAAGAACTCCGCGCCAATGTCGGCCAACGGCACGTAGCCCACTTCGTCGAGCACGATCACGTCGTAGCGCAACCAGCGTGCCAGCACTCGTTTCACGGCATTGTGTTGACGGGCTTCGACCAGTTCATTGACGAGATTCGCAGCCGTGGTAAATCGTGCTCGCCGCTTCTGGCGGCACGCGGCCACGCACAGGCCGGTCGCCAGGTGCGTCTTGCCGGTGCCGCACTCACCCATCAGCACCACGGGTTCGGCGCGTTCGATGTAGCCGCCTTCGGCCAGTTCGCGAATCTTCGCAGCCGGAATCTGCCGCGCCTGGTTGAAGTCGAACTCCTCCAGCGTCTTCAGTCGTGGCAGCTTCGCATCGCGCAATCGTTGCTGAATAGCGTGCCGATCACGCTCTTCCGACTCCATCGTGAGCAGCGCTTCCAGGTAGCCGATGTGACTGCGCTGTTCTTTGATGGCTTGCTCCGCTAGTTGCACGAAGTGCGCTCCGATCATCGGGACGCGCAGCGCCTTGCAATACTGCCTTACGCTGGCGTGTTCGAGAGCCTGAGTCTGCTCTTTCATCACGCCACCTCCGCAGCCGTGGCAGCGATGTTGAGTAACTGGTCATACTCGTTCATCTGGGGCAACGGACGCTCGTAGCGTTCCAGCCCGTTCAACTCCAGTAACTCCGTGCGCGGACGACTCAGTTCCGTTGCCGTCAGCAAATGCCGAACCGCGGCCGCATCCGTGCACCCCAAAGCCAACGCCTTCTCCACCGCCTGCTGCAGGGTCTCCCAGCCGTAACGCTTGCCGAGAGTGAGTAACTCGATCATCTCTCGCGTGCCTTGCTGCCGGCCATGCCGTTCCTGCAAGCTCTGCCAGAGCCGGTCGAAACTCGCCGGCCAGCGTCCGCGTTCGCGCCACTGCCGCAGCGGACTCGATCCCGCCAGCGCTCCCGGTTTCTTCTCCAGCACGTCGAGATAGTGCTCCAGATCGAGCACTTGTTCAAAGCGCCCGAAGCTGCGCTCGTGCCGCGCCACGCACTCCCGTTCCTGCCAGATCTCGACATAGGCGGCCAACAATCTCGCTTGCGCACGTGCCCCCGGCCGCAATGGCGTCGAATAGAAGTTCGTGCGCACCTTCACGCAGCCCTTGCCGTCCACTGTCGGGAAACTGGTCTCCGCCAGTTCGAATCCTTCCGCCGCCAGCGGCAGCAGATGCTCGCGTTCGATTCGCATCGCTTCGCCGACCAGCATCGGCTTGCCTGCAATCCGCCGCTGTTCGTCTTGCTGACAGTAACTTCGTAGTTGTTCGTTCAGCTCTTCCAAGTTCTTCGCTTGCGGAACCGGCACCAGATGATTCCGGCGGAAGTAACCTACTTCGCCCTCCACGCCGCCCTTCTCGTTGCCCCGTGCGGGGTTGCAGAACTCCGTCTGGAAGCCCCAATGCGAGCGAAAGGCGATCAAGCGCTCCGTCTCCTCCCGCTGATGCCCGCGCAGAATCTTCTTCACCGCGCTCTTCAGGTTGTCGTAGCGCAAGCGCCGGAATACGCCTCCGAAGTGGTGAAACGCCAACTCATGCGCTTCCAAAAACGCTTGCTGCGTGGCGTGATAGTAGGCCACGTGAAACGCTCCGCCACTCGCCATCGAGCGCATCGCGAAGTGATGAACCGACTGGCGCTCGCCTCCGATCTCGGCCACAGCTTCGTACCAATCCACCTGCGCTTCGCCACCCCAGTCGTACACTTTCGGCACAAACGTCTCTCGCGCCCTGAGTCCTAACTCTTGCTTGCGCTCCCGCACATAACGGCGCACCGTCGCTTCCGCCACTGCTGCGCTGAGTTGTTCCTGGCGGATCCGCTGCCAGATGCGATGCGCGGTGTGCCGCTGCTTTCGTGGAGCCATCCCGTCCTCGCGCAGAATCTCGTCAATGAACTCCATCACCGGACCCAACCTCGGTTTATTCCGCACCGCCAGTTTGCGCTCCGGCGGAATCGCGCTGGCCAGTGCCTGTCGTACCATCCGCCGATGCACGCCTAGCTTCTTCGCGACCGCCCGAATCGTACCGGCTCCATGCGCATGTTCCCGCCTGATCTCTTCGAATAGCTCCACCTTGCGTCTCCTGTCCATCGCCTCCCCGTCCTGGCTGGCAGAAATCAGGGTAGGCCGATCTATCGGTTAAGGTGGGGCCAAATGTAATGATCGAAGTGGGGCCAGTTCAGAGTAGCGAAATCAATCTTGTAGGCGCTCTAGGGTGAGCGCTGTTTGCTCTTTATCTTTGATCTTTGCTAATCCTGTATTGGGTCCTATGATCGAGCGTATACTTCTGATTCAGCAAGGGTCAAGCTGGGGCGGTGTTCTGTGTCGGTACGTGTTCTCCTCATCGACGACAGCAAAAACGTCGTGCGCGAACTCCGCTCCCTATTGTCGCTAAATCCCGGGTGGCTTGTGTGTGGGGAGGCTATAAACGGAGTTGAAGCCGTTGAGAAGGCGAGATCCCTGCGTCCTGATCTCATTCTCAGGGACATCTCCATGCCTCAAATGAATGGGATCGAGGCAACTCGAATCACCGCCGGCAAGGTCCTGAGTCTGCGGTTATCCTATCAGTCAGAATGATCCGATATTGTTTGCAGGCAAGCGGCGGAAAGTGGAGAGAGCGGATATCTCGCCAAGGCCGTTCTCGCGCTTAATTTGGTGACCGTTATGAACAGAATGGTTGAGCGTCAAAGTTCCGAGAAGCGGATCACGTCAGGGGTAACGACGGAGTCTTCATTAGGCCATGACTTCCGCGTGCCGCTGGAGTCGGTGGTCAGCACGCCCGAACTGAGAAAACGTCCATCGCGATCGCCGGACTACCAAGCAGAGAGCCGCGCGCTATCGGCACTCGCACAGGAGATGGCCAATTCGCCCCAGAACGTATTGCAAAAGCTCGTCGACGTCGCATTGGAGCTGTCTCGGGCTCAGTCGGCGGGCGTCAGCATTCTTGAAGAAGAAGACGGACGAAAAATCTTCAGATGGCGGGCCGTAGCCGGGCAATGGGCCGGGTATCTTGGCGGCACCATGCCGCGAGAGGCGAGCCCCTGTGGCACAGTCTTGGATCGAAACGCCAGTCTATTACTCTCACACCCTGAACGGTATTATCCGATTCCTTCTAACATCAAACCCCCAATTGTCGAAGTGTTGCTCATTCCGTTCCACGTCGCTGACAAACCGATAGGAACGATTTGGGCCATCGCTCATGATGAGAGCCTCCAGTTTGACGCTGAGGATGAGCGAATCATGCGTTCCCTGGGTAAATTCGCCTCTGCGGCATATCAGATGTTGAAGCGGGTTGAGGCCCTGAAGGTAGAAGTTGCAGAGCGCCAAGAAACGGAAGCGGCCCTCAGAAAGAGCAAATCAAACCTTCGTGATTTTGTTGAGAATGCAACCATCGGCATGCACTGGGTGGGGCACGACGGCAGAATTCTTTGGGCCAATCAGACCGAACTGAATCTTCTCGGCTACACAGCGGAGGAGTATGTCGGCCATCATATCTCGGAATTTCACGTGGATGCGCCGGTGATTGAGGACATTCTCCACCGCTTACGCGGGGGAGAAGTGTTGCGCGAGTACGAGGCACAGCTGCAGTGCAAGGACGGCTCAGTTCGCCACGTGCTCATCGATTCGAGTGCGCTATTCGAGGACGGTAAGTTCGTCCATACGCGGTGCTTCACCCGTGACATCAGCGATCGCAAACAGGTAGAAGCCCAGGTGCGAGAGAGCGAGCGACGCTTTCGCGAGATGGTTGACGTTCTTCCCGCCGCTATCTATACGACTGATGCCGAAGGTCGCCTCACGCACTTCAACCCGGCGGCTGCCGAATTCTCCGGTCGTGTGCCTGAGCTAGGCACGGACCATTGGTGTGTTAGTTGGAAGATGTTCCTGCCAGACGGAACCCCTTTGCCGCATGACCAGTGCCCGATGGCGGTCGCGGTCAAGGAGGGCCGCATCATTGACGGTGCGGAATGCATTGCCGAAAGACCGGACGGCAAGCGTGTCTGGTTCACGCCGTATCCTAGGCTTTTATGTGATGCAGAAGGCAGGATCATCGGCGGCGTCAACATGCTGTTGGACATCACCGAACGAAAGGCAGCCGAGCGAGCAGCCGGGCTGCTGGCTGCGATCGTAGATTCATCTGATGAAGCGATCATCAGCATGAATCTCGATAGCATTGTCACCAGTTGGAATCGAAGTGCAGAACGGTTATTCGGCCACAAAGCGGAAGAAGCCGTCGGCCGGAATATAGCTCTAATCATTCCGCCGAACCGTCTGGAGGAGGAAGCGACGATTCTCGACGGCCTCAAACGGGGACAGCACATCGAGCACTTTGAGACCGTCCGCGTCCGCAAAGACGGCTCCACCTTCGATGTGTCGCTTACGATTTCGCCAGTGAAGGACGCTGCCGGCAATGTTATCGGTGCCTCCAGGATGCCGCGGGACATCACGCAACGAAAGGAGGCGGAGCGTACGACCGGTTTGCTGGCTGCGATCGTGGACAGCTCTGATGACGCGATCATCAGTAAGAGTCTTGACGGCGTGATCAGTAGCTGGAACAAGGGTGCGGAGCGGATGTTCGGATACACTGCCGACGAGGCGATGGGGCAACTTATCACTCTAATCATTCCGCCGGACCGCCAGCAGGAAGAGGCGATGATTCTGGAGCGGCTCAAACGGGGCGAGCGCGTCGACCATTTCGAAACTGTGCGGGTGCGCAAAGATGGCGCGCCACTCGATATCTCACTGACAATTTCACCGGTGAGAGATGGCGAAGGCCGAGTAATCGGAGCTTCGAAAGTGGCGCGGGACGTTACTCAGCAGAAGCGGGCTGAACAAGCGTTGCGAGAGAGTAAGGAGCGGCTCCGTTCGCTTGCCGATGGGCTTGAAACCGAAGTGCGCCTCCGGACCCGGGAACTGGAGCGAAGAAACGCGGAAGTGCTGGACCAGTCGGAGCAACTGCGAGACCTTTCAAACCGACTCTTGCGCGCCCAGGACGATGAACGACGGCATATCGCGCGCGAACTACATGACAGTGCAGGCCAAATTCTAACGGCCCTGGGCATGAGTCTGGGTAGTATCGGTCAGCGTGTAAGGCACGATCCACAGCTTGCCAAAGGGGTGAAAGACAGCCGGGAACTTGTTCAGCAGCTGAGCAAAGAGATACGGACCACGTCTTATCTGCTGCATCCTCCTCTTCTGGACGAGAACGGCTTACCAGAAGCCATCCGTTGGTATGTCCAGGGGTTGTCGGGACGCAGCGATCTGAAGATTGAGTTTTGCACCTCTGAGGACTTCGGCAGGCTTCCCTCCGAAGTAGAAATGGTGCTGTTTCGCATTGTGCAGGAATGTCTCACCAATATTCATCGCCATTCCGGCAGCAAGCGGGCGATAATACGGATTGTGCACAAGGCAGAGATTGTTTCCCTGGATATTCAGGACGAAGGGAAGGGAATACCGGCAGAAAAACTGGTTAGTATTCAGGGGCAGAACGCAGGCGTCGGAATTTCCGGAATACGCGAGCGGGTCCGCCATTTGAGAGGAACGGTGAAGATTCAGTCGAACTCCTCAGGTACGACGATCTCGGTCACGTTGCCGGTGCCTATGGATGTTGTTTCCCAAGGTGATACCATGGTTTCATAACTAGGGCTGCCAGATGAGTTTCTTGCGGAGGTCGGCGTCATGCGTATTCTCATCGCCGATGATAGCGACGTTGTTCGTCGTGGTGTGTGTGGAATCTTGTCCTCAGAGAGGGATTTGGAGGTCTGCGGGGAAGCCAAGAACGGATCGGAGGCACTGCAGAAAGCTCGGGAACTTTTGCCCGACCTGATCCTGCTGGACATAAGTATGCCGGGGATGAATGGGCTGGAAGTAGCGCGACGTCTCCGCGAAGAGGTGCGGCAGACAAAGATTTTAGTAATTAGCCAGCATGATGCCCTTCAGCTGCTACCCAACGTAATAGCGGCAGGCGCGGATGGTTGCATAGACAAGAGTCGTCTTAGCGAGGATTTGGTGGCGAGCATCAAGAAAATCAAATGCGCCTGAAGCCGCGAAAATGGAAAGATGGGCCTCAGGCGCAGGCTGTCCGCCTTTATCGCTCCTGAATTGTCAGTTGATCTTCCACTTCACGATCTCCGGCATATAGCTTTTTGAGATCGCGGAGTCCCTGGCCACCAAATCAGTCATTACAGTTTGGACCGCACCCTCGACATCTCACAATTTTCTCCTGCTGACCTAGAGCTGTTGCCACCCAAATTAAAACATATGACGAGATGGGATTCCGGTAGAGCGCAGCCCCGGAGGGCCTGGCGTCAACCGAGTCAACAGGGAGAATCTTCTTAAAATCGAGCGCTGCCCCCTTTTGCCGAATTTCAGGTAGCGCAAGACCCTAGAAAGCGTTGGAAGCACCTGGAAGTTCTCTTTAGTCACTTTGCGGGGAGAGTAGTTCAGTTGGTTAAAGCGACTGTTACTTTGGAGGACGCGAGTTCGCCACAATATGTGGCATCAGGAGTTTCATTGTCATGGTTTTCATGCGGAAAATCTAGGACGTGCGCGAGTCTCAAGACAGCCGGAGGTTTTTAATGAAGCGCGAGCGGCTCCGTCAGCGATACTCGGTTTGATGAGCAATTCAAGGAGAGTAACGTTTGAAAGATCGACTTTATAGTCTTCCGCTTCGTATCGAATCAGGGGAGAACTGAAAATTCCACTGTTGGCGCACAGTCTCTTTTAGTGAGCTTCCGCCATCCGTGAGACCAGCGCAAGACGAACTCTTGGGTCCGCTCAGCTTCCGTTTCTTCAAAAACAACAGATATGCACCTGAGCCCTTGCGGTTGATCAAAGACCAGACGAATCGTCTGACTTCCCGGAATTGCCGCACGCCAGCCTCGCGAATCCCCTGAGACCGAGGATGCCTCGACCGGAAAGTCCTTGTCTTCCGACGTGACTTCCGCTACGGCCGCACGCTCTGTGTCTAGCCACCCTGGTCCGTGGGTCCGGATACTCTGTGGAGTCGGCGTGATGAGACGTTTTCGCACATGGTCAGTCTCCTCTTCAGGAGCCTCATTCTCTGTCCGACATCGACAGCTTTAGGCCGCGCTGCCCGACTCCTTTGCTTCAGTGGCTGCCGATACAGGGATCACAGCGCGGATTAGCGTGCCATTTACGTCCGATTTCGACGTCCAAGCGTCCACCCGATTCGCGCAATCGTTTTCGCATACCAGCAAGTCCGATCCCGGTCCGCCGCTTCGGTTCGATAAACAGATAAACAGCGGCCTAAGGTGAATCGTCGGCGGTTCGTACAGCGTGTTGTGGATAGTATTCGCCCGCCCTCGGCAATATTGTTGAATTCGGGCGTCCTTATCATTCCTGACCTGCTTCTCGGTTGGAATCGACGTCGGTTGGCGAGCCGCAACTCTCCAATCACTACAAGCTACCAGTCGCGTGAGTTCACCTCATTGCGACTTTGAATGGCGCGAATTCGCGCAGAAGGATTTTGCAATGAGATTGAAAGCAGGAATATTAGCCGTGCTGGCAGCTACTTTCTTGGCAAGCACCATGTCGATCGCGGCGGAAGAACCGTCGGAGCAAGTGAAACGGATGGATGCCGCTGCAACAGTTCTGGACGAAATCATGGGGACCCCGGACAAGGGAATTCCCGAAGAACTTCTTGACTCCGCGAAGTGCGTCGCGGTCATACCCTCGATGATCAAAATCGGTTTTGTCTTCGGAGGTCGGCACGGGAGAGGAATCGCCGTCTGCCGCACCAAGTCCGGATGGAGCGCGCCTGCGCCCTTCTCTGTCACCGGAGGTAGTTGGGGTTTGCAGATCGGCGGAGAAGCGATTGACGTGGTCATGCTTGTGATGAATGACCATGGCATGGAGAGAATGCTCTCCAGCAAATTCAAAATCGGCGCAGACGCTTCCGCTGCCGCAGGGCCCGTTGGGCGGCATGTGGAAGGCGAGACCGATTGGAAGATGCGCGCCGAGGTGCTCACCTATTCCAGGGCTCACGGCATTTTTGCCGGCGTCACGGTGAACGGCGCGTCGATCACACAGGACAAAGACGGGACCCGCATCCTGTACGGGCACCTGATCCCCTCATCTCAAATCCTGAAGGGGCAAGTGAAAGCGCCCGAAGGTTCACACACATTCCTGGCGGCCGTGAAAAAGTATGGTACTGAGGCAGGCGTTACCGAAGCTTCGGCCCGCCCGACTGCAGCAGAAAAAACCGGCCCACACAATGAGGCGCTGAGTTCGAGAGAAGCAAAGGGCGCGATTGAAGAAAAGCTCAAAAGCGAACCCGGCCTGGCAAGCAAGGACATCCAGGTGACTCTCACGGTCGATGCGGTGAAACTGTCCGGCTCTGTGGTGAGCGCAGATGACCGTGACAAGGCCGTTCGGATCGCCAGGTGGTGATCGGGAAGTCCAGGACCACTTGACGATTCAGACTCCTTAACCGTTTCAGCTATCCGGGGCGTTCGGCATCGTTCGAACGCCCGGACTTTTCCATATCTTTAATCGTTAGGAGGAAATCACGATGAAAGCTGTTTATAGAAACGTACTTCGCACTTTCCTATGCACCGGTTTGCTGCTTGGTGCTGGAGTACTGACGTACGCGCAGGAACCAACCGGTCAGCAGGCCTCGCCTGCAGCTGACAACACCAAAGTCAACGAACGCGATCGGAGCCAAAATGAGCCGACCGCGGACCAGCAAAAAGATAACCGTTCCGACCGCGACATCACGCAGCAGATTCGACAGTCCATCATGAAAGACAAATCGCTCTCCACCTACGCACACAACGTCAAGATCATTACGCAGCACGGTCAGGTCATACTCAAGGGACCGGTGCGATCAGAAGACGAAAAGCGGACGGTCGAGGCTAAGGCTAATGAAGTCGCCGGCGAAAGCAAGGTCACCAGCGAACTGAACATCAAACCGCAGGAATAAGCCTTCGAAGAAAATAATAAGGAGAAACAACATGGCAGGAAAGAATTCAGCGGTATTTGGCATTTATCCGAATCGAACGAGTGCCGAGAACGCGGTGGACGCATTGAAAGCCGCCAATTTTCGGAATTCAGACATTTCCGTGCTTCTTCCCGAGGGCGCCGGTACGAAGGATTTTGCTCACGAGAAAAACACCAAGGCGCCTGAAGGCGCCACAACAGGTGCTGGAACCGGCGCGCTGCTCGGCGGCGGTTTGGGCTGGCTGCTCGGTATCGGCGCCCTCGCCATTCCGGGACTGGGGCCGTTCATAGCCGCCGGGCCTATTATGGCGGCCCTTGCAGGCGCGGGAGTCGGCGGAGCCGTCGGCGGGCTCACGGGTGCCTTGATCGGCATGGGCATCCCGGAGTACGAAGCCAAGCGCTACGAAGGCCGCGTTAAAGATGGCGGAATTCTTCTGTCCGTTCACTCCGACGATTCAACCTGGACGAAGAGAGCCAAGGAAATTCTGGAGCACAGCGGTGCTCAAGATGTTTCCTCGACCGGTGAGGCCACCTCCGAGAAGCGTGATAACGCGCGTATCGGCGAAGTGGCTTGACCCAACCCCGCAGACCTTGTGCGCGACCTTAAGTCTGCACCTCTTATCAATCGTCACTCCGCACCAGCGCGGAACAACAAAATAAAAAAGGAGAACTCACAATGACAGATAACGCAGAAAAGAATCAGGGCCACAACCAAGAACAATCCGGACAACAGCAGGAGAAACATCCGCAGGACATTTCAAAGAAAAATCCTTCTCAGGATAGCAATAAGGAGCAGGGCAACAAGCAGGGGCAACAGGATCAGGGCGGCCAGCGCCGCGTCTCCTAGATCCTGAAAGTCTGAATAGGGCCCCGGCCTCGGATTGACCGGGGCCTCAATTTCATTCGAACTCATCGAACTTTAGCCGTTTCTGGAGGAAACATGTCAACCGAGAATCTGAAAAAACTGTATGTGGCCGAGTTAAAGGATCTGTTTAGCGCAGAAAGTCAGCTGCTGAAAGCGCTCCCGAAAATGGCCAAGGCTGCGTCCGCGGAAGAACTCCGGGCCGGCTTCGAAAAGCATCTGGAACAGACCAGAGGCCACGTTCAACGCCTGGAACAGATCTTCCAATCGCTGGATGAGAGCCCTAAAGGCAAAAAGTGCGTCGGCATGGAGGGTCTTGTCAAAGAAGGCGCCGAGGTGATGGAAGAAGATTTTGACGATGCCGTATTGGACGCGGGACTGATCGGCGCGGCCCGCCGCGTGGAGCACTATGAGATGGCAGCGTACGGAGTAGTGAGCGAGCTCGCTAAGGTCCTGGGATACGCAAAGCATGCGTCGCTGCTCGAAAAGACTCTGACGGAGGAAACGCAAACCGACCAAAAACTTGCCGGGCTCGCGAACGACATCAACACTCAAGCCAACGAAGAAAGTTCTGAAGAACCCGCGGCGGGAAAGAAAACCAAGCGCGCCGCTTAGTCAAAGCGGCCAGCAATTCATTCGAAAAACGAATGAAACAAGGAGGAGAAAATACGAAATGTACCATCACATAAAAAAATTAATGTACACAGTGAATGTTGGAAGTCCCGACCCCCGCTTTGGCAACATGCTGCTAGAGCAATTCGGCGGTGCGAACGGCGAGCTTGCCGCTGCCATGCAGTACTCAATTCAAGGCCTCAATTGTGATGATCCTGATCGCAAAGACATGCTCATGGACATTGGAACAGAAGAATTGAGCCATCTGGAAATTGTGGGCACGCTGGCACGCATGCACCTTAAGCCTATGAAAAAAAGCCGGGACGCCGCCGAGGCGGATCCCCTTATCGCGATCGCCGGCGGAGGAGGCGTGGGCCTGTTCAACTCGATGGGCGACGCCTGGACCGCCGACTATCTAAAGATCACCGGGGAACTGGATGTTGATCTTCGCAGCAATATAGCCGCCGAAGGGCGGGCGAAAATCGTTTATGAACGACTGATCAACTTCTCCGATGACGCCGGAACCAAAGACGCCCTTCAATTCCTGATGACGCGCGAGATCACCCACATGAAGGCCTTCACCGCTGCGCTTGAGAGCTTGGGAAAAGATCGGTTTTCCATTGGCAAAATCCCCCCGACGCCGGGGTTGGTGGACGAGTACTTCAACGACTCAACGGGCGTGGGCGATCAAGGCGAAACCGACGCTCGCGGTCCATGGAACGAGGGCGGCAAGTGGAAGATTGTTGAGCCCCCGCAGTTAGAACAGGGGGTCGAGGCACATCAGGGAAAGTCGGTTGTCAAAGGCAGCAAACACGTCGGCGAAGAAGGCGATCAAACCAGAGTAAAGAAGTCGGCGTAAGAATCAACAACTTATCAATGAAAAGAGGAATGATCATGCAAGACAAAGTTCGCAACGGTGTTTCAGAGGATCGCGTGACGGGTGCCATAGAATCCCAAACCTCCAAGATTCCGAGCTCCGGCTACCTGGCTGCAGCGTTCGGTGCCATTACTGCTTCAGCCATTCTCAAGGTGGTGGGCAAGGATGACTGGGCGTTGTTCGTGGGCCAGTGGCCGGCGGCATTTCTTCTGATGGGGGTTTACAACAAAATGGTAAAGCAGCACGGCTCAGACGCATATAGCCAGGCTGCTTGAGAGCCCGGTTGAACCGAGCGCGCCTCCGCAGCTGGGGGCGCGCATCGGGCCACACCGAATTGTAAAAATCGTATCGATACAAACGAACGAGCAGTTGATAACCAATAATTAAGGAGACGGATTATGTCGATTTTGGCCTGGATTGTATTGGGTTTGATCGCTGGCTTCGTGGGCAGCAAGCTCGTCAACAAAACTGGCGAAGGGGTATTCCTGGACATCGTGCTGGGAATCGTGGGTGCGGTAGTCGGAGGCTGGCTGTTCAGCATGTTCGGAGCACACGGAGTCACGGGCGTAAACGTGTATAGCCTTATTGTTGCTGTGATTGGAGCTGTACTGGTATTGGTCGTCTATCACGCCGTGCGAGGCGGACGAGCACGGGCGTAAACCTGCTGCGAAGTTGGCCGACCTCCCGCCACGAGTTCTTGACGGTTATCTCGTTCGCAGCTCAGATGCGCGCAATGCAGTCCTTTTTCGTAAATGTTGGCCGTCCAATCAAATGGGGGGGCGGCGGTTATCGGTACTTCCATGACCTTGACAGCGATCTTTGCGTCTCCATTTCGTTGGACAACCATGTAAAAAACCGAAGAGCCGTCCGGGCTTAGGCTCACGTTCCCGGCGAAGTGTTGGTCTGCCCCCGTCTAGAATCATCGCGGTGAGTGGTCAATTGTGAACATTAGACGAGTTGGATCTTGGTGAGTACGATTGCAGTCGCTGACCCGAATGGCGCGTAAACATACTCCAGGTTTCAGTCAGGCAGTTCTACACAAAAAGTTCCGCACTGGGATGACTGTTCGGAACTACCGAGACAAAGAGGTAGTCTTTTCGCAAGAGGATACTGCTGACGCTGTCTTCTACATTCACAGCGGCACAGTGAAGCTTACGGCGATCTCCACCCGTCGCAAGAAGGCCATAATCGCCTTCCTGCAAAGAGGTAGTTTTTTTGGAGAGGGCTGTCTAGCAGGGCAATCTCTTCGGATGTGCATGGCGAGTTCGATCGGGACGTCCAATATCACTCGACTGCGGAAGGGGATCGCGGGGCGAACGCTTAGGCGCGACCCGCTGTTTGCTGATTATCTGCTTTCCTGGATTGTTCGAATGGAGGAAGATTTGGTGGACCAATTCTTCAATTTCAGCGAGAGACGACTGGCGCGAGTTCTGTTGCTGTTCGGTCAGATAACCAAGGAATCCAAGCCGGAGTACCCCCTGAAGGTGAGCCAAACAACCCTGGCGGAGATGGTCGGTACTACCCGCGGAAGAATAAGGAAATTTATGACTGGGTTTAGGGGGAAGGGCTTCGTTCGCTACAACGGCGGCTTGCAAATAGATAGCGCGCTGATCACTACCTTCCTGCAAAGTCGACCCATGTCCGTTGCTACGAAGGAATAGACCCGGCCCGATAGCCCGCGAGCGTCGATCGCGCCGTTCCATCGTTAAGCCGCGCCGATCTCGTTGAACGAAACTGAATCGGGCGCTGATTGCGAAGCCAACTTCGCTTTGCTCAGAATAGACAACCCATGTCACTTAAAATATTCGTGTTCTTGGACAAAGGCAAGATTCCCTCCAGCCCTTCCGCTGAACTGCAGCCCGCAAGATCTCGCGACGGGTCTCAGTGGCCGATTAGAGAAGTTCCTTGAGTTCACGAAATCGGGCTTGCGCTGCCTCCCACGAAGGATGAGCAGCATAACAGAGAAGTTGACATTGTTCCTCGTACTCCTTGCTGATGACGGGTCCGAGATCCGCCGAAGGGAATAGAGCTTCGCTTTCGGCGAAGCTCATCCCAGTGGGTGGGAAGTATCGTTTGGCAAAATGCTCCTAGCTGATCCGATCATAGTCTGTTTTGATCGCGGAATATTCTTCGGAGCGGAGCATGGCAAGCACTTCTTTCTGTCCGAGAGCTGGAACAGATCGTAATAGTGACGTGCGTAGGTGCCAAGCGGCTGTCGATCCCTCAAGAGCAGTTGAACCTTGCCATGAATGGCAAACAACTTCTCGACAAAGGTTCGTCGAAAGTGCAGGAGCCGCATGGAAAATGGGGCTTCGTCTTCGGCACCGAGCGAGACCCCAGTTTCCTGCATGAATTGGGCGAGAAGCGAGCGTAGCGGCAGGACCACGACCGGTTCCCGTCCGCTGGCGGTACCAGTTTCTCCGGCCCAGGCATGTTCGGATCTTCCGTAATCTTTCTGAGTTCCGGTTTCTCCATGTGCATAATGTCCTCTCCTCCCTGTGGAGCGGTGCCGACAAGCAGCATTTTGTGAACAAGCGATGGACGTTCCAGCGCGATCTGCTGCGCCACCATTCCACCGAGGGAGTAGCCGAGGATATCCA